>JACZRH010000003.1 GCA_022574815.1 Planctomycetota bacterium | reverse complement strand
GACTCGGGTCCCGGGGCCGCGCATCTTTGGCAAGTCCCCCTGGGGTAGCCTGGCTTTCGTTGCGATGGCCCTGGCTATCGCTGGGATCCTGGCGTCAGGGGGCGTCATCTCGTTCCAGGTCGGGGTCGTTGTCGGCGCGCTGGTGGCGGCGGCTGTGGAGCTGGTGCCGATGGCGTTGGATGACAACCTGACGGTGCCCATTCTTAGCGGCGTGACCATGTCCGTCCTGGGGGTGTGAGCGAGCGCGGTCTACGCCGCCCCGTCGAAGTCCACCACAGCCGCCCGTTCCCGCTGGAACGAAACGTACTGGTCCCTGGTCATGTTTGGTATGGACCCGGACAGGACCCGCTTGGCGCCCCACGCCAACGGCGCGCTCCGTTAACGCCTTGGTGCCGCCAGCGGGTGAATTCGTATCCGGGCCGGGCCAACTCGCCACCGCAGGGACGATTTGTTGTAGAATGGAACGCCTGATAAGAAGGGGATTCGCGCGCGTGGCCCGTTTGGAATGGGTTTCGGCGACAGACGATTCGCATTGACGTTGGCCCGTCTCGCGTCGCCGCTCGAGCCCGACACTGCCGGGAGTCTTCGCCACCAGGCGGATTCCGCCGGCGTGTCGGAACGAATACCCTCGGTCGGAGTTGGCAAGACGCGCGTGGCGGGCTTGGGCACGGGCGCAGCGGGATCGGTTCGTGGTTGATCCGCTCTTAACGAGTTGTTCGGCAATGACGCCGCGTTGTCGGTCGCGGCGCGCCATCCCGTGCATCGGCGTTGTCGCATCTATCGTCGCATTCGCCGGGGGGTGTGCCTCCTGGCTCGCGGCCGATGCCAACCGCGAAGTCGCCGCGGTCCTCGCCGAATACCAGAGCCGCGTCTTGGGAGACCGTGCCCAATGGGTTCGTCGGCCGGCGGCGCAGCCCGTCGAACCCGCGTCGACAACACAACCGTCCAAGGCGCAACCGGGCGCCACGAATGCCAAGTATGAGACCGCCCCGCCGCCGCCGCGGCCGGAGGTCCGGATCCTCGACCGGCGCGGCGCGCTGGAGCAGGCCTTCGCCTCGGGCCGGGACATTCTTGACGCGCGCGAAGCGATCTATCTGAACGGTCTAGGATGGACGCTGACGCGCTACAATTTCGGCCCGCTGCTCAATTCCACGATCTCCTACGTGTGGAACGACGCGGAAGACGCGTCCGCGAGTGACGCTCTGGCCGCCACGTTCGGCATCAATCAAATTCTGCCTTTGGGCGGTCGGGTCGCGGTCAATTCCAGCTTGAACGCCGGCCGGGCGAACGACCCGTCGCTGTTCGACTTGAATCAGCGGTTCCTCTACGATTCGTCCGTACGTGTCAACTGGACGCAGCCGCTGCTGCGCGGCGCCGGCTACGAAGCGTCGCACGAGGCGCTGACACAGAGCGAGCGCAATCTCATTTACGCCGTGCGGGCGTTTGAGCTGTTTCGGCAGGATTTCGCGATTCGCGTAGCCAACGCCTACTACCAACTCGTCGGCCAAAAAACCAGACTCGCCAACGACGAGCAGAACTACACCGACGCCGTGTTCGACCGCGAGAAGGCCGAGGCGTTGCGGAAAGTCGATCGCAACGAGGACGACGATGTCTTTCTGGCGCGCCGCCGCGAGATCGAGGCGGAGGACGCGCTGCTGGTGGCACGAACGGACTACGAGTTGGCGGTGGACGTCTTCAAGATTCTGCTGGGGTTGCCGACCGCGGCCGAGATTCGTATCATGGACGAGGAGCCCGAGTTTCGATCGATCGCGATCGATCCGGAAACGGCTGTGAAGATCGCCCACTACAACCGTCTGGACCTGCACACCCAGCGCGAGCGCGTCGAGGACGTGGAGCGCGGCTTGCGGCTGGCGCGAAACGGATTGCTGCCGGACCTGGACTTGTCCGTCAATTACGGGTTGGACGGTGGCACGCGGGCGGGCGAGGACGCCACGCCCAGCCACCGATCCGCGTCGATCGGCGTGACGCTGGAGGTCCCGCTGGATCGCAAGGCGGAGCGCAACGCGTACCGCTCGGCGCAGATCGGGCTGGACCGGGCGCGACGTGATTTCGAGCAGCGGCTCGACGAAGTGGAGCGCGACGTTCTGAATCAACTGCGTGAGCTGGGGCAGATCGAAAAGCGGATTCAGCTCCAGGTCGATCAGATCGAGTTCGAGAAACGGGCGGTGGCGGTGACGCGGTTTCGCTACGAAGCGGGGGATGTCGACAACCGCGCTCTGCTCGAAGCGCGTCAGGGCCTGACCAACGCGCAGAACGCACTGATCGACTTGAAGGTCGATCACTTTATCGCGCGCCTGCAACTACGCCGTGATCTGGGTGTTTTGTTTATTGACACGAAAGGGATGTGGACGGAATGAAAGCGATCTTGATTGTCGCGGTGGTGGCCGTCATCGGCGGAGGAGGCACGCTACTGGTGCGCAGCACCCGGGGCCCGGCCGGGAACGGGGGCGTGCCGGCGGTCATGCTTTTCACGGCCGCCCGCGGCAAGTTGACGGTGACGATCACCGAGAATGGATCGTTGATGGCCAAGAATTCGGAGAAGATCACCTTCACCGCACACCGAGGAGGGAAGATCGCGTTTCTCGTGGAGGAAGGCAAGACCGTCGAGGAGAACGAGGTGCTCTGCCGGATCGAGACAACCGAGCTCGAAAAGCGCGTCGAGCAGCTCAAGCTGGACATCCTCAAGACCGGAGCGGATCTCGGTTCGGCCAGGACGGAGCTGGAGATTCAAAAATCCGAGAACGTGGCCAATGTCGAAAAGTCCAAAATCGCGTATGCGAAAGCCAAGAACGAGCTCGAGAAATACCGCGACGGCGACGCTCCCAAGCAGCGCCGCGAGCTGGAGATCAAGATCAAGGAGGCCCGCACGAAGTTTTCGCGGGCCAAGAAGAGATTCGAGGACTCGAGCGAGCTTCTGGGCAAAGAATTTATTAACAAGGCCCAGTTCGAACAGGACCAGATCGACTACGAGCGGGCCGAAATCCAGATGGAAGGCGCCAGGAAGGACCTGGCCCTCTTCGAGAAATACACCGAGCCGATGACGATGACGGAAAAGCAGACGGCGCTCAGCGACGCCGAGCGCGGCCGGGGAAACGCCGAAAAGCGAGGCAAATCGAATCTGCGCAAGAGGGAAGTGGCCTTCGAAAGTTCTACCCGAAGACTCGCCACGCTTAAGGATTCGCTCGAGGAGATGGAAAAGGAGTTGGAGCGCTTCACGATCCGCTCGCCCTCGCCGGGGATCGTGCTCTACGGCGATCCGAGCCGATCCTGGTATCGCGACCAGATCAAGCTCGGCGGTCAGATTTGGGGTGGGTTCACGATTTTCACGATTCCCGATCTGCGCGTGATGAAAGTCCAAATCGAGGTTCACGAGGCGGACATCAACAAGATCAAGGTCGACCAGGTGGCCACGGTGACGATGGACACCTATCCGGGCCTGGTGCTCAAAGGGAAGGTCTCCAAGATCGCATCGATCGCCGGAAAACGCGGCGGCGGACGCAACGAGGAGGTCAAGAAATTCACGGTGGACATCATTCTGGAATCCACCAAGGACCAGATCCTAAAGCCCGGTATCAGCGCCAAGGCCGAGATATTCGTCGAAGAGCGCGACGATGTGGTGTACGTGCCGATCCAGTCCGTCTTTCTCGAGAAGGGCCGGCACTACAGCTACGTGATGAACGAGAAGAACCAGCCGATCCGCGTCGAGGTCAAGCCGGAGATCAACAACGAAACATACATTCAGATTGCCGAGGGTATCGAGCCCGGCGATCAGGTCTTGCTTTACAACCCGGCCCTGCGCGCCCAAGCCGAGGCGGTTGCGCTAAAGGACAAACCGGACGTGGCGGTCGCCGGGGGCACGGTCGGCCCCTAGGCCGACTTTCGCGAAGATGGCGTCCGCTCATCCCATACTGAAGCTTAGCGGGATCGAGAAGGTCTATGGCACGCCGGAGAGGCCGCTGCCGGTGCTGCGCAGTTTCGACCTGGAAATAGACGAAGGGGAATATGTCGCGATCGTCGGGCCGTCGGGCGCGGGCAAGTCGACGCTGCTGAATATTCTGGGGTGCCTCGATCGGCCGACGCGCGGCACCTACGAGCTCATGGGCGAGGACGTTTCGCGCTTCGACGACCACAAGCTCTCGCACGTGCGCAAGACGCGCCTCGGCTTCGTGTTTCAGTCCTTTCAGTTGATTCCCCACCTCTCGGTGCTGGAGAACGTCGAGCTGCCCTTGTTCTACGCCCGCGTGGCGCGGAAAGAACGCCATCGTCGCTGTCGCGAGTTGATCGAACGGGTCGCGCCGATCACCTGCCGAGCGAGCTTTCCGGCGGCGAAAACCAGCGGACGGCGATCGCACGGGCGCTGGCCAACGACCCGGCGATGATTCTCGCCGACGAGCCGACCGGCAACCTCGACTCGGTCACGTCGAAAGACATCATGGGCCTGATACGCGAGCTGCACGCGTCCGGGCGAACCGTTCTGCTGATCACTCACGACCACGAACTGGCCGACGCCGCCTCGCGCCGCGTTCACATTCGCGATGGCCGGATTGAAAGCGATACCCGCTCGGAGGCGCCGGTCGATGTTCCTTCTTGAACTCTGCACCGAAGCGCTTCGCAATCTAGCGCGGCACAAGCTGCGGTCGCTGCTGACGACGCTCGGCATCATCTTCGGCATCGCGTCGGTGCTCGCGATGATCGCGATCGGCGAGGGTGCCCGCCAGGCAATCCTGGAGCAAATCCAGGAGCTCGGAATCAAGAACATCATCATCAACGCCCGCAAGCCGCCCGAGGAGTCCAATGTCCAGGACGAGTCGAGCGACTCGATGTTGCGCTACGGCCTGACCTTTCGCGACGCCCGGCAGATCGACCGCACGCTGCCCATGATCGAAGAGGTCCTGCCCGTCCACGACCTCGAAAAGTGGATCTGGTTCAAGAGCCGCCGCATCCAGGCCAAGGTGCGCGGCGTGACACCGAATTACTTCAAGCGTCTGCGGCTGCGGCCGTTTCTGGGGCGCGCCCTGGAGGAGCTGGATGGGGTCGAACGGCGGCGGGTGTGCGTGATTCGCGCGCGGCTGCTGCGTGAGGCGCGCTACGTCGGGGATCCGCTCATGCTGGATTTGAAGATCGGCACCGAGTATTTCCGGGTCGTCGGCGTGTTGCCGGACTTCGAGTTCCAAAGCCCCAACAAGTCCGTGCTGGGGATCGAAGAGCGCACGATGGAGGTCTATGTGCCGTTCGAGGCCATGCTCGGGCGGTTCGGCGTCGAGAGTTATACCCAACGCTCGGGCACGCGCGAAAGCACGCGCGTCGAACTGCACCAGATCGTCTGCGCGGTCGACCGCGAGGAGAACGTCCTTCACGCTGCCCGCGGCATCCAAGCGATCCTGGCTTCGTTTCACAAGAAGAAGGACTATGAAGTCACCGTGCCGCTCGAGCTGCTCGCGTCGCAGCAGCGCACGCAGCAGGTCTTCAACACTGTGATGCCGATTATCGCCGGCATCTCGCTGCTGGTCGGCGGGATCGGCATTCTCAACATCATGCTCGCGACCATCACCGAGCGCACGCGCGAGATCGGAATCCGCCGCGCGATCGGCGCGACCGGCCGCGACATCACCTGGCAGTTCCTGATCGAGACGGTCGCGCTCGCGATGATCGGGGGGCTGCTCGGCGTGCTACTCGGCATCGGCGGAGTGTATGTGCTCAGAGCGGTCACGCACTGGAATGCGGTCATCACGCCGTGGGCGCTGGTCCTGTCATTGGGCGTATCATGCCTGACAGGAATCGTCTTCGGTATCTACCCGGCTCGCCGCGCCGCGCTGATGGATCCGATCGAGGCGCTGCGGCACGAATGAGAATCGTCCGGCCCACGTCGGCATTTGGTCCAATCCGTCGGCCTGGCAACGTCGCGTCATTCTTATCAATCGCCCCCTCTACGAGGATAGGCCCATACTCGCCGACTCTGGCAATTGGAATCGCCTCATAAAACGCCGATCAATCCAGTCCTTGAGCCGCATGACCCAGCGGCCCTGGAACGAACGGCCCCATTTGGATCCGATGGCGGTGCCGTCGCCGAGATTGAGCAACATCAGAAAGTCGCTTTGGGGTTTGTAGGTTCGTAAGCTCGTTCCCGCCAACCAGGCCCGCAAATTGTCCGTTACGAAGGGCCCCTGCCGAACGGCGTAGACGCCGGCCTTCGGCGTGTTCGGGTGATCGATCAGCGTCGCACAATCGCCGACCGCGAACAGGTCGTCGTGCCCGACGACTTGCAGCGTCGAACGCACGTGTACGAACCCGCGGCGATCCGTCGCGAGCCCCGCGTCCGCGAAGATCGGCTGGCTCGCGGGGCCGGCGACCCAGACCAAAGCGTGATACGGCGTGCTCTCGCCGGTAGTGAGCCGAAGGCGCTCGGCGGCGACGGCGGCCACTCTGCGGTCGCAGAGAATCTCGATGCCGCGGGCCTCGCACGAGCGCTGGACGCGTCGCACAAGGGAATCGGGGAATCCCGCCAGGATTCGGGGGCCGCGATCGATCAGGGAAACTTTGACGCGAATCCCGGCCCCGACCGCGAGGCGATGTTGCAGCGCAAACGCCAACTCGACGCCGCCGGCGCCTCCGCCGACCAGTACGACGCGGAACGGTTCCTCGGAGACGTGTTCTCGCGCCGCTTCGACGAGCCGAGCCACGCGTTGCACGAAGACGCCGATCGGTCGCGTCGGCAGCGCGTGCTCGCGGACACCGGGCAGGTCGAGCCCCGCGACCGTCGAGCCGATATCGATCGACGCGACGTCGTACTCGACCGGCGGATGATCCTCGAGCACAATCCGCCGGCTCCGCGGGTCAACACCGACGGCGCGGGCAACGACCACCTGGGCCTTGGCCCGCCGAGCGAGCGGCAGGACGTTGATTTCCAACTGCTCGCGCCGATAGTGACCGGCGACGAAGCCGGGCACCATGCCGGAATAGGCGGCGATGGTCGTGTCCACGACGACGGTCAGGCGGCAGTCCGGCGGCGGGTCCGCAGCGAAGCCTTCCAGAACGTGTATGTGGGCGTGGCCGCCGCCCACCAGGACGACGTGGCGCGACCGGTTAGCCGACATCGCTGACTCGGCGAGCCCCATGAACGAAGCCGAATCCACTCGGACCGCGGACCATGCAATCGAGCAATTCGGATTCGGGCATGGCGCTTCCTACGAACTCCTTGCGGTTCCTCGATACCGGCCCCGGCGGTCACCCGCCTTCGCAGAGATAGCTTGCGTGCCGAGCCATCTTATGGCAAGTCCCCGTTCGCGACAGAATGGCTCTCGCACTCGCCGGAAACTCGGCGGATAGCGGCCGCACCGGCGACCCGCTACGATAGGCGCCCGGTGAACTAGGCGTTCTTCGCACCCCCCCGCGGCCGATCACCCGAGCCGCGTTTCGGGCACGAATCATTGGAGGTTGACCCGTGGCGAACGTGACCGACGAGGCCAAGTGCCAACAGATCGAGGCGATGTATCAGAAATCCCGGCGGTTGTTTCCGGAGGTTCCCGAACTGACGGCCGAGGAGCTTGCGGCGCGCCGCTCGGAAGAGAAAGTTGTACTGGTCGACGTGCGCTCTCCGGCCGAGCAGGCCGTGTCGATGATCCCCGGAGCGATCACTTCCGAGCAATTCGAGCAGAACCCGTCGGAGTACGAAGGCGCGACCATCGTCACCTACTGCACGATCGGTCATCGCAGCGGCTTGTACGCCCAGCAGTTACTGACCCGGGGCTTGACAGCCGTCAATCTCAAGGGCGCCATTCTGGCCTGGACGCACAACGGCGGCGAATTGAAGAACGCCGAGGGACCGACGCACCGGCTTCATGTCAACAACCCCAAGTGCGCGTTGCAGGCGGAGGGGTACGAGGGCGTTTGGTGAGTCAACGCTCGTCGGCCGGCGAGACGCCAGCTGCTACAGGTCCGCAACGGTCAGCGACATCAGGTTGCCGGCGTCGGCGAGATGCTCGAGATCGAAGATGGCAGATTTGAGATCGCTCAGCCGGCCTTCGCTCATTACCGGTTCGGCGAGAGCGTTGAATTTGATCTCCAGCTCGTCGATCGTCATCGGATCGCGCGGGTCGCCCTTTGGGACGTCGAGCGCGTGCGTGAATTGGCGGCCGTCGTTGGTCGTGATCGTTACCCGGGTGCATTGCTTCGCGGGAAACGCCCTTTCGAACTCTTCGTTCGCGACGACCTTCACCTTTTGCATCTGCGCGCGCAGCCGGGCGTCCCAGAGCTTGTCCTCCTTGAACTCCAGCGGCGTCACGCGGCCCTCGGCGACCGCCGCGGCGATGCAGTAGGGCAGGCTGTGGTCGGCGGACTCCTTGGATTGCGGGTCGTACTTGGCCGGGTCGCTGAGGATGTCGGCAGCGCGGGCGATGGATTCGATTCGTACTTCCTTGACGTCTTCCGCCTCGAGATGTTGCTCCCGCAGGATATGAAGCGTGGCCGAGACGGGCGAGTGCATCAGGGCCTCGATCGGGTAGGACTTCATGCCGCACTGGGTGATCATCCAGCCGTGACCCTCTTGTGGCACAGGCGTCGCGCCTGTGTCTCTCACCGGCGAGACGCCGGTGCCACAATTTGAGGTCGGTAGTTTGTCAGTGATCCACGAATAATCCCAGGCCTCGCCGAGGCAGTGCTCCAGCCCCTCCTTGCCCTCGATGACGCCTTCGGGACCGGTGTAGCCGCGCTGAGCGAGCAATGCGGCCTCGACGCCGTCGCGGGTGGACATCGGGCTGACCGTGTTCTTCATCATGGTCAGCTTGCCGGCGACGGCGCAGCCGAGCGTGAAGCAGTGGCAGCTCGCGATGCCGATCGCGTGTTGCATCTGCTCCGGCGTCAGGCCGAGCAGCTTGCCGGCGACGAGCGGCGCAGCGAAGGCCATCAGCGTGGCGTGGTGCCAGCCGCGCTCGCGAATACCGGGGACGGCGATGTGGCAGAGCCGCATGGTGATGTCGTAGCCCAGGACGATGGCGAGAATGAGGTCCTTGCCGGTCAGTTTCTTCCACTCGGCGATCGCGAGCGGGGCGGAGATCAGGTCGGAGGGATGCGCGGGGTCCTGCTTCCAGTAGATGTCGTTGTAGTCCATGGCGCGGACCATCAGCGCGTTGAGCATCGCGGCGGCGACCGGGTTCATCCGGTCGCCGGCACCGATGACGGTGCATGGGCCGGGCTGGCCGAATTCACGGTAGTGCTCAAGGAACATTTTGACGTCGTGGACTTGATAGCCGCCGAGCGCGCAGCCGACGGTGTCGAACAGAAACCGCTTGGCGGCTTCGATGGCGTCGGGCGTGAGGTGTTCGTATTTCAGGTCGCAGGCCCAGCGGGCGATTTGTTCCGTGATTGTCGGCATTTCCCTTTCTCCTGTTTGAACCGCAGAGACGCGGAGAGTGCAAAGGACGCCGAGGATCCTTACTGTTTAGCGACCAAGGCGCCAAGCGCGCCGAATTCACGGTGACTATCTCCCGGCTCCTCCGCGCTCTCCGCGCCTCTGCGGTTACCGCCGTCCAAGCGCGCACGCGATGTCGAAATCGACGAAATCCGCATGATGAAAGATGATCGACTCGAGCGTGCGCTGGACGTGGTCGCCTTCCTTGCTGTGCGTCGCGACGATGTGCATGACCTCGTCGGGCAGGCCGTGTTTCCAGCACAGGCCGACGCCGCTGAAGGGGTGCCGGAGCATGTCGCCGCGCGTGCCCTTGGCAGGCTTGCCATCGGGACCCTTGACGTATTCGATCGGCTTGCCGACGTCGGCGAGCAGCGAGCCGGCGATCAGGTGGTCGCGATTCAGCGGGACGCGGTCGCCGTAGGCGTCCTTGAGCACGTCGTAGATCGCGATCGACATGCGGCAGCAGGTGCGGACGTGTTCGAGGAAGCGGATGTCCGTGTCGCCGGCGAGGAGCGTGAAGGGGACCTGCTTGAGCTCCTCGATGGTCCAGCCGCCGGTGGTTAGGGAGTCGCTCCAGACGTTGGTAACCTTCTGGCGGAGGGTGGGGTCGGAGATTTGATCGATTTCAGGGAAAATCGCTTCGATTTCTTCACGCATTTTTCGCTTCCCAAGTAGGGTGGGCACGGCCCACCACTCGCCATATTCTGGTGGGCGGTGCCCACCCTACGAGACTCAACGGCGGGCATGGCACACCCTACAGGTCTCGGTACCGAGTCATTTCGTGGTCAATCCAACGAGCCTCTCGGCGATTGCCCGATTGCCGTCCGCCGTTGCCTGCTCATAACCCATGCTCACCCTCTCAAAGTCGGTCAGTTGCCGGGCGATTTTGTGTGCGTCCGCGCCTTCGAACAACAGACGCGTGATTCTCAGTGCGTACGTGTCGTACTCATCCTCGACTTCAGGATGCACGCCGATCGGGTCCCACTCCCGATTGAGCGTCTCGCGAACGGGCTCATACAACCGCTTCCAGTTTGTTCTCCGCCGGGCCGCCAACCTAGGCTCCCTTCCTATGTGGCCGGGTGCCACTGCTCTGTGAGCAGTGTTCGCGAGAGGGTCCGGCCGCCCAAAACACTGCTCACAGAGCAGTGGCACGTGCACAAGTTCACGACGTCCTAGCCGCAAGTTGCTCGCGAATCACCGACGCGAAGCCGCCCTTGACGATCAGTTCCTGGGCGACTTCACCGAGCGGGACGATGGGGTATCGAAGAGCCGCGGACTTCAGTCCGCGCGGTCGTGAATCCTTGAGAATGCTCGTGCTTTCCATTTCAGGCGACACCGCGCGGGCTGAAGCCCGCGGCTCGGGCGCGGGTGCTACGGAAACCTCAGAACGGGTGAAGTCAACTGTTGCCGTCGCGCCGCTGCGGATCGTCAGGGTCTTGTCATTCTCGAATGCGTCCTTCAGTTCGTCCACCAACGCCGGGCATTCGATGCAGATGTAGCCGTTGTTGAAGGCGTTACGCTTGTAGGTTTGCGAGAACGAGCCCGCGATGATCATTTGCAGGCCGCGATATTTCAGCGCCGTGGCGGCCTGCTCGCGCGAGGAGCCGGTGCCGAAGTTGTAGCCGCCGACGAGGATGTCGCCTTCGCGGGCGATTTGCTGGAACGCCGGGTCGTAGTTTTCCATCGCGACGCCGGCCATCTCCTCGGGCGTCATGCCTTCCTTGTAGGTGTAGTCCTTGCCGTAGATGCCGTCGGTGTCGAGGTTGTCGGCGGGGAGGAAGAGCAGCTCGCCTTCGATGCGTTCGGGGAAGCCGGGGAGGATTTGGACAGGGGCGGGGCCGTCCTTGGCACGCGGTTCATTCATGCGGAAGGACGATGCGCGGCGCATGGCTTCGTAGCAGTTGGAGGACGGTTTCGAGATCGTGGGCTCTTCGGCGTCGCGGAGCCGGTCGGCGTTCGGAGCGGAATCCCTCGCTAGCGCTTCGCGCTCGGATTGCGGCGGCGCATCGGAGGCCGCGACGGATTGGGGTGAGGCGATCTTCCCCGCGATGGCGGATGCCGCGACAACCGCGGGGCTCGCGAGATAGACACTCGCATCGCGCGAGCCCATGCGGCCCTTGAAGTTGCGGTTAGTCGCCGAGATGCCGACTTCGCCGGCTTCGAGTGTGCCGCGGCCGAGACCGATGCAAGCCCCGCAGCCGGGCGGCAGCTCGATCGCACCGGCGTCCACGAGCGTCTGCCAGAAGCCGCGCGCGCGCGCTTGCCGCTCGACCTCGTCCGACGCCGCAGCGATGTAGAACTCGACGCCGGCGGCGACGTGACGCCCGCGGACCACTTCGGCCGCCGACTCGAAGTCTTGCAGTCGGGCGTTGACGCAGCTCATCAGATACGCCTTGTTGATCCGCACGTCTTGTTGCTCGATTTCCGGCAGTGCGGCTATGGTCTTGACCGTGTTCGGGCCGGAAACGAAGGGCGTCACGGCCGACAGATCGAGCTCCAACTCCTTGGCGTACCAAGCGTCGACGTCCGCGATCGGCAGGTCGGCTTCGAGTCGGTCGATCCGTTCGGGCGTCAGCCGCGGCTTCGCGTCGCCGCGCCGCTCGAATTCCTCAGCTCGTTCCAGCAAAAAGTCGCGGGTTCGCTCGTCATACGGAAACACGCCGGCGAGCGCGCCCCATTCGGTCGTCATGTTGCTGATGGTCAGGCGCTCTTCGATGCTCAGGCTCGCGGCGCCCGGCCCGTCGAACTCGATGCAGCAGTTGAGCACCTCGTCGTGGTTGAACACGCCGCACAGCGCGACAATCACATCCTTGCCGACGACGCCGGGCTGGAGCCGGCCGGTCAGTCGGGCCCGCACGACGTCGGGCACCTGCCACCAGGTTTGCCCGGTGGCCCAGATCGCGGCGGCGTCGGTGCGGACCACCGGCGTGCCGAGCGCGCCGAGGGCGCCGTAGAGGTTCGAGTGCGAGTCGGAGCCGACGACGAACGTGCCGGGCAGGACGAAACCCTCCTCGACCATGACCTGGTGCCCGATACCGCGTCCGGCGGGGTAGAAAGCGATGCCGTGCTCGTTCGCGAACGCCTGGATTCTGGCGTACTTGGCGAGGTTTTCGACAGTCGTGTTTTGAATGTCGTGGTCGAGCGCGAACACCGGCTGGCTCGGATCGAAGACGCGCTTGGCGCCGACCGAGCGGAACTTGCCGATCACGGCGGCGCTGTTGTCGTGCGTCATCACGTGCGCCGGACGGATTGTCAGAAAGTCGCCGGCGTGGACCTCGTGGTTGGCGGGCAACCCGACGGCAAAAAGCTGGGCGGTTTTTTCGATTAGTGTCTGGGGCATAGCGGACTCGGCCTTGAAAAAAGACACATGATGACCATCACACTAAGTGATACAGCTACCAGCTTGTGTAGCACAGGCTATTAGCCTGTGTCGGTGGAGGCTGATCGCCTGGGCAGCCCGGCACAGGCTGATAGCCTGTGCCACAATGCTACAGCTTTTCGATGATCGCGTCCGTCATCTGCGCCGTCGTCGCGGCGCCCTTGGCGATCACGTCGGGGCCGCCTTTGAGCTTGAGCATGTCGTAGGCGCGAACCTTGCCCTCTTCGATGACCGCTGCGACGCATCGGCGGATGCGCTCCGCTCTATCCGTCTCGCCGAGGTGGTCGAGCATCATGCAGGCCGACAGGATCATTGCGATCGGGTTGACGATGGGCGGGTCGAGCCGTTCATACTTGGGGGCCGAGCCGTGCGTGGGCTCGAAGACCGCCAATTCGTCGCCGATGTTCGCGCTGCACGCGAAGCCGAGCCCACCGACCAGGCCCGCGAAGCCGTCCGAAACGATGTCGCCGAACATGTTGCCCGCCACGATGACGCCATAATCCTCGGGGTTTTTGGTCAGCCACATCATCTGGGCGTCGATGTTGGTTTCCCAGACGTCGATGCCGGGATAGTCCGCGCCGACCCGTTTGACCTCGGCGGTCAGCATCCCGCTGGTCTCGCGGATCACGTTCGGCTTCTCGCAGATCGTAACCGACTTGTAGCCGAACTTCTTCGCGTACTCGAATGCGGCCCGGCCGATCCGCCGACAGGCGTTGCGCGTGAAGATTCTCGTTGAGACGGCTAGATCCTCGCGCGGGGTATCGGCGAAGCTCTTGAATTTGGGGTGCGTGTTCAGCGCGGCATAAACGTCGTCCGGCGGGTTGGTCCATTCGACGCCGCCGTAGAGCCCCTCGGTGTTTTGCCGAAAAATGACCGCGTCCACGGGCGGCTCCTCGAAGCCGCCGTCCGCCCTGCGGCGGATGAAGTTCAGCGGGTTTCCCTTGAACGAGCGGCAGGGGCGGATGGACACGTCGAGGTTGAAGCGCTGCCGCAGACCGACGATCGGGCTGAAATAGACGAATCCCTTGCCGCGCAGCTCGGGTGCGAGCTCCTCGGCGGCCTTGTCCTTCGGCTTGGACGTGATCGCGCCGAACAGGCCGATCTTGTGTTCGGCGAGCAGGTCGATCGTCCGCTCGGGCAGCGGATTGCCTTCGCTCACCCAGAACTCCCAGCCAATGTCGGCGTGAACGAATTCGGCCTCGAAGCCGGCCGCGTCGAGCACGCGCACCGCCTCGGGCAGCACGACCTTCCCGATCCCGTCGCCCGGCATGGAAACGATCGTGCGTTTCGCCACGAAGATTCTCCATTCAGACACTAGATGGACCGCACCGGGCGGGCCATCCCGCGCGGGTAAGCGCGCCGCTTAGCATACGCGCGGGGAAAACCGAAGTACATGCGTCGTCTCGCTTTGGGATAGGTCGTATCGCAGAGAGAGCGGGGCGCATCCGTTGCAAAGAACCGCCGCCCAGAACGCGCTCAGAGCGGGCCGATGACTCGGCGGGCCGTTGTGGTATGCTGGCCGAGGCTCGGGCTACCTGACGGAGAACGCCGATGATTGATCAAGAAAGCCGCATGGAACGCGCCGCCCATCCGCACCGCCACTTCGTCGGCATGCTGTTGACCTACGGCCTCGCCGGCCTGGCCGCCGGGCAGGACGTGCTGACACCCAAAATCGCCCTCGAGCTCAAGACCGTTCGCGACGTCGCGATTGATCCGAGCGGCGAGAGAATCGCCTACGTCGTGTCCCTGCCGCGCGGCGAGGACGACGACCCCGGCGAGGCCTATTCGGAAATCTGGATCACGGACTTCGAAGGCCGCAGCGCGCGGCGCTACACGCGAACCCAGACGCGGGCTTCGTCGCCGCGCTGGTCGCCGGACGGCCGGCAAATCGCCTTTCTCGCCAAGCGAACCGAGCGGAGCGAGGAAACGCAGATCTTCGCCCTGCCGATCGCGGGCGGAGAGGCGGAGATGTTGTCCGAGCACGAGACGTCGATTTCCGACTTCCGCTGGTCGCCCGACGGCGCCTCGATTCTCTTCACGGCCTCGGACCCCAAGAGTGACGCCGAGGAAGAAGACGAAGAGGCCGGCCGCGACTGGACCGTCGTCGATCAGAATCTCAAGCACACCCGCCTGTGGATCCTGGACGTCGCCGGCGGCGAGAGCCGACCCGCATACGATGGGAAGTTCTCGATCGGAGGATTCACCTGGATCCCCGGCGGCGAGGCGCTCGCCCTGCAAGCATCCCTCTCGCCGCGCACCGACGACGCGATGATGTACAGCGGGATTTACGCGATGCCTTGCGAGGGCGTCGATCCCGCGCCAGTGTGCCAGACGAAAGGAAAGCTCGGCAGCATGGCGGCGTCGCCGGACGGGTCGCGGCTGGCGTTCCTGGGGGCGACGAGCCTCAACGACCCCCTTTCGCAAAGTTTGTTCGTGGTCGATTTGCCGAGCGGTGTGCCGCGCAACCTGACGCCCGACCTCGAAGCGTCGGCCTCCGACGTGGCGTGGATCGACGAGAACACGCTGCTGCTCGCCGTGACCGAAGGCTGCCGGTCGAAACTTGTCCGCGTCGATGCGGCCGGCGGCAAGCCCGAGGAACTGGCGAGCGCCCCGGTCCTTTTCTCATTCGAGCTGCACGCGGCCACCGGCCGGATCGCAGCCGCCGCCAGCGCGCCCGGGCATCCGTCCGAGCTGTTCGTCGGCTCGGTTTCGAACGGAAAGCTGCGCCGCATCACCCATAGCAATCCCCGGCTCGACTCGATCCGCGTCGCGAAGCAGGAAGTCATCGACTGGAAAGCCGCGGACGGCCTGCACATCCAAGGCGTCCTAACCTATCCCGTCGGCTACGAGTCCGACAAGACCTACCCGTTGATCGTAAACCCGCACGGCGGACCCGAGGGCACCAGCATGGACGGCTGGAACACCTGGCCGCAGCTGCTGGCGGCGCACGGCTACGTCGTCCTGCAACCCAACTACCGCGGCAGCGGCGGGCGCGGCATCGCATTCGCCAAGGGCGATCACAACGACCTCGGCGGCAAGGAATTTCAGGACATCCTCGCCGGTGTCGATCGGCTCGTGCAGCACGGCATCGCCGACCCCAAACGCGTCGGGATGGGCGGCTGGTCCTACGGCGGTTACCTGTCGGCTCTCGCCGCCACGCACCACAGCGAACGCTTCAAGGCCGCCGTCATGGGCGCCGGCATCTGCAACTGGCTATCGTTCATGGGCACGACCGACATCCCGCACGAGATGTCGCTCGTGCACTGGAACCAATGGGGCTACGACGACCCGGCCATGTACTGGGACCGCTCGCCGCTCTCACGCATCGACAAGGCCAAGACGCCGACGCTGATCCTGCACGGCGAGAAAGACGTCCGCGTCTCGCCGGGCCAGGCGTGGGAGATGTACACGGCCCTCAAGACCAAGGATGTTCCCACCCAACTGGTGCTCTACCCGCGCTCCGGGCACGGCGTCTCCGAGCGGGCCCATCGTCTGGACTTGTACACACGGCAGTTGGAGTGGTTCGACCAGTATCTCAAGTAGCACGCTGTGGCACAGGCGTCCCGCCTGTGCAGACGGCCACGTCGGCACCGACCGGCAGTTTCCGTTGCACCACAAATGCAGCCAGAAACCCGATCGCGGCCCCGACGACATGTGCCTCGATCACAACGCTGAAACCCGCCGATTGCGCATCGACCAACAATGCGTCGCCGGTGACGAACTCGAACAGGATCTTCCCGACAAACCCCGCGAGCGCGACGAGCATCGCGACGCCGCGCCAATCCGCAAGCCGATGTCGCCGAATCACGAGAACGCCGTAGAGCACGAACAGCGCCGAATCGAGGCCCGACAGTCCCCGGTAAAACGCGAGGTCCGGGCGCGCGAACCACACGCTCGTTGATATCGCCAACGCGGACAGAACGACGGTAGCGCCAAACGCGCCGCGAGTTGTTCTTTCGCAGAGCACACCCAGCACCACGAGGACGATCACATCCCAGAACAAATGCTCGAAGCTCCAGTGCGTCCAATGGCCCGTCAGAAGTCGCCAGAGCTCACCCGCGCCGATCGCCGCCCGGTCGAATTCGAGTCCTTCGGTCGCCCCGGGCCAGAAGAATACCACCAGCGCGACGATCGCAAGCAGCGACGAAGCGCCCCCGAGGCGCTTCGCCGCTCGACTTGCACGAAGGAACCAACGCTTCACGACGACTCGCCGCCCTGCCGCTCGCCCTGTTTCTGATTCCGGCGTCGAGCCAATAGTCCCACACCACCGATCGCCAGGACCACGCTGCCGGTAATCGGATCGATCGCCCCACCGCCGGTTCCGCCGCCAGGGCGCGGTGCGTTGTGCTGGAACATGGGCTGCGAACGGTCCACGCGGTAGCTGCGAACCGGCTGTGACCGTCGCTGTGCCTGCGCCGAGTGCTCGATTGCGGTCCGTTGTTGATTGCGACGTTCGATGCCGTGCTCTTCAAACGCGGCGTTGGACAGGACAACCATCGACGTGTAATCCGTCACCAATTGGTATTCGACGCCGAGACTTTCGATCGCGTCGTCCGCCTCCGAAGATGGCAACGAGCCGATCAGACGCTCCATCTCGATCGCCTCGATGCGATTCATGGCCCACAGGCGTTCGAGTTCGGGGTTGTCGGTATCGAGATCGGGAAACTCGAAGGTCGTCTTGTAGGTCTTGTCCTCGCCTGTCAGGCGCGCCTTGAGGGTCAGCGACGCCGCGCCGCCCTCGGCGTACCGTCCAAACAGCACAAGCTGCTGCCCGCGATAGACCTTGCCGATTGCGCCGTCGGTAGTGTCGAAAACCTTGACACCGTCGATACGAAGCTCGGCGTCGTGCAAACACTCGTGAACGACCTTGCTCTTGGCCAGTATGATTTGACCGATGATGTCGTCGCCGTTCGAAACACCCGCGTAAAATCCACCGCTGGTCTCGCAGATCAAACGCATCAACGGCCAATTGGCGTTGTTGCCCATCAGGAAACCGAAGAAACGCACGTCGTACCGGCTGAGCAAATCGTGGAAGGCTTTGGGATCGATTACGCCGGTATTCGTCACCGCGTCGGTCACCAGAATGATGCTCGTCGCGCGATCGTCGTCAAGCTTTCTCAAAGCCGTCTCGATTCCGGCATAGAGGTTCGTGCCGCCCTTGACGCTGAGCCCTTCCACCCGGCGGATCGCGCGGCTCACGTTTTCGGGCGTCGCGTTCACCCAGCCGCCGGTCTCCTCCTGGGCGCTTGTCCAAAAGGTGACGATGCGAAACCGATCCTGAGGCTGAAGGCGCCCGAGTGCTTTGCCGACTCCGTGTCCCAGTGTCTGAAGTTTGCCGCTCATGCTGCCGGAGACGTCGAGCACGAAAATGTAGTCCGCGCCGGCGGTGAGCGGTTGCAGGTCGAGCCCCGGCGTCACAATCAACATGAACGTGCCGGGTTTGTCCGGATCGGCGCGATAGGCCAGCAATTCGACCCGCCCGGGCAGGTCGTCCCGCAAGCGGTAGTAAAACACGAAGTCGCGGTTGAGATGCGTGTCCGTGGTCTCCACGCGAACCCGGTAGTGCCCCTCGTCAATCTGATCGATCGTCGCGGCGGCCTCGAATCCCGGCGTGCGCACGTCACTCACGGGGTGCGCGGTCTTGAGTTCCAGATCGACCGAGAAGGTTCCCTCGACTTTTTCGTTCGTGGTCCAGAAACTAATCGCCGCTTCGTCGGTGCCGCCGTCTTCCAGAGGATAGAGATACCGCCCGACGCCCGTATCGATTTGAATCGGTTGGTAATACACGAAACGCAGGCGTATCTCGGCCTGCGCCCGAACGGGCGAAACAAGAAACTCAAACGTCTGGTAGTTGTTTTTTTGTGCAAGCCCCGCGTCGTTGCCCTTGTCTTTCTCCTCGCCGTAGATTCTCTCGGCTTCTTCCTTGGTCAGCACCTCGCCGTGGATCTCCTCTTCGCCGGCGTAGATCGTCATCTCGGACAGGCTGGCGCTGCGCGGGATCGGGAAGGAATAGACGGCTTCGAGGTCGGCGTCATTGGGATTGAAGAACGTCTGCGAGACTTCGGTTTGCGCGAACCCATTGTTGATGACCACGTTGACGTGATGGTCGAGAATCAGAATAGGCTGATCCGGCGCACCTTTCGGCGTAAGCGTTCCACCCGCACGCGCGTCCACGGCCGCGGCTCCGACAACCAGCACAGCCAAAGTCGTCCAACAAGAGCCGACGGCGCCGCGTACGCCGCCGGGTTTTCTGAAGAATCTCATCGTGTGTACCTCCACGGATCGGATCGCCGATCTCCACGTTTGCCGACCCGCCGGATTCACCGCGAACCCGCAGTCGGACTCCTACGGCGAGACCAAGCAAACCCCGTACCACCAGCGCCGAAATCTCTAACTGATTTATTTACAAGAAGTTACACGCCTTGGTCGTTCAGTGCGTCCTCCCGATCGCACCAGAGAGTGGCACTTATGGTATATTTCATGTACATTGCTTGTACAAGGAGCTAGAGGTGTCCTTTCTGACCCAGCGCAAGCGGGCGTTCGTAGCGAGTATCTCGAATCTGGCGTATTGCAATCCGTTCCTGCCCGAACGGATCGAACACGAGCGGGCCGCGCTCGGTGACGAGTTCATCGAATCGGGGGCGGACTGGAATGTTCACGCCAAGCTCGGCGACGATCATCCCAACGTCCAGAAGTTGGCCCGCGACAGCGATGCGCTGGCGACGGAGTTGGCCGACAAGCTCGCGCGCGGGGCGGCCGGCGGCGACGCCGACCGGCGGCTCTACGAAGACCTGGCGCTTTTTGTGCTCTATCACCGCTTCCGCGCGGACTTCGAGGCCCTGATCCAGCGCGGCGAGGCGAGTCGGGCCGAGTCATCACGAGTGAGCTTCTTCGATCGGTACCAGCAGGACGCCGATCGCCTGCTGCGCGTGCGGGGAATGCGGCCGATCGACGAAGCCGAGCTGGCCCACCTCTTCGCCTGCTTCTACCAGATCCGCCGCGCCTTTCACCACATCTTCGGCAACATCATCGGCGTGTCCGCGCCGGCAGCGCGCTTTCGAGCCGCCGTCTGGCAGTCCATCTTCACGCACGACATGCGCCGCTATCGCCGCGTGCTGTACGACCGCATGGCCGACTTTACGACGCTCATCACCGGGCCGTCGGGGACCGGCAAGGAGCTGGCGGCGCGGGCCATCGGACTCTCACGATACGTACCATTCGATCCCGATCGCCGGGCCTTCACGGAAGACGTGGCCGGCTCGTTCCACGCCGTCAATCTCTCGTCCCTGTCGCCGACCCTGATCGAGTCGGAATTGTTCGGGCATCGCCGCGGCTCGTTCACGGGCGCGATCGCCGACCACGTGGGCCGGCTCGAGGTCTGCCCGCCGCTGGGGACCGTCTTTCTCGACGAGATCGGCGACCTGGACCCGGCGATCCAGCTCAAGCTGTTGCGCGTGCTGCAACAGCGCGCCTTTCAACGCGTCGGCGACACGAAAGACCGGCTCTTTCACGGCAAGATCATCGCCGCCACGAACCGCGACCTTGCCGAACAGACGCGGACCGGACGATTCCGCGAGGACTTCTACTACCGGCTCTGCTCGGACATGATCCGCACGCCGGCGCTGTACGAGCAGCTGCGCGATTCGCCCAAGGAGCTCGGCCACCTGGTCTTGTTCATCGCCCGCCGGCTCGTGGGAAGGGATGCCGAGGCCCTGGCTGCCGAAGTGGAGCGGTTCATTCGGCAGTCACTGGACCAAGACTACGCCTGGCCTGGCAACGTGCGCGAGCTGGAGCAATGCGTGCGAAACGTGTTGATCCGAAAGGAATACCGCCCGCCGCGACGCGAACCCGATCGCGGTTCCGACCAGCTCGCCGATGCGATTCGATCCGCATCGCTGTCGGTGGACGAATTGATCTGCCGCTATTGCACGTTGGTCTACGCTCGGACCGGCAGCTTTCTGGAGACCGCCCGCCGCATCGGGCTCGATCGGCGGACGGTCAAGAGCCGTATCGACGCAAAGCTGCTCGACGCGCTGCGGCGGCAGGGAGCGACGACGACGTCATATCGACCGGCGCCTCGCCGGTCGTAGTGGACCGGGAGCGCCACTTCGGGACTACGGGCACTGATCGACGATAACGGTTGCCGGGTCGCTAACTTGCGCGCATTCGCTCGTTGTGACCACGACATCATAAACGCCGGCGTCAGCGAGCGTGGCGGCCTTGATGATATAGATGTTCTGTGTCGCACCGGGAATCTCGACGCCGTCTTTTCGCCATTGATAGGTCAATGACGGTCCCGACGCGCCGACGAGCAATACGACGGGGTCGTTCTCGCAGACGGTCTGGCTCGCCGGGTGCTCGTAGATGCCCATCGGCACCGAAAGTACGGCCAGCCGGCTCGGGAGCGTACCGCAGCCGTTCCGCAGTCGGGCGCGGTAGCGTCCGGCATCGGCTAGGGTTACCGATTCGATGACGTAGGTGCTCGCCGTCGCGCCCGGGATGACCATGAAATCCTTAATCCACTGATAGGTCAGATTCGGCCCGGAAGCCTCGACTGTGAAGACGACCCGCTCGCCCTCACACCTGGTCTGGTCCTCCGGCCCGGCGATAATGGTCGGCACGGTGTCCACGACCACGGTGGTCACGTCGCTGAAGAGTGTTACACAGGCATCGGCGACGATCACGTCGTAGTCGCCGGCATCGGCAAAAGTGATTGGGTCCAGTACCAATATTTCGGATGTCGCTCTCGGGATCACGATACCGTCTTTGCGCCACAGGTAGCGTACAGGCGGGTGGTTGGTCGCGACGCGCAGGATCACGCGCTCTCCTAAGCAGGCGCCGGTGTTCTGCGGCTGCGCGATGATCTCCAGCGGACCGATGCCCTCACATGAATCGGGCAAGCCGTTGGCGTTGCAATCGCGGCAGGCCGAGCCCACCAGACAGTCGAAAAACAGGTCGAGATCGGCACCGTTGACGAGGCCGTCGCAATTGATGTCGCCGTTCTCGACGTGGCAATTCGGGTGCGCGGCCTGATAGGCCGCAGGATCGCCCAGGGCCTGAAGAAACGGCTCGACATCGCCCCCGTTGAACGCTCCGTCGCAATTCATGTCGCCGATCATGAGGTGCCAGCGGTTGAAGAAGACGGCGGCGTTCTGACTTCGAGCGACCGCCAAGTCCCAGCGGTCCGAGTACTCGTATTCTACGACGAGTGAATTCGTTGGCCCGGCAAAGACACTGATCCAGCCATTTCTTCGATTGACGGTGTACTGCGACGGCTCGAGCCGGACCCCGTCGCGCCGGACGGCCGTGACGCCCTGAATGGGTTGGTGCCCGAGATAGAAAAGGTGCTGGTTTTCGGCCGGGCCGAATTCACGCCGGACGGGTCGAATGCCGTCGTTGTCGATGTCACCCACGGCGATGTCCCAGTTCGCGGACGAACTGGCGCTGAGCCACGCCGGAGAAATACTCGAAATGCCGTTCACATCGCTTCGCGTGAAGAAAGCCTTCAGGCCGGAGATCCCGCCGACCAACATGTCGAGGTCCCCATCCGCGTCTAGGTCAGCGAGCGCGAGGGCTAACGTACTCAAGACCGGCAGCCGCCAGTTCGGCGGCTCGGCATACAGACCTGTTTCCAGGCCAAGGTGCAGCGCGAGGCTGCCGGGCGGCCAACTTCCGTACCTACATAGGCTCATTGCAGTCACGATGTCGGGAATGCCGTCTGCGGAAAGGTCGCCGAATGCGAACGCATCTCCAATCTCGCAGCCGCCCGGATTCCCTGGATTCCAATCGTAGCGCTGACTGAGCCGGCCGGCTGAATTCAAGTGGATTCCGAAGGCGTGTGTCGCGGAGAGCCACTCTGTTTGAGCCAGGTCCAGCCAACCATTGCCATCGGCGTCGACCCATTCCACGGCGCCACGCGGTGAAGGAGGTTCGCGCGACTCCCAACTCGCGGACGTCTCGAGCCGGCCCTCGACGTTGAGATACACGCGCAAATGCGGCCAGCCTGTTACGGCAAGGTCCGGCCTGCCGTCGTTGTTCATATCCCCGAAAGCAATGCCCCAAGAGTAGGTTCGGTAATCCTTCGGCGTCCACGCGGGATGATCCGATAACGTTCCGTTGATGTTCAGGTACAGCTTGGCGGGCGGGCCCTCTCGCTGCTGGGCTTGTCCGACCGCAACGTCCGGCCAGCCGTCACCGTTCACGTCGGCTACGTCCACGCGGGCGTTCCAGCCGAGGTCGGCGGACTGCCAGTCGGCGGTGCGTGGAAATGATCCGTCGCCGCGATTGTAAAAGACCTGGAGCGGTGCTGGGATGGTCCCGTCTCCCGTGAAATGATTGGCGACCACGAGATCGAGCCAGCCGTCTCGGTTGAGGTCCACGAGCGCGACGCCGCGCGGCGTGTGCGGTTCCTGAGATTCCCAATCCGGAGCGGGGTTGTAGACGAGCTGTGCGTGCGCCGCGGACGCTAGAACACCAATGAGAAACACACGTCGCATGATCAAGCTCCTCAGGCGAAAGTCTTGCGGAAGGAATCCAACACGACGGACGGACGCCACCCGTCAGCAATCCGCCGGATACCAACAACATCGGCGCTCGCGGCACGTCAGTCGCGATTGAATCGAATCGCCCACGTCCTTTTCGGCGGAGCTCCCTTTGTAGGTGTGGCGCTCACCGAAAGCACGCGTTCTTATCGGGCGTCGAAGGCCGTTGAAGGGCTCAAGAAAACGCGGCACAGGCTATTGGGGCGACTTCGTTCGACTATGGAGTGCGCTGATCGCCGTCCTGCTTCGACCGAGCGCCGCCGATGTAGCCGAGCGCTTCGAGCCGGCTCATTTGTTCGTCGCTGAGCTGAATCGCCTCGCGCTGGGCGTTGGTTGCCAGAGCGGCGTTTTCGGCGCGCTGCCGAGCGGCGAGATCCTGCATCAGACGAAACACCGCGAGGTTTTGCTTGACGACGTTGTTGCGCCCGAGCGGGTCCGTCGCGAATCGGTACAACACCATCGGGCTCGGATCGGGAAGGATGACCACCTTCCATTCGCCGCGGTAAATCGCGAACTGCTCGCTTTCGATTTTGAGACCCTCGCACACCGCCGTGATCGGCTCGGCCGGTGGGTTGCCGGCCACGTACGGCAACAGCGAGCCGCCTTGGAACTCGTCCACCGGCGGGGCCCCCACATGGTCGAGCAACGTGGGCATCACGTCGATGAGCCGCACGGTCTGCGGTACGCGCTTGCTCTTGGGCAGGCGCCCCGGGGAGCGAATGATCAGCGGTACGTGTAGCTCGGTGTGATGCACGCTTAGGCCGTGGGAGAAGTAGCCGTGCTCCCCCAGGGCCTCCCCGTGGTCGGATGTCACGATGACCGTAAGGTCGTCCCACAAACCCATTTCCCCAAGGCGCTGTTGCAAGGCCGCCAGGTGGTGGTCCAACTCCGCGACGCCGGCCTCGTAGCGTGCCTGCCAATATTCGCGGTAGCCCATCAGCCGCTCATGCCGCGCTAGGTTCGTGTAACTTTTCGGCAGTTTGAGCAAGTAACGCGGGTCGAGTTGCTTCATCTGGGCGTCGCTGAGCGCGTGCTTGTCAGCCAACCGATCGACAATATCCAACAGCGGATCGAGAAACGCCGGGCCGCCGTCGTATGGCCCGTGTACGTCCATGTAGTGCAGGTAGAGAAAGAACGGCTTGCCGGGCTCGCGCTCGGCGAGCCATTGAACCGCGGCGTCATTGACGGCGTCGCCCGCCGCATGGACCTCCGCCAAACCGACGTCAAAGTGGTCGAAACCCTGGGCGAGCCCGAATGCCCGCGAAATGTAGGGGTTCGTGATAACGGCTGCGGTCGTGTAGCCCACATCTCGCAGGGCCTCGGCCATCGTCGTGTATTCCTCCTCCAACACCCGAACCAGCTTCGCCCTCCGCCGCGCCGAATCAAACGTCTGTCGGTAATCCCCGATCGGCCGAATCGCGCCCGGATAGATACCGGTGAACAGGCCGACGATCGAAGGTTGGGTCCACGGGGAGGGGGCGATGACGCGCTCGAAGGTTACGCCGTCGGCGGCGATCGCATCGATGGCCGGGCTCAGGCCCTGCGTGTTGCCGTAGCAACCCAGCCGGTCGGCCCGCAGGGTGTCGATCAGAATGAGGAGAATGTTGGGGCGCGAGGCGCTACGCTTGCCCGCCGTTGAAACACGAGCTCCCGTCCCACTGTCACAGCCGACGATGGTCGGCAGCCACACCGCCAGGACCGCGACCAACCGCTTGCGCCGCCCATGTGTCGACACGAATCAGAACCTCTTGCACGCTCCCATGATACCAGCGGATCCCGGCCGAGAGAGCATAGGTCTTGGCCGCGCCGGGATCAACACGGCAGCGCGCACTCCACGAGCGACCCCAGACGCATGAACTGGTACCCGCGGCGATTGCCGCGCTGACGGCGATTCTGTAACATCGCTTTGGCTCTTGTCGGCCTTTCGGAAACCCGGCAAGCGACGTGCAGCCTGCCGCGTGTGGACGCGGGGAAAGGCCTTCCGAACTACGGCACATGCCATGATCGTCCGCGCCTCCGAGATTGACGCCCTGACCCACAGCTTGGGCCGGGAGATGTTCGCTCGCATGCGCGGCTCACGGCCGTGGGTCTTCCAAGCCGAGTGGTGGGAAGAGCGGCTCATGCAGCAGTGCATGGGCAACGAGCGGCTGAAGGTGCAGGCCTTCCGCTTCATCGACGCGCTGCCGATGATCATGCACGACGACAAGCTGATCGCGCAACACCTGCGCGAGTACTTCGCGGCGCTCGTTCCGTCGAACGGCTCGGCCACGACGAGACACCGGGACCGCCGCGCCGAAAACCGCGCCGCGTTGGCCGAACTCGAGTCCGACCGGGGTGACGGCCTGTTGCGCTGGCTGTCGGGCAGGATGAATTTTCAACGCTTGGACGAGCCGCGGGCGCGCTTTTTCGCTTTTGTGGCGCGGCGCGCGTCGCAGGCGATGGCGGCGCGCTTCATCGCAGGCTCAAACATTCGCGATGTCGGGCGGGCGATCCTGCGGCTGCGGCAACAGCGGATGGCGTTTTCGGTCGACGTGCTAGGCGAGACCGCGATCTCGAGGGCCGAATGCGACGTTTACGCCGGCGTCTACGACGAACTGATCACCGAGCTCCCGCGACAGGCCCTTCGGTGGAAGTCAATCGCGCTGATCGATAGCGCGGACGGGCAACCCATTCCGCGCATCAATGTCTCGGTCAAGTTGTCGTCGCTGCACGCCGGGCTGGACGCCATCGCCCCCGACGACGCCAAACGCGTGCTCAAGGAGCGGCTGCGGCCCCTGCTGCGCAAGGGAATCGACGCCGGGGCGCACGTCCACATCGACACCGAACACTACGCCATCAAGGATATCACGCTCGCGATCTGCCGTGAGATCTTCATGGAGCGCGAGTTCCGCGACTATCCGCACTTGGGCGTCGTCCTGCAAGCCTATTTGCGCGACTGCGAACGGGACGTCGCGGAAACGATCGACTGGGCACGGCGGCGCGGGACGCCGATCTGGGTGCGGCTCGTCAAAGGTGCCTATTGGGATACGGAGACCGTGCTGGCCGAGCAGCGCCACTGGCCTTACCCGGTTTGGGGGCAGAAATGGGAATCCGACGCGTGCTTCGAGCGCGTCTCGCGCACCCTGCTGCAAAACCACGCACACACGCGCGTCGCGGTCGCGAGTCACAACATTCGCAGTCTGGCCCACGCCATGGCCCTCAAGCGGCTGTGGGACATTCCCAGTTCGGACTTTGAGCTTCAGATGCTCTTCGGGATGGGCAACCCGATCAAAAGGGCCGTTGTCGCGATGGGCGAGCGCTGCCGGGTCTACACGCCCTACGGCGAACTGATTCCGGGCATGGCCTACCTGATTCGCCGGCTGCTGGAGAATACGGCGAACGAGTCCTTCCTGGCGCACAGCGTCAACGATGACACGCCCGAGGAAGAACTGCTGAGCGACCCCGAGGAGATCGGCCGCGCGACGCCGCCGCCCGCGGAGCCGATCGTCCTGCGTTACGAGTTCGAGGAACCCGTCATGGACCCCTTTGAAAATGTTGCGAACACCGACTTCACGCGCGAGCCGAACCGCCAGGAGATGCTGTCGGGACTCGCCCACGCGCGAAAGAACATCGGCGGTGAGCAGCCGTTGGTGATCGGCGGCCGACGGGTCACGACGGACGTCTGGGCCGAGTCGCGGAACCCTTCGCGCCCCGCAGAAGTGGTGGGAAAGATCGCGCAAGCCGACGAGGGTTGTGTCGACCGCGCGGTCGAGGCAGCCGGGGCCGCGTTTCGTGAATGGCGGCGCGTCGCGCCGCACGAAAGAGCCGAACTGCTATTCCGCGCCGCCGATATCATGCAGGCCCGGCGCTTCGAATTGGCGGCGCTGGAGACGGTCGAGTGCGGCAAGCCCTGGCGCGAGGCCGACGCCGACGTTTCGGAGGCGATCGACTACTGCAACTATCACGCCAAGGAGATGATCCGCATCTCCGAGCACCGCCGCCGAAGGGACATCGCCGGGGAAACCAACGAGTATTTCTATACGCCGCGCGGCGTAGTCGCGGTCATCAGCCCCTGGAATTTTCCGCTCGCTTTGCTGACGGGCATGACGGCGGCCGGTCTGGTCACGGGCAATACGGTCGTCATGAAACCCGCACAGCAGGCCGCCTGCGTCGCGGCCCGCCTGATGGACGTTTTCGAGGAGGCCGACCTGCCGGCGGGCGTGCTCAACTACCTGCCCGGACCGGGCACCGTCGTCGGCGAGGCGCTCGTTCGACACCGCCACGTCGCGATGATCGCGTTCACCGGTTCGCGCGACGTCGGCTGCCGGATTAACCGCCTCGCGGCCGAAGTCGTCACGGCGGCGCCGGCCCTCAAGAAGGTTCTCGTCGAAATGGGCGGAAAGAACGCCGTCATCGTCGACAGCGACGCCGAGCTCGGCGCGGCCGTCACCGGGATCATCGGGAGTGCGTTCAGTTACGCGGGGCAGAAGTGTACGGCTTGCTCGCGCGTGATCGTGCTGGACGAGGTCCACGACCGCTTCGTCGAACGCCTCGTCGAAGCGGCACGGACCTTGAGAATCGGCCCCGGCGACGAACCGACCACGTTCGTGTCGCCGCTGATCGACCAAGCCGCGTTCGATTCCGTTCGGGAGTTCATCCGGATCGGAAAAAGCGAAGCGACCTGCGCGCTTGAGGTGGACGCATCCGAGCCGATCGCAAAAAGCGGTGGGTATTTCGTGGGCCCGGTCATTTTCACCGACGTTCCGCCCGAGGCGCGCATCGCACGCGAGGAGATCTTCGGGCCGGTCCTCTCGGTCGTGCGGGCCCGCGACATCGACCACGCGATCGATATTTTCAGCGGCACGGACTACGCCCTGACCGGCGGCATTTACTCGCGCAGCCCCGCCAACATCGAGCGCGCCCGCCGTGAGTGCGAGTGCGGCAATTTCTATATCAACCGAAAAATCACGGGCTCGGCGGCCGATCTCCAGCCCTTCGGCGGCCTGAAAATGTCCGGCAGCGGCGGCCGGGTCGGCGGACCCGACTATCTGATCCAATTTTGCCAAGCCCGCACCATCACCGAGAACACGCTCCGGCGAGGGTTCGCACCCAGCGAAGAAGTCGCAAAAGCGGTGGGGTAGAATAACCCGTCCGGCCTGGACTTCGTCATCCGCCCGGGTGGAAGCCATTTCTTCGCCTTGGAGGAGCTCGCCGTCCCGCTCACGATCCTCAACTACTTCGAGAGGTTTGAAACGCCGGCTGCCCCCGCCTTTCCGGTCGTCGACCCCGCAGCCACCGTTAAGACGCCAGCGCGCTGATCGCCGAGTGAACCAGCGTTGCCCAAGGCTCCAAACTTGACGCCGGCGCCCGCCACGGATAGCTTCCCGGCTCAACCCGAAAGAGGCGCGGCCGAAGGTCGCCGCGCTGCAGCAGGAGCCGGAGTGAACCCCTTTCAGGACTTTCAGATCAGCCCATTCCGTCCGCTGGCTCTGCACATGGCCAAGGTCACCGAATGCACGGCGCTGGTCATGCCGATGTTCGAGCACGTCCGTTCCAGAGATCATGACGGGCTGCGGGGCCTCTGCGAGCAGGTCTTCAAGGCCGAGCACGAGGCCGACAAAATCAAGGACGAGATTCGCCGGTACTTGCCCAAGACGTTTGGTCTGCCGGTCTTTCGCGGAGATCTGCTGACGCTGCTGAAAATGCAGGACGACATGGCCGACTCGGTCGAGGACGTGGCGGTCGTGCTGACGATCAAGAAGCTCGAGTTGCCGCCGGCCATCGCCGACGACGTCGTCGAGCACGTGTCGTGCGTGCTCAAGGTTTGCGAGTTCTTGCGCAGCGCGACGGACGAGCTCAAGGAAGTGACCGAACGCGACATCACCGGCGGCGGCGAGCGCGGCCGGCGAGTGCTCGAGCTCGCCGCCCAGGCCGAGCACGCCGAATGGGAAGCCGACAAGTCCCAGTATTCACTGGCCCAGAAGCTGTTCGCGCTGGAGGATGAGATTCGTGCGACGGATATCTTCCTGTGGTCCGGCGTCTTCAAGGAACTCGGAAAACTGGCCAATCACGCGGACAAGACCGCGGACCGTCTTCGTCGAATGTTGGCGCGCTGATCTGCGAAATACCGACCTGATCTTGCAGTGATGGAGTCCGCGGCACGATGCCGTACCTGACCCTCGCAGCGACCGACTCGCTGACGCCGTTTCTGCTATGCGCCGGCGTTGTGGCCGCGGTCATGCTCCTGTGGGACACGATCGAGGTCGGCCGCAACGACGCCGCCAATTTGATCAACGCCGTCTTCGGGGCGCGGGTGCTCACGCGCCGGGCGGCGGTGATGGTGGCGGCGGCGGGGGTGATCCTGGGGGCCTGCGCCTCGGAAGGCGTGATTGAGACGGCCCGCAAGGGCATCTTCGATCCCAAAATGCTCACGCTCGAGCAAGCCATCTCGGTCTACATCGCGGTGTACATCGTCGACACGATCATGCTCTACGCGTATTCGGCTTACGGAATGCCGGTCAGCACGACGGCGACGCTCGTTTTCTCACTGCTCGGCGCATCGTTGTCGATGCGGATTGGAGGAATCGTCGATTGGGGCGTCGCCGGGAAGATCATCGGCGCCATTTTCCTTTCGATCTTCATCACCGGAGTGGTGGCGTTCTTCGTCCAGCGGGCGGTTCGCGGCGCAGTGCGCGACCGCGCGCAGAACTTGTCCGTGGCGCTGGTGCACGGCGGTTGGATCGGCGGGGGCATGCTGGCCGCGCTATGTTACTTCATGCTCGTCAAGGGCATGCGCCATACCGAGTTCGTGTCGGACCTCAACGAGAAGCTGAAGTCCAGCGAGATCGGAACGGTCATAATCGTCATCGCGCTATGGACGGCGTTCGCCATTGCGATCCATGCGCTGCTCGTCCTGTTCGGGAAAAAGGCGGCCCGCAACCTGTTTCCGGTCCTGGCGGTGATCGGGACGTTCGCCATGGCGTTCTCCTTCGGACAAAACGATCTGGCGAACGCGGCGTCACCGGGCCTCGCGATTTACAACCTGATCGACCATCGCGCCGAAGGCGTCGTAGCCGCGACCGACCAGCCGCTTCCGATGCTGGCCCTTTTGGGGTGCGGGGTGTTCATGGCGCTGGGCATGACGACCACCAATGCGCAGCGCGTCACCAGTGCCGCCGTCCATGCCGGCAGCATGGCTCATACCGTGCGCCTGTGGGCGCCGCGCTGGTGCCACAAAGTCGCGCGGTTCTTTCTGCGATTCCGCGGACGCCAGCCGGTGCTGGCCCCCTTGCCCACGACGACGGCGGAAGGCAAGACCAAGCACTATGACGTGCTGCGGGCCTGCGTCATCCTGGCGGTGTCGGCCTGCGTGATCGCGACGGCCTCCGGGTTCAAGCTGCCCGTCTCGACCACCTACGTCGCGTTTGCCGCGGTCATCGCTACCGGAATGGCGGACCGCATTCTGCAGCGCGGCGACGCGGAACTGAAAACCGCCCGGACAGTATGGGTCGTATTCAGTTGGCTGAGCGCGGCGGTGCTGGCGGCAGTTGGGGCCGCTTTGGTGTGCCAAATGGTCTACCTGCTGAGCTGGCCCGGGATGTTCATTGCAATCGCCGTGAATCTCGCTTTGCGCCACGTAGTGAAGAAACGCTCGGACGCCCACGAGACGCGCGTGCGTCAGGAAGCGCGCGAACGGGCGCATCCTGAGCTGTACGTCGAGGAAACCGAGGGCTAAGCAACTAGCGGACCCCCAACGCCTCTCAGACCCGCACTGGTCCACGAGATTCACCGTAATCCATTATGCTACAAACACTTACGGCCGCGACGCAATCGCCGCTTCCACGACGTTCGATCCTCGGATCCGCACCTGCGGGCCGCACGCCGGCGTAGGATGAATCTCTCGCGCCCCGGCGGTTTCGCTTGGAATCGCCTGCGGATTCCGTTAGACTGTGCGGCTAGTATTGCGCGAGCCAGGACGACGCATCCATCGCTACCAAGCAACGTTCTCGCACGGTGCGAGAGATCACGCGCCCGGCGGCGCTATTGAGCTGTGGATTGGTCCCAAGAAAACGGAGATGGAAGACATGGCGATTCGCGACCTTCGCGGGGGATTTCGACGAAACGCTGCGCTGCTGGTGCCTCTGGCGCTGGCGTGTACGGCTTGGGATTTCGAGATCGGGACCGTTCGAGTGGCGTCGGGGTTGTCTCGGCCGGTTTTCGTGGCGTCGCCACCCGGCGATGCCGACCGCTTGTTCATCATTGAACAACACACCGGCCGCATCAAGATTCTGAACCTGACCAGCGGGGTGATCAACCCGACGCCCTTTCTCCAAATCTCCGGGCTCTCGCGCGGCAACGAACAGGGGCTGCTGGGCCTCGCCTTTCACCCGAACTACGCCAAGAACGGGTTCTTCTACGTCAATGTCAACGTCTCCGGCGGGGCCACGTTTATTCGTCGCTACACGGTATCCGCCGGCGATCCGGACATCGCGGATCCGGCCAGCGTGCAAACTGTAATCAGCTACTCACAACCCTTCAGCAACCACAACGGCGGCTGGATCGGGTTTGGTCCGGATGGATTCCTGTATATCGCCGCGGGCGACGGCGGCAGCGGCGGTGACCCGGGCAACCGGGCCCAAGACATCACCAACATGAAGCTGGGCAAGCTCCTGCGGCTCGACGTCGACGTCCCGGGCGCCGGCTACAACATTCCGCTCGACAACCCGTTCGTCGGCATCACCGGCGATGACGAGATTTGGGCCTACGGCCTGCGCAATCCCTATCGGTGCAGCTTCGACCGCGTGACCGGTGACCTGTACATCGGCGACGTCGGCCAGAACAGGTGGGAAGAGATCGACTTCCAGCCCGCCGCGAGCATGGGCGGCGAAAACTACGGGTGGCGTTGCTACGAAGGCGACGCGCCGTTCAATACCGTCGGCTGCCCGCCGGCCAACACCATGGTCTTCCCCATCCACACCTACAGCCTCTCGGGCTCCCCCTGCGCCGTCTCGGGCGGCTACGTGTATCGCGGCAGCGAACTGAGCTGCACCCAGGGCACCTATTTCTTCGCCGACTACTGCAGCGCGCGGATCTTTTCGTTCCGCTATGACGGAACGAATCTCACCGAGTTCACCGACCGAACGATCCAATTCCGTCCGATCAAAGGCGGCACGATCAACTCGATCAGCTCCTTCGGAGAGGACGACGCCGGCGAGCTGTACATTTGCGACCTCGGCGGCGAGATCTTCAAGATCATTCGCATTTCCGAGATCGGCGACATGAACTGCGACGGCGCCGTCAACGGAGCGGACATCGACCCGTTCTTCCTGGCGCTCGGTAATCCGGTCGCTTACGCCGCGCAGTTTCCGAATTGCTGCCCGCTTCTGGGCGACATGAACCGGGACGGCGCGCTCAACGGGGCCGACATCGACCCGTTCTTCGATTGCCTCGGAAACGGGAATTGCCCCTGACCGCGATTCCTCGATAACCGCGAATCGATCCGTACGAGCCCGCTCCGGACAGTCCGGCGCGGGCTTTCCTCTTGAGCGGCACGCTCGAAGCCGAGCCGTCTAGCGCATGGACGAACCTTGCGCGCGCCGCCGTCGGTGCGGAAGTTGCTGCCCAATTTGGCTCCGCCGGTGGGCTCGAGATCGAGAATCTGGTCGATGCCGATCGGCGTGGCGAGCTCGACTGGCGCCCGCGAATGTCCGATGCAGACATGCTCTTTCGGGCGTACGAAACGTACATCTCCTCGCCATCGCGGGGTTAGGCGCATTGCCGATCCCGATCTCCAGTTACGAGGCTCGCTCAGACCGCGTTATAATCGCGCTCCGGCGACACGCGTTTCCACGCTTGCTCTGATGCGGTGCGTATGACCTCTGCCAACCCGGCCTCCGGTCTCATCCGTCGCGAAAATGTCAACAAGCGCCAGACGAGGGCGCGAGCCTACCGGCTCGTCGGCGGCGCGGCGATCGCGGCTGCGACGTTGGCCCTGCACGGCTGGTCGCTGGGCGACGGCACCGTGCTCGACGACCATTGGCACCAGAAAGGTCTGCGCGAGCACGGCTGGTCGCCGGACGAGCTGCTGCGCACGCTCGTCATCGAGCCCGCCGAATTTCTCGACCTGTGGTGGCAGGACACGCCGGTACGCTGGGAGTACGGCCGGCCCGTGTTTATCCTGGCGATGAAAATCGTCTATCACGTGCTGGGCCACGACGACCCACTCGGGCTCCACCTTTTCAGCGTCGCTCTGCACTTCGCTTCGGCGTGCATGGTCTGGCGGCTTGGCTTCCTGCTGACGCGGCAGCGCTTCTGGAGCGTCGGCGGCGGGGTGCTCTTTGCGATCTACCACCATAGCGTCGTGACGGTGGCGTGGCCGTCGTCGCTGAACGCGGTCTTGCAGACGTTTTTCATGCTAGCGGCGTTGCTTTGTTATCTGCGCGCGTCGCGGCTCGATGTCTCCGTTGTTCGGGATCTTGGCGGGCCGAAGCCGCCGCGGCCGCGGGTCGGGCTGCTCGCGGTGGCGCTTAACCTGTGGATCCTGGCGATCTTCACGCGCGAGAACGCGCTGATGCTGCCGCTGATCCTTCTGGCGTTCGACGGGGTGTTCGGGGGCAGGCGCCATGTCTGGGCGCGTCGTTGGGTCTACGCCACGTTTGCGCTGGTCGCTGTCGGATTCGTCCTTTGGCGCGTCGCGAATGTGACGCACGCCATGCCCGATGTCTACGTGCGGTGGCCGGACGGAGACTGGATCGAGTATTCGCTCTGGTGCGCCGCCAAGCTCTTGCACTATCTGTCTTCATCCATCTGGATCGCACCGATGACAGTTGGCCCCACCGGACGCATCAACCCCTGGGCCGAGGCGCCCGGTGACTGCCTACTGATGCTCGGAATCGTGGCCGCAATCGGTCTCGGATATTTCGTATCGACACGCAAGGCCCGCGGGTACTGGATCTGGCCGCTCTGGATCCTGCTCTCCATGCTGCCCGTCGTTCCCGTCATCGCCACACCGCACTCGGGATACATGAGCGGCGTCGGGTTCGCGGTCGGAGCGACGTTGGCGGCCGGCCTGCCGCGACGCGGCGCCCGGCACCCGCACGCGCGCTCGGTCTGGCTCGCTCGTTGCAGCGCCGGGTATGTCGTCGTCTTCTTCCTGCTGCTTTGTCCGTTCAGCATGTTCTCGCGCTGGCAGTGGACGGGCACGATTGCCGCGGAGCGCTACGCGACCGCGGGCGTAGTCGCCTCGCCGCCGCCGAGAGAAGTGACCGACGTTTTCTTCATCAATCTCCCGTTCGTCAATGTGTACATCAAGCCGGCGTTGGACGCGGAATTGGGTCCGTCGTTTCGGGGCGTGCGCTGCCACGTGCTCACGTTTTCGCCGCAGCCGGTGCTCGTGCTCGACCGCTGCCGGCTCACGCAGCTCGACGATCGCAGTTTTTCGGTCGAGATCGAGGGCCAGCCCTATTTCTCGCGTCTGCTGGGCCGATTTCTGATCGAGGGGTTTCGAGCGGAGGCGGGGCGATTTCACACCGGCGATCGGGTTCACGGCGAGGCGTTCGACGTCCGGATCGCGGCGGCCGACGACGAAGGCGTGCGGAAGCTGGTCTTCACGTTTCCGAAACCACTCCGCGACCCTGGCTATTGCTTTTATCTCGCGACGCGCGATTTCCCGGCGGCGCGGCTGCGATTTCGGTCGGCGGACGCGCGGGTCGAGACTCCCGTATGGCCGGACCCGGTCCCGACTCACGACCAAATCGCCACGGCCGTTCAGCGTCTCGCGGCCGGCGAGGCGGCGGCGGCCGAAACATTGTTCGCCGCTCTTGGGCTAAACCGGGAAGACACTTCGAGCGTCGCGCGAGATGGATTGCGAGCCGTCCTGCTTCCGGTCGCCGATGCGCTCGCGGCGCCGCGCGCGCCTCTCTTGGAGCGCCCGCGGCCTTCGCGGGAGGAGCTCGAGCTAATCCGCGTCTGGTGGCACGACAACGTCGATGACGAAGTGCTGAGCGAATTATGGGTCCGGCGAGAGACCTTCGCGCGGTTCGTCAAGATGCGCGAGGAGGTGCCGCACGCGCGCGAGTGGGCGGCGCTCGCCGTTCGCACGGACCTGTATCTGACCGGGCCGCCCTTCGCCGGGCCTCGCTGAACGCTCGGCTCATTCGCGAACGGCGCGGCTTGGGAATCACTTCCGGCTGGGAGCGGACTGTGCCGAACATCGTCATTCCGAGCGCAGCGCGGAATCTTGCCGAGTCCTGGGCAAGATGCTTCGCTGGGCTCAGCATGACATTCAACGGTTTTCACTCCCGTCTGTAGCAATTCCGCCGCGCACGGCGGCGGCGCCCCGCTCCGGATCGAAGAAATTGAGAATCAGGCTGTAGAAATAGGAGCGCGCGAACGGCGCGAATCCCACGTGCCCGCCGCCGGGCAGCACAAGCGCGGCCACATTGGGATTGTCGAGGCCCGCCAGCAGGTCCGCGACATTTTGTGCGGAGGTCAGGGGATCGTCGGCGCCCTGCACGATCAGCACCGGAACGTTCGCGTCGCGCAGCTTGTCCCCGGCCGGCTTGCCGCGATGAGGCAACAGCCGCAGAAGACGTAAGCTATCCTCGACCGCCCGCGGATAGCTCAGTTCCGAGCGGTCGAACTCGAATTGAATCAGATCGCGCAGTCTTCCGGAGATTTCGGCGTAACCTTGCCGCTCCATCCGCTTCTCGATCCCGTCCTGAAGCGCGTCGAGCACCGGATCTTCCAGGATCGACCAGGGCCGCTCGCAACTCTCGACGATCTCCTCGAACCGCAGCACCGGCGAAAACGCCAAGACACCGGCACGCAGCAGCCGGCCGCTCCACGGCCCGCGCAAGTGCGGCTTGAGACGGTCGGTTACGCTGAGATGATCGTCGCGGCGCGACGTCTCCCACGCCGCCAGCAACACCGTGTTGGCGCTCCAGCAGAACCCGATCAGTCCCGTTTCGCGAATCTCCGGTTTGCCCTGGAGCCACTCGGCGACGGCTAGCACATCGCCGATTGCCAGCGCGCCGAACGTGTAGTAGATGTTCGGATAGCGGTCCCCCGTCTGTCCGAAACCGCGCGTCTCGAGCGCCACGACGTGTCGGCCGGAGTCGCGCAGCGCGAGCGCGATATCGCGCATGCGCAACGCACTCAGGTCGCCGAACAGGCCGGGCAGGATCACGATGCAGTCGGCGAGCAAGCGCTCGCCGTCGCGCTCGGCGAAGCCGATCCGCGCCGCGAGTTGCAGACCTTCATGAATAGGGATCCAGATGTCCTCGAATTCCGGCCAGTCCGGCGGTTCGCTGCCGGGCTCGGAGTCGGCGCCGGAGGCCTGCGCGGTGTGCGCGATGCCGGTGAGGTTGCACCAGAGTGAGCTCAGTTGCCGCGGGTTCCGGCCGAAATGAGCGAAGACGTCGATCGCGTCGCCGGCGTCGTCGGTCAGGTCGTCGGTCAGCAACGCCGGCGGCCTGCCGCGCGGTAACGATCTCTCCAGAGTCGCGTGCGCGGTTTGCAACCACTCTCGCGTTGAGCGTTGCGCGTCCGACGAAACCATGAGCCGATCAGGAATCCGCACGACGTCGCGGGGTCGGATGGGAAACGACCGTTCGGAAAAGCATCCGCCCGACGCGAGCCCGGACAAGACCACGCCACAAGTAACTAGGGTGGATCGTCCACATCGAGTGCGTGACGAATTCACGGCGCTCCTCGGCCCGCTGCGGAAACCTTACACGCGCCCCATGCGCTCGAGCACGCCGCGCACCACGATCGGCCAAGCGATGGTCGCGTCGGCGTAGACCTCGGCGAAGCGGCCCCCTTCGGCCTTGGGCACGAACTTGCCCCACGACACGCCTTCCGAATAAGTGCAGCCCGAAAGCCCGCCCCAGTGCGTCGGCTCGGGACAAATGCGAACGGCGTATTGGATGCGGATCAGCCGTCCGAACTTGCCGCCGGTGCGCTGGAAAAGCACCTCCCCCAGCGGGCCGATCTGTTGCGCCCAGTTGCGCGGCACGCCGCCGCCGATGGTGAAGATGCCGATACGTTCGGCGGCATCGACGCGTTCGTAATAGTCGCGCACGTCGCGCATCGGATCGAATTGAATAGGGGCGTGCGTTCCCATTTTCTCAGCGACGAAATTGTGGGTGAACACGTCGAGCCCCAGCTCGCTGTCCGTGAACGCGGGAATATAGATCGGAATATCGCGCGCGGCCGCGGATTGCAGGATGCCGCGGCGATCGTCGGCTTCGCGCAGTCGACCGCCGAGTTTGCGGTTCAGCTCCCAGCTTCCAAACGGCTGAGCGGGATCCATCGTCTTGAACGTACTGATAAAGATCTGTTCCGCGTCGTAAAGGTTTTTCTCCAGCTCGAGCGTGTCGTAGATCCGGTCGTAGCCGGCCTCGAACAGCTTGGTGTCGTCCCACGACGGATCGTAGCGGAAGTGTGTGCCGCCGGTCTGCTCGACCAGCCCGTGGCAGAGCAGCGCCCCGGTGCTGACGACGGCGTCGAGCATGCGTTGGTCGATCATCTCGGCGATCAGCAAGCCCATTTTCGCGACGGTCATCGCGCCGGAAAAGGTGCCGACCACCAGACACTTAGGATCATCGACCATTTCATGCAAGACCTCCGCGGCCTCACCGAGGCTGCGGGCTCCGAACGACGTGCGGGCCATTTGCTCCAGCATGGCCGACGCGCTCGACGCCTTGCGAACGTCGAAAGGCTCGAGCGGCTGGAGGTTGTCCGACCAGCCGTCCCGGAGGTTTTTCGCGGTGCGCGGCGCCCGTTCCCCGGGATTCTCCGGCATGAATTCCTCCATGTGATTCGTTTGGAGCCTAAGGGGCGCACGCGCAAAGTCAAGTTTCGATCCGATGGCCGGCGCACGCGTTTCGGAGTCCGCGGAACAGCGTGGCGTTCGCCGGGCGCGTGGTTGATTTCCGTGATCGGCGAGCTTTGCTCGATCAAGGGCCGTCGCGGCCACCGCTCAATTCGTTGCGCTTGCCCGATCCGCGGCGGCGGCCTCCTGCCCCGGTCCGTTGACCGAGCGCCACAGGATTTCCGCAAGGTCCAGCGGTTGCACGTCATCGTGCCCCTGATCGCGGAAGCCGTCGCTGAGCATCGTCATGCAGAAGGGGCAAGCCGTCGAGACCGCGCGCGATTCGCCGCCGCTCGGCAAGACCTTCAGGAGCTGGTTGGCGCGGGCATGATTGACCTTGCCGTCGCCGGGCTCCTCTTCCTTCCACATCTGCGCCCCGCCGGCGCCGCAGCACATGCCGCGATCGCGGCTCTCGGCCGCCTCGACCAGCTTCAGGCCGGGGATGGCCGCGAGCATCTCGCGCGGCGCGTCGTAGACGCCGTTGTGCCGGCCGAGGTAGCACGCGTCGTGATAGACCAGAGTTGTTTCGCAACGATGCTTGGGCTCGAGTTTTCCTTCGCGGACGAGCTGCGCCAGGAAAACGGAGTGGTGTACGACTTCGAATCGTCCGCCCAGCTCGGGGTACTCGTTGGCCAGCGTGTTGAAGCAGTGCGGGCAGGTCGTCACGATCTTGCGGACGGAGTATCCGTTCAGGGTCTCGATGTTCGACTTGGCCAGCGTTTGATACAGGTATTCGTTGCCCGCCCGCCGCGCCGGGTCGCCGGTACACTGCTCCTGGGGGCCGAGGATGGCGAAATCAACGCCGGCCTCCCGCAGCAGGCTCGCCATCGCGCGGGCGATTTTGCGCGCGCGGTCGTCGAACGACGGGGCGCAGCCGACCCAGTACAGAATCTGTGCATCGGGCTTGTCGGACAGGAGCGGAATGTCGAGCCCCTCGGCCCAATCGGCCCGCTGCTCGTTGGCGAAGCTGTACACGTTGCCGACGGTCTCGAGTCCGCGGAATGCGTTCTGCAACTGGGCCGGGAACTCGCCCTGCTCCATGACCAAATTGCGGCGCAGGTCCACGATCTTGTCCACGAACGAGATGAACACCGGGCATTCCTGCTCGCACGCGCCGCAAGTCGTACACGCCCAGAGGACTTCCGGCTGAATCGTGCCCGGAACCAACTGCAATTCGTCGTCGGCGGCGCTATCGGTTGCGTCGTCAGCCGCCCCGGCCGACTCGCTCGCACCCAGGATTCGTGCCTGGTTCTTGACCAGATGGTCGCGCAGGTCGATCGTCAGTTGCATGGGCGAAAGCTGCTTGCCCGTGATCGTGGCCGGGCAGTGATCCGAGCAGCGCCCGCACTCGGTGCAGGTGTAAAGGTCGAGCACGTCCTTCCAGCTCAGGTCCGCCGCCGTCTTGACGCCCAGCGTCTCCTCGCGTTCGAGCTGGCCCTCAATGTCGTCGAGCGGGCGCAGCCGCCCGATGCCGCGCGCGTCGGCGAAGTAGATATTGGGCAGCACGGTCAAAATGTGAAAGTGCTTGCCCAGCGGCAGGACGTTCAGGAACACCAGGATCAGCACGGCGTGCAGCCAGAAGCACGCCTCGTGGGACGCCGCGATAATCTCCTCCGAGCCGGGCTCGGGAAGCAGAACGAACGACAGGACGGACGCCACCGGCGTCGCGGCGTGGAAGACGAGCGATTGGTGCTCGTCTTGCATCTTCTTGATATGGCCGGTCGCGTCGTAGAACACGTCCGTCAGGACGATGCCGAGAATCATGCAGAGGATCACGATCCCTTGGGCGCTCAGCGCGATGCGCTTGGGCGGTGCAAGCAGCCGCGCGCGAAGAAAGTAGATCACCCCCACGAACACGAGCACGACCACGGCTTCCTTGAGAAACAGGTACGCGTTTCCGAGCCGCGTCCCGTCGTCGAAGATCCAGAATCCGAAGCCGGGGTCGGAGCTGTACCCGCGCGCGAACAGGATCAGGGCGCGCAGCAACAGCACGACGAAGCCGCCGAAAATGAACGCGTGCGCGACGCCCGCCCCCTTGTAGCGGAACATGCGCGCCTGACCGAACCCGTACCACAGCACGTTGCGAAACCGCCGCCACGGGTGGTCGGAGCGATCGACGGGGGTCCGGGCGGCCTTCATCAGTTTCCAGCGCTTCAGGGCCGTTCTCGTGAAGACCGCCACGGAGATCAGAATCAGTATCGTCATCACGAGCGGACGCATGGCGTACCTCGAGGAACATGCTGGGATCATCAGGGATTAGGCATTGTAGCCGCTGCCACGCGCGCTGCCAGACCACCGCTGCCTCGGTCGCCAGTCGGGGGTCCGTGACAGTATCGGCGGCAGTTCCTGAGGCTGGGAGCGTGGTCAGTTGCCGGGAGAGAGGGTTCAGGGTTCGGGGTTCAGTGGGCAAACCATTTCATCCTGAACCCTGAACCCTGAACGCTTTCCACGCAGCGCCGCACTTCCGATCGACGTGCGTTTGCGATAAACAGAGGCCACGATGGACCGTTATGAAAACTACCAATCGCCACTGGTAGCCCGGAACGCCTCTACGGCCATGTGCAGGTTGTTCGGGCCCCGGAAGCGCATTCGCACGTGGCGCCGATTATGGGTGGCCCTTGCCGACGCCCAACGGCGTCAGGGCCTGGCGATCACCAAGCGCCAGGTTGATGCTCTGCGCCGGGCCATCGACGACATCGACTTTCGGGCCGCGGCCGCCTACGAACGCAAGATGCGCCACGACGTGATGGCCCACCTGCACGCGTTCGGCGATCGGGCTCCGCAAGCGCGCGGCATCCTGCACTTGGGGGCGACCAGCGCTTACATCACCGACAACGCCGATCTACTCATTATGCGCGACGCCCTGCACCTGATCCGAGACTGGCTGGTCAACGTCATCGACGCCTTCCTCGCTTTCAATCGTCTGTGAGAAGTCTGCGTGTGCAAAACTGCTGGCTAGCAATAAAAAAAACATTGTCATGGGAAGAAAAGAAGCAGATCGAGGATTTGCTGAATACTCAGAAAGAGCTGCAAAAACAGATGAAAGAGAATAAGCATGACCAAGCTAAACAAACTGAATTATCCAAAGAATTAATGTCTCATACTATGGAAAATCTTAAGCATAGTTTTAAGCCAATGATAATAACAATTATTCCTATATTGGTTATTTTTTGGTGGATGAAAGAAATATTTATTGAAACAACTATTGCAAAAACTTGGCTTTGGTGGTATATTGGAGCATCAATTGGT
>JACZRH010000163.1 GCA_022574815.1 Planctomycetota bacterium | reverse complement strand
GCTCGCAGGGAACGAGCCGCGCGGTGGGGAACCCATTGCCGTCGAACGCATATTGTTTGCTCCGATGTCACCTGCGCGGCGGGCACTTTTGGGAATTTCACGCCGGGCCAAGCGCGGCGGCGGCTTCGCCGGCAGGACCCAACGTCGACGATTCGATGATCGGGCTGCTGGACCTGCTCGCCGGCCCGGGCCGTACGCCCAGCCGATGCGTGGCCCGCGTCGAGGCGCTGCGCGCCGTGCAGTCGGCACTGGACCGGTTGCCCGAGCACTATCGTCAGGCGATTCTGCTGGTTCGAATCGAGGGCCGGCCGGTCGCGGAGGTCGCCGCCGAGATGGGCCGCACCGAGCGGGCCGTCCACGGCCTGACGCGGCGCGGCCTGGAATTGCTCCGCGATCGGCTCGGGGATTCTTCGGCGTATCTGAGTTCCTCGGGATAGCTCGTGCCCCGGCCGGCAGCCGGATCGCGGCGAGTCGGCTGAGAATAGTGTTCGTCCCCCGTCACCGAGCCCGAAACGACCCGAACATCAACCACTCCCCCGGGGCCTTTGCTCCTCGTTTCCTCGCACGGAAGGTCTCGTGCGTGCTTGCGTCGCGTGGAAAGCGGGTTATAAGCCAAGCTGTCGCTGGATCAATGCGAGACCGCGTGACCCGGTTTGGGAGGTGCATCCATGGATCCCAACCTCTTCCACATCGATTGGGAACGGACACTGGAAGCTCTTGTCGGAATCATCATCCTCGCGTTCATTGTAGAGCGAGTCTCGGCACTCCTGTTCGAGTCCCGCTTCTTCATACGCAACACCAAGCTACCTACTCCCGGCTCGAAGGACGCCGAACGCGAACGAGCGGACATCGACGTCGCGATGCGGATTATCGAGCACAAGGACACCAAGGCCCTTGAAAAGCTCGTCGCCGAACTTGGACCGTCACATCCTCTGTATCCGCCGTATCCCAAGGCACCCGCGGATTCATCGGACCCGTCAGAAACCGCACCGAAGAACCCGAACCTGCCACTGGTCAAGCAGGCCCGCGAGTTCGTCGAGAAGACTCGGACCCTCAACCGACGTCGTCAACATCTGTCCAAAGCGCCGATCAAGGAGATCGGCGCGTTCCTGCTCGCTGCTGCTATCTGCATCCTGTGGGATTTCGACGCTGTGAGCATAATCATTCTCAGCCGTGACACCGGCATTCTGGGAGAGCTGTTCACGGGCGCCCTGATCGCCGGCGGCAGCAAAGCATCCATCAAACTGTTTCGCGACATCCTCGGCGTCAGGAGCCAGGCGTTTCGCGACATGCGTGAGAAGCCCAAGGAGGACGGCGAATGAAACGGATCTGGATTGTCGTGCCGCTGTTCCTGGGCGTCGCCACGCTACCGTCCGCGGGCCAGGACTTTCACGTTGTGGCCAGCCGGACGGCGGTGGTCCGCACGCAACCCGACATCGGTGCCGACGACATCGTGCGACTTGCGCGGGGTGACGCGGCAGCCTGCTTCACCGACGAGGTGACCAAACAGCCTGAGCAACGCAATCGTTTCTACCATGTCCGCCTCGCGGACGGTCGGACGGGGTGGGTCTCGCGTTTTACGGTCCGCGCCCACACCGGCAGAATCCCCCAAACCGTTCCGACCCCCGCTGAATCGCCGGTAGAGGTTGCCAGCCGGGAATTCCACCTCGCTATCGGCAAACCGGCCGCCTTTTTGGAGATCGTCAACGAAGGGTATATCGTCGGCTACGATCAGCGCCTCAAGATTCCGGCTTGGGTCCAGTACCGATTGAGGCAGCAACATCTCGCCGCTGATCGCCCCCGCAGCAACGCCTTCGCGATCGACGACCGGATCCCCGAGCCAGGACGCGCGACGTTGATCGACTACGAGGCTGCCGCGTCGCGGGAACTTTGGGACGAACGCGGTCTCCAGCCGCCCGCGACCCCGAACATTCCCATATACGCTCGCGGCCACCTGGCGCCCGCACGCGACCTCGCGCGAAGCGATGCGATCGAGCGCTCCAGCTATCTGCTCAGCAATATGGCCCCCCAGGTTCACAGTGGGTTTAACAGCGGCACTTGGAGTGCGCTCGAGTTGAGAGTTCGACGCTGGGTGGAGGCACGCGGCGACCTGACAATTATTGTGGGGCCGGTCTTCCTGTCGTCGGAGCAACAGCTCAAGCCACTCAAGAAAGAGGGGGACCGTCTCGATCGAGCCCGGAAGGATAAAGTCAACGTCTTCGCCCAGCCGCCGACCGAGCGGCAGATCATTTACAATGTGGTGGGTGCCAACCAAGTCGCCGTGCCCACCGCCTTTTTCAAGGTAGTCGTGGACAATTCAGATGCTGAGAACCCAGAGATTCCGCACTACCGTGAGCTCGATCGAGACTTGAAGAAGTTGCTGGTCAGCGTCGACGAGATCGAACGCCTAACGGGGCTCGACCTGCTCACCGCCCTTCCGAATGAGGTCGAGAATCGCATCGAGGCGATCGTGGCGGATGAACTGTGGTAGGTCTCGTCGCGGCCCACGGCTCGTGGCGCCTTCGCTTGGGCACGCCAACTTCCGAGCGAGGAGTGGGAGTGTGGGCGGATTGAGCCACAGCTTTCACCGAGATCACAGAGTTCTGGGTGGGCGGTATGGAGCGAAGCACCTTCCGGCCGACTCAGCAAGTACTGATTCGCGTCCCCCACCGCTGAAACCACGGGCCACCTGACCGAAGCGATGGTTCGGCCTGCGCGCTCGATCTCTTATGGAAAAACTCATTGCGACGTGCTCACTCCGCTATGCAATAAAGGTGACTCTTCGTGCGAACGAACAACTGCCCGTCGGCGATCGCCGGCGTCGCCATGCAGATCGCGTTCATCGAATTGGTCGCGAGCAGCTCGTACTTGCGCCCGGCCTTGATTACGAGAATATCACCGTCTTCACCGGTCAGGAAGACCTTGCCGCCCGCCGCCACCGGTGAAGCCGTGTACGCCCCGCCCTGACCCTTGATCACGCGCAGCCGGTAGACCTTCTCCCCGCTCTTCGCGTCGTACGTCGTCAGGATGCCGCGGTCGTCGCCGACGTAGAGCAGGTCGCCGTAAACAACCGGCGTGGGCATGTAGGCGCCGCGCTTGTCGCGCCACCACGCGATGGACGCATTGGACGACTCGCCCGCGGCGGGCGTGATGTCGCCGGCGGCGCTCGGGCGAATCGCGTAGATCGGCCGCATGCGCCCGTGTGCGTTGGTAATAAAGATCAGGCCCTGGGCCACGAACGGCGTCGGCACCGGTACGTCGCCGCCGCCGCGCAGCTTCCAAAGCTCTTGGCCGCTGCGCAGATCGTAGCCGCCGATGTGCCGGTACCCGTTCACGATCACCTGCGAGCGGTCGTCGCCGACGTACACGGTGGGTGTGGACCAGGTTGACACGTCGTCACGCGCGGTCCGCCAGATTTCCTTGCCCGTGTCGGCGTCCAGCACAGTCAGAAACCCGCCGCCATGTACGTCGCACTGAACGATCACGCGGTCGTCGAAGAGCACCGGCGAGCTGGCGAAGCCCCACTGGAGGTCGGGCGCGTTGTACGGCCCGGCGTCGAGCGTGCCCAAGTCCTTCTTCCAGAGCAGCGTGCCGCTCATGTCATAGCAGTACAGACCTTCCGATCCGAAAAACGCGACGACTCGCTTGCCGTCGGTGGCCGGCGTGCTGTTGGCTTGTGTGGCTTTCGGGTGCCGCTTGACCTTGGGCGTGCCGGCGTGCGCCGTTTTCTGCCAGAGAATCCTGCCCGTCTTTCGGTCAAGACACAGAACACGCCACTCGTGCTTCGGTTCGTCCGGCACCGGCTTTCCGCTGCCGTACATCCCGACTTTCAGGTGCGGGTCCGGCTCGCTGCTGACGGCGGTGGCGAGGAACACGTGCTCACCCCACACGATCGGCGAGGCGTGACTGAGCCCGGGGATCGCCGTTTTCCACTTGACGTTCTCGCCCGTCTCAATGTTCCAGGTCGTCGGCGGCGTTCCCGTCCCGACGCCGCTTCCGTTCGGACCCCGGAACGAGGGCCAGTTCTGCGCGGGTGAACGGGCGGCGGCCGACAATACCCAGGCCGTTCCCGCCAGAAAAACGCAACGTTTCAGACCGTGCCACATTCGAACACTCCTTCGGATTCGCCAGACGACGCATTCTGCGTGCCACGGGTAGGCAGGTCAATCACGCCGGCCGATGTGGCTACCGGGAGCACGAATCGTCGTTCGTAATGCTGAGCGAAGACCTCCTAGACCCTCAATCCCTCAATCCCTCAATCCCTGCTCCCGCTCTTTCGGTGCCTCCGCTTGATTCCGCGCCCTCCATATACTAGAATAACTATAAGACCGGGAGAACGAAGTGCCCCGCCCCCAGCCCAACTCGTCCACCCCCTTCGTCTCCGCACGTACGCCCATCCCTCCGCGGGAGCACCAAGGTGCGCAAAAACATCGCGAGAAAATCTGCGCACCTTGATCACCTTCGCCCGACATCCCGCCAACGCGAGTATTCTCGGACCTGCGAGCGCTGCCGTGGACGGGAAAGCGGCGATTCCGGTATGCTGGCGGTTTTGAGGAATATCGCCATGCTTTCGACATTCGTTCGGGCCGCAACGCGCTCGCTCCGGTTTCCAGCCGCCGGGATTTTGGCGGCGGCGTTGCTCGTCGCGGCTTCGGCGCAGGAGTCGAGCCGGCGCGAAAGCGCCCACGCCTCGACCGCAGCGCCGGCACCAGGCCGCTTTGAGCTCGATGATGGGAACTTCGCCGCCTGGCGCGCCCATCTGCAACCACGGCCGGCCGAGTTGGCGTGGTTGCGCATCCCCTGGCTGACCACGCTGGGCGACGGAATCGTCCGCGCCGACGCGCAAACAAAGCCACTGCTGCTGTGGGTCATGAACGGGCATCCGCTGGGCTGCACCTGAGGCAACGGCGTAGTGGGCCGGCGGTCTGTCTGGTCCGATCCCCGTTTGATCAAGATCGCCTCACGTTTCGTCCCCGCGACCGACGAGGTCTGGCGGCTGCAGCGCGGCAACGATGACGAGTGCCGCTTCTTCCAGCGTTTCGCGGACCAGGGGCACTATCAACGCTCGGGCGGCACGCGGCAGGGAATCTACGTCTGCGCTCCGAGCGGAAAACTGCTCGCCTCCGGCAACACGCTGAACGCCGATCGCGTGCTGGCCATGCTCCAACAGGCGCTCGAGAAATGGAAGGCTTTGCCGGACGGCGAACGGGGCCTGCCCGCGGGCGCGAACCTGAAGCCGGCGCATCGTTGGGAAGACAGCTTTCCGTCCGGCGGGCTGGTGCTGGTCTCGACCCATCGCGACCTGCCGCCCGACGGCGACCCCGCGGCGCGGGCCGGCGACCGTTGGAATCGCGATCACGTCTGGTTTTCGCAGAACGAGGCGCGGCAGTGGCTCCCCGCCGATCCACGTCCGGGCCGGACGCATCGTCTGCCGAAGAACCTCGCCCTGCGGCTGGCGCGTTTCCATCTGGTGGACAACGTTCGCGGACAGACGCTGCCGTTTGCCGCCGAGGAGGTGCGCGCGGCACGGCTCGAGGTGCAGGTGACGGAACGGACCGACGCGCAAGTGCGGCTGAAAATTCGCGGCGCAACGCACGCTCGGGCGGACGGTCCTTGGCGCATGGGTGACATCCACTGGAAGCCGCCGCGCGAGTATCCGCGCGGCGTGACGACGCGCCTGCTGGGCCGCGCGACGTACGATCTCGAGCGGGGCGTTTTCATCGAATTCGAACTCGTCGCTCTGGGGCAGCGTTGGGGCTTTACGCAGAACAACGCTCGTCGCGGCAACGCCGAAAGCTCGCCGATCGGCTTCTTCTTCAGCCTCGCACCAGCGGGAGAACCGCGGATCGCTCCGGCTTTTATCGATGTCTACAACGCCGATTGGGTTGTGCGCCCGGAAACGGGCGATTGACCGGCCGGCCGACCGCGTTTTTCTCGAGCGCCAAGAATGAGGCCTGGTGAAGCGTCACCCGTTTTCAGGGTCGCGGCACGGATTCAAAGGGAGCAGCCCCCATTCCCCCTGCCGCGTTCGCGGCGGCGTCTTTCGCGGCACCGGCCAGCGCGCGCTGCGCCAGAATCAACAACACAAACGTTGAGATGCCGACCAGGAACCAGCCGCATCCAAATAGCCCGGCGATCGACGCGCCAATCATCCTCCCGCGGGCACGGGGCGATAGAGCGACGGGCCCGCTCGTTGTGATTAGGGTTGTTCCCGAGGGCGCCGATGTCGCGATCGTGCCGGAACCGGTGAAGCCCAGTGCGCCGGACGGGGCCGCTGCGGCGCCGCCGGCGAATGCACTGGCCGGCATGCTCGTGGTGACGGCCGTGGCCGTCATCGCGGTCGACGTTCGCGGGAACATGAGGGTTCCCAGAACGTAGCCGACAAAAACCAAAGTGCTCGTGGAAGCGTAGAGCCAGAATTGAATCCGTGCGTACCTTGCAAGTCCCGATCGCGGGATACGGCGCATCAATTCCCCGAGACGCCGCGTGAACGAGAGCGGAAACACGATGATACAGACGAACACACATGAGATTGTGAAGAAACCGTATAACACTTGGAAAGGCGATCGGCCGGCGGTCAGGATAGACGCCGCGCCTACGCTGAGAAATGCACAGACTCCCAGCGACGGCGCGAGCCAGGCGCTGAGTCTGGCGATTGCGCGGGCGGAGATGCGTTTCGGTGTCTCGCGCGACACGGGGTCGCGGCTCGTCGTGAAGAACACACCCACGATTCCCAGGATCGCCAACCCCGCGATCATCAGCAAAAAGCCGATAACGACTGCGGTGTAAGCCGACCCCGGCGGGCCGGCCGCGAGGAGCAGTGAACTAAAGACCGTTGCCAATTCGACAAACACGAGCCCGACCAGCGCGATCGCGACCAACAACACACCGCGCGAAAGCCGGGCGACCCATTGCGGCGGCCCGAAGCGCAGGTAGAAACCGCGCGTGGACGGCGCGACGCGATTGCCGCACTCGGGGCAGGTCCCGGTCGCCGGCTGGAGTCGCAGATTGTAGCCGCAGGTGATGCAGGCCAGGTCATTGGCGATGCGTCCGTCGGCGTCGAGCCGAACCACGTAGCCGCTGGTCGAGTAGCGCACCTCCTGCGCGCATTCCGGACACGCACCGCTAACCGGTTGGGTTCGCAGGTTGTACCCGCAATTCAGGCACGCGACGTCAATCGCCACGCAGCCGTTGTCATCGAGCATGGCGGCTACAGGTTGGGCTACGTTCGGCATTGCTTCCTTCGCATCGAAGACTCGAGGGCGTGGCGCGTCGGTCGGAACGGCGTGGACCCTTCGGGTGCCTGGGTTCTGTTTGCGAGAGCGGAGTCTAGCTGCGCGCGCCGCCCGACGCCATCGCTGCGGTCGGCCGGCTTCGCGCCGAGCCGGGCTTGCTTTGGACAATCCTCGCGGCCATAGTGCCTCAGGCGCCATTGACCCACAGCGAGCCTGCTCAAAAAGCCGGACATTGAACCGGGGTCGCGCGGACCCGGCGCTTGCGCTTAGGGCTCGTACCCCGTCAAAGCGAGCGGGTCGAGTACGGAGAAAACCGCTGGAAAGGGAATTCCACGCGATCGATTGGGCCGTTCTGGTCGGCTACCTGATCTTCACCACCGCGCTCGGCGCGAAGCTGGCCGGAAAGCAGGCGACGATCCGCGATTTCTTCCTCGGGGGCCGCAAGCTGCCGTGGCCGGCGGTGACCGGGTCGATCATCGCGACCGAGATCAGCGCGGTCACGTTCATCGCGGTCCCGGCGATCGCGTTCGGCGGCGACCTCAAATACCTGCAACTGGCGCTCGGTGCGATTCTGGCGCGCATCATTATCGGGGTCTGGTTCGTGCGCGCGTTTTACGAGCGCGAAATCTACAGCCCGTACGATTACATCGGAAACCGATTGGGGCGGCCGGCGCGATCGGTGACGACCGGCCTGTTCGTGCTCGGGGCGATTCTCGGGCAAAGCGTCCGCGTGCTCACTACCGCAATCGTGCTCGAGCTCATGACCGGCATGCCGCTCTGGGCCGCGATCTGGATCATCGGCGCGATCGCCGTCGGCTGGTCGCTGCTGGGCGGGATCACGACCGTGATCTGGACCGACGTCATCCAGTTCTTCGTGTTCGCACTCGGGCTGCTCGTCGCGCTGGGCTACGTGATCTATCGGCTGCCGGGCCATTGGGACGAGTTGCAGGTGGTCGCCGCGGCCGCCGGGAAGTGGCAGTTCTGGGACACCAGACTTGAAGCGCAGCTAACCTTCACCATCTGGACCGCATTGTTCGCCAACACGCTGATGTGCCTGAGTGCCTACGGGACGGACCAGCTCATCGCGCAGCGCATGTTCTGCTGTCGCGGTCCGCGCGAGGCCCGCAAGGCCGTCATCTGGAGCAGCGTCGGCCAACTCGTCACACTGATCGCGATGTTGGTCGGCATCGGCCTGTACGCTTTCTACCAGCAATTTCCTTTGGAGGGAGAGGCGGCCCGGCTCGTCGCCGACAAGCACGACCGCATCCTGCCGGTCTTCATCCTGCAGGAGCTGCCCGCCGGACTGGTCGGCCTGCTGATCGCCGGCGTATTCGCCGCCGCGGTGTCGAGTCTGGATTCGGTGCTGACCGCTTTGAGCCAGACGGTGATTACGGGATTCTATCGGCCGTGGCGGGAGACTAGAGATAAGGGAACGAGGGATCGAGGGATCGAGGGATCGAGAGCCGGCGAGCGGGCCGCGGGCAATACCCCGCCGGCGCCGGATCGCCGGCGTGCGCCGTCTGAGGAGGATTCGAGTACCGAAGCCCCCGAGGCCGGCAACGACGATCAACACTATGTATTTGTGTCGAAGATGCTCGTGATCGTGTGGGGTTTGGTGCTTTGTGCAATGGCACAAATCAGCGTGCTGGCTCTGGACCACTACGGGGCTCTGCTCGATCTCGCGCTGGCCATGGCGTCCTTCACCGGAGGCGCGATGCTGGCGGCGTTTCTGCTCGCTTTCTTCAAACTCCGCATCGACCATCGCGGCATCGTCTGGTCGGCCCCACTTTCGGTGTTGGTGGTCTTCGCGATATCGTGGCATCAGACGTGGGCGCTCTGGACGACGATCATTCTCGCAGCCGCGCTCCTGATCGGCTGGACGGTACACACGTGCTTCCGCGCCGAACGGCGTCGGCTCCTCGCGCCGCGCGATTGGGCGCGTGCCGCTCTGATCGCGCTCGGGGCGTTGCTCGCCGTCGTTCTGTGCGGATACACCGATCCGGCCGGCAACCCTCTGAACGTCGCCTGGCCCTGGAACGTGCCGATCGGGTTCACGGTGGCGTTTGGGTGGGGCTATTTGCTCGCGGGGCGAAGGGTGGCGGGCGAGCCCCGCACCGGCCGAGATTCAGGGGGCGCGCTCGCCCCTTAGGGCCGGTGCAGAGCCCGACCGCTACACTTTGTCGGCGACGCCGACGAATGCGGCGGACTGCTAGGCCCGCCCGTGCGTCAGTTTCTTGAGCAGCGGCGAAAGTGCGAGCATCAGCACGCCGGCGCCGAGGCTGACATAGACGATGACAAGAAACACACCGCCGTAGCCGGCGTCCCCGCTGGTGAACTTGGCGATGACGCCGCCGGCTATACCCGCGAATGCCGTGCAAAAGAACCAGAAGCCCATCATCAAACCGGCCATGCGTTTCGGCGATAGCTTCGTTACGGCGGAAAGACCCACCGGTGAGAGGCACAGCTCCCCGGTCGTGTGCAGAAAGTACGCCAGGATGAGCCAGCTCAAGGCCGCCTGCCCGGAGGACTTCGCCTGCTGGGCCGCGAGGACCATCGCAACGAATCCCAGCGCGAGTAGAATCAGGCCGAGCCCGAATTTCACGGGCGACGATGGATCGCGATGGGCTCTGCCGAGCTTGCCCCACAAGATCGAGAACGGGATCCCGAGCAGGACGATGAATGCAGGGTTCACGGACAGAAACCACGTCGTTGGGACGACCCATCCGAAGACCCTGCGATCGACCTCCCGATCGGTAAAGAGCGTCATCGAGCTGCCGGCCTGCTCAAAGCACGCCCAAAACACGATCGAAAACACGGACAATATGATGACCGTGTAAATCCCGCCGCGCTCCTCCGGCGTGCTTCTGCGGGCGATCACGATTACGTAGATCAGGAACACAGGCGCGATGACGAACATCCCCCATGCGACCCATGTGGGCAAGGTGAGCGAGTAGGCGGCGAACGGAACGAACGCCACGATACCGAGCATCAACGCCCAGCTCTTGGGGAGAAAGCCGCCGATTCGCTCGCGAAACGCTTCCGGGCGTGGAGGCAGCCCCCGGTCGCCGAGGAACCGCGTCCCCCACATGAACACGGCCAGCCCGACCACCATCCGGTTGAATCCGCTTTGCAGCCGCCCGATCTCGGAATTCTCGTAGACGTCGACCATCCGGCCGATGCGGCCGTGCTCGACTTCGGCCATCGCCTCCACGACCTCACCCACCGGCTCGGAGATCGACCGGGACACCAGGATCATCGCTCGCAGTCCGAGCAGTATCGCGG
>JACZRH010000162.1 GCA_022574815.1 Planctomycetota bacterium | reverse complement strand
GGGCCCCCAAGGCCGCCGCCAGGGCCACGGCAGTGGTGTCCGAGGCGCCCCGGCCCAGGGTGGTGACCTCCTGCTGCTCCGTGACCCCCTGGAACCCGGCCACCACCGCCACCTTGCCCGCGTCCAGCTCGCTCACGATGCGTTGGGGCTCCACGGCGGCGATGCGGGCCCGTCCATGACCTCCCTGGGTCTGGATCCCTGCCTGGAGCCCCGTCAGGCTCACGGCGGGGCAGCCCATGCCCAGCAGGGCCATGGCCACCAGGGCCGACGAGGCCATCTCCCCGGTGGCCAGCAGGGCGTCCAGCTCCCGCTCGTCGGGGCGCTGCGCCACCTGGTGGGCCAGGGCGATGAGGTCGTCGGTGGTGTCGCCCATGGCGGAGCAGACGGCCACCACCTTATGCCCCTGGTCCCGGGTCTTGGCGATGCGCCGGGCCGCCAGCCCGATCTTCTCGATGTCGGCCCGGACCTTGGGCTGAATGGCGAGCGCGAACATGGGCTGCGGCAGTTTCGGCAGGTTGATCGTGCCTTGGCCGGGCTTCTCGCGGATCATCGAGCCGATGTGAACGTCGAGCTTGGCCAGCGCGATCACGTCGCCGGCCGCCGCCGTGTCGACCTCTTCGTGTTCGTCTCCGCAGAATTTGAGAAAGTGTCCCGGGCGCTGGCCCTTGCGTTCGTCGTCGATGATGAGGTGCGCGTCGGCCGTAACGCTGCCGCGGAAAACGCGGGCGAAGGAGTATTTGATGTTGCTCTTGGGGTCCGACGTGATCTTGAAGACCTGGGCGATGAACTCGCCGTCGCGGGCCGACTCGATCGGCGTCGTTTGGGCGTCCTCGCCTTGGCCGGTCACGAGCTGGCGCTGCTTTCCGACGGCGGGGGACGGGGCGAAGGTGGTGAGTGCGTCCAGAAACTCGGCGATGCCCACGTCGCCCTTGGCATCGGTGAAGAGGACCGGGATGAGGTGCCCGGCGGCAACGGCGCCGGCGATCGCGGGCTTGATGCGGTCGGGCGGGAGGCTGCCGGCCTCCATGTACTCCTCCATCAACGCGTCGTCGGTCTCGACGATCGCATCGACCAGTGCGGTGTGCGCCGCGCCCACGTCGAGCAGGTCGCTCGCGCCTTGCGCGCTGCTCAAAACGTCAATGACTTTCTTTCCGCCGTCGGCCGGCAGGTTGATCGGCTGACAGGCGTTGCCGAAGGTCTCTCGCACGGCGTTGAAGATTTCCTCGAGATTGACGTTCTCGGTGTCGATCTTGTTGATCACCACCATCCGGGCGAGGCCGAAATCCCGGGCCGCGTTGTACATGCGCCGCGTGTTGACGCCGATGCCGGCGTGGGCGTCGACCACGACGACGGCCGTCTCGACCGCGGCCAATGACGCGATCGCGACGCCGCAATAGTCGGGCATGCCGGGTGTGTCGAAGGCGTTGATGAGTTTTCCGCGGTGTTCGAGGTTGAAGAACGAGGAATCGATGGATTGGCGGCGATCCTTGGATTCGTCGTCGGTGTCGAGATAACTGGATCCGTCGTCGACGCTGCCGAGCCGGTTGGAGACGCCGGCCTTGTGCAGGATCGCCTCGCAGAGCGAGGTCTTGCCGGCGCCGGCGTGGCCGACGATGGAGAGGTTGCGAACATCATCGATTGCGTATGTGGCCATTCAGAATCTCCGTCCAGCTCTTGCGGCGAATCCCGCGGACGAGCGCGAAACGAGCAGTATAGCGGGGCGCGCGGGACTGCCAAGTCGCAGCGGCGGCACTGCCGCGAAGCGTCCGCCCCCGGTGGCTGACATGGGTGGGTGAGCGCTTATCGGCCTTCTACGTTGGGCACGGGGGGCCGGCGCTATGCTCGTCGGGGTGATTCTTGTGGACCCGTCCCGCACTCCGGGTGGGGGGGCATTCTACGCTTCGGATGGGGACGGATCGGCCTTTGTGCCCGGGGCGAGCGGGCCCAGGGTCGCCACGCAAAGGCGATCGCGGGGCAGGCCGCGGGCGTATTCCTGGACGCGCTCGACCGTGACGGCCCGGAGCGCTGCCAGCTTCGCTGCCAGCCCGATCGGGCGCGAGAAGTGGAACAGGTCATCACTCAGGCTTCCGGCTCGGGCGCGGGTCAGGTCGTCCTCGGTTTCGAGTTGCGCGATGAGGCTGTTGCGGGCGCGATGGGTTTCCTCGGCGGTCAGGTCCTCCGACAGTCGATCCAACTCGCGCCGTAGCGTCGCGTAGGTTTTCTCGCAGCGCTGCGGAGTGGTGCTCGCTCCAAAGTAGATCAGCCCCGCGTCGCGCGGCTGCTCGTGCCACGCAGCAACCCAGTAGACCAGGCCCAGCTTTTCGCGCACCTCGGTGAAGAGCCGCCCGCTCATTCCACCGGAAAGCACGGCGATCAGCACGCGTTCGACGGCAAAATGGTGGTCGGCGCGTTTGGCTCCGAGGAGCGTGAACGCGATGTATTGCTGTTTGAGATCCTTGTCGCGGTGCTGGGTAGTTGGCTCGAAGTCGAAGTCGGCGGGCTCGCGCCCGGCGCGCTGTGCGGAACCGAAATCGGCGAAGTTGTCGCCGATCCGCTGGATCAGCGCGTCGGCGTCCACGGGTCCGGCGACACTGACCTGAAGCCGGCCGGTGTGGTAGAAGCGCTTCCAGTGTTCGGCGATGTTCTGGGGCGTGATTCGGGCGAGTGTTTCGGGCTCGCCGCCGGGATGCCGGCCGAAGATCGGCCCCAGAGTGAGTCGCTGGATCATGACGCGCAGCAGGTCGTGGGGGTCGTCCTCCATGGAGCGGAGATCCTGGCGCGCCAGATCGACCGCCACCTTGCAGGCGTCTTCGGGGAAGGTCGGCCGGCAGAGCATTTCGGCGACGAGATTGACGGTCTGGAGTGCGAATTCGGGCAGGCACAAAATGCGGACCAGCGTCGACTGCCGCCCGCTGATCGAGCCCCATTGCACACCCATCGCGTCGAAGGCGTCGGCCAGACCCCGCCCGTCGTACTTTCGGGTGCCCTTCGAGAGCGTCCGCTCCACGATCGACCCGATGCCCGTGAGCTCCGGCGGATCGTTCGCCAAGCCCGTCAGCATCCGAAACGACATCGCGACGGTGTCGCGGTGCGGCAACAGATCGGCGGCGAACTCGACGCCGCAATCGAGGCCGCGATGAATGAAACCATTTTCGTTCGACGGCGCAGACTCGGGCATCAGTGGTCCACCGGCTTTCCCAGCAGCGGCGCCAGCTCGGCGAGTTTCTGCTCGAGCAGGGCGTTGTCCGCGGCCTCCATGTTCAAACGCAGCAGCGGCTCGGTGTTCGAGGCCCGCACGTTGAACCACCAATCCTTGTATTGCACGGTCACGCCGTCGAGATGGTCGATTTCCGCGTCGGAGTACTTGGCGGCGAGGCGCTCGAACGTGCCTTTCTTGTCGTCGTTCTCGAAGTTGCGCTCGCCGCTGGCGGCGTAGATGTCGAACGGTTCGAGCAATTGCGCGAGCGAGCGCTTGGTGCCGGTCAAGACATTGAGAACGGCGATGAAGGCCAGCAAACCCGAATCGCAAAAGAAGAAATCGCGAAAATAGAAGTGCCCGCTCAGCTCACCGCCGAAGACGGCACGGCTCTCGGCCAGGGCGCGTTTCATGAAGACGTGCCCGACCCGTTCGCGTTTGGCCTTCCCGCCGGCCCGTTCGATGGTATCGCGCACGACGCGGCTGGAGCGCAGGTCGTACACGACGGTATCTCCGGGATTGGCCCGCAGGTACTCGCCCGCGAGCAGCGCCGTTACGAGATCGCAGCGCACGATGGCGGCGTGCTCGTCGACGAAAATGCAGCGGTCGGCGTCGCCGTCGAAGCAGGCACCGAAGTCGGCCTTGTGTTCGCGCACCGCGGCGCGGAGCTGCTCGAGATTGGCCGGGACCAACGGGTTCGGCGGATGGACGAACTCGCCGTTGTGCTCGAAATTCAACGGCAAAACCGTCAGGTTCGGCACGTTCGAGAACAGGATCGGGAACCAGCGACCGGCCATGCCGTTCGAGGCGTCGATCACCACTTTGAGCGGGCGCGGCTCGACCAGGAAGCGGTGCAGGAACTCGCGATAGGGCTCGGAAAGGTCCAGCGATTCGACCTTGGGCGGCTCGGAGAGCTTGTGCCGGTTGATCGCCGACGCGATGCGTTGAATCTCGTGCAAGCCGGTCTCGGCCCCGATGGGTCGGCCCTTCACGCCGCTGATCTTGAAGCCGTTGTAGTTGGCGGGGTTGTGGCTGGCGGTGACCTGCACGCCGCCGCAGCACTTGAGGTGGTTGGTTGCGAAGTAGATTTGGGAGGTGTCGACCATGCCGATGTCGACGACGTTGGTGCCGGTTGCGGCGGCGCCTTCGATGAAAGCGCGCCCGAGCGCCGGGCTGTGTTTGCGCATGTCGCGTCCGACGATGAGTCTGTTCATCTGGTCGTCGCTGCGGTCGTAGCCGCTGAGCGCGGTCCGCAGAAACTGCGCGGTCGCGTTGCCGATCCGCCAGGCGACATCCTCGTTGAGCAGGTCGGGCACGGTGGCCCGCACGTCGTAGGCCTTGAAAACCCGGTGAATGGTGTCCTCTTCGCTGCCTCTCGGCGCGGCCGCGAGCTTGCGTGCCACGGCCGACCCCGGGAACGGGGCTTGGCCGCGCTCGTCGTCGTTGAACTGACAGCCCGGGCATTTGTGGAAGTTGGCGCGGCGGCGCCCAATGCAGACCGCTTCGGAGATGTGAATGTGCGTCTCGCCCGGGCAGTAGCGCGTGTATTCGCTCTCTTCCGTCGCCACGATCGAAGCTCCAGGACTGCTGCCGCTGGGCCGATGCTAGCAGACCCGGCGCGAATCGGCTACCCTCGGCGGTCGGGACGCGCCTCGTCATCGCCGTTGCGGAGACGACAGGCGTTGCTGCTTATTCGCGTGGGAGCCGCGGTTCAATGGCCGGCGATTTCGGCATCGTTTATCCATTATGGAACCACATCGCCGACGCGGGCGGCTTCCTGGACCGCGTCGCGGGCGAAGTCGGCATCGACCATCTGACCATTCCGGTCGTGACCGGCCCATGGACGCAATTCCGCTTGCGGCTGCTGCCCGAATCGCCATATTTCCACACCGAGGGCGGCTGGCATTATCCGTTCAACGCGAAGCTGTTTTCCGCGCTGGGGGCCCGCCCGAAGGCGGCCAAGTGGTTCGGCTCGAAGGACATCCTGGGAGTCGTGCGCGACCGCGCCGACGATCTGGGACTAACGGTCTACTTTCGATTGGACGTTCCCCACGCGGCGACGCTCATTGCGAATTCGTCTCATCTTCGCCAGCGCAACGCGTGGGGCGACACGTATCACGATTCGCCGGCCTGCATGTGCAACCCCGAAACGCGCGAGTTGTTTCGCCTGACGATCGAGGATCTGACTCGCTACGATCCGGCTGGTTTTCAGCTCTTCAATGCGCGCATCGATCTTTCGACGCCAGAAAAAGGGGTGCTGGCAGAGTCAATGGAGGCGCTGTTGAACACCTGCTTTTGCGCCGGGTGCCGTCAGATCTCCGCGAGCGTCGTCGACCCGGATCAGGCGGCGCGCAGCGTGCGAGCGGATGTTGAAAAGCGCAGTTCGCAATCAACTCCGAAATCGGCCGAAACCGAAGATGAACTGAACGTACAGGACGAGCCGGAACAGCAGGGCAGCGTGTTGCGGGATTATGACGACGCCCGCGACACATCGGTCATTGATTGGGTCCGGAAAATCATGAAGCGCTATCCGGCCCGGCGTTTTTTTCGCAGCCATGACGTGGACTCACTCTTCGATCGAGTGCCCCCACGCGACCTCGAGCGTGAACCGAGCACGCCCATCCTGCGGCTTTCCTTGTCTGCCGTGCTTCCCTTGCTTTCCGGCGGGGAGCAAAGCGGCATTTACGAGTCGCTCGAGACCCTGCGGCCGCATGGCGCGGTTTCCTTACCCCTAACCTCTCGGCTTGAAACGCTCGAAGCGGAACAAAGCAGCTTTGTGCAGATGGTGTCGAGACTAACGGCCGGCGGTGCAACGTTTCTGGATTTTGAACAGGTGGATACCGTCCATCCGAATGACCTGCGGCAGCTCAAACAAGCCGTGCGCTACGCGCGGCGGAGTTAGCCCCTGGAACGCCCTTGCGGTAGTATGCCCGAGATGAGCCAAGGCTGGCCGAGAATTGGATTGCCGCTACGACGAGCGCCAGCATTTGCAGGCGCCGGATGCCTACTCCTGCTGGGTGGTACTATCTGGACCGGCTGTGACTCCGAGCGCACCCGCCCGACCGGGAACCCCGGCGACAAGTACAAGACGATCGTCGAGCCGCCCGACATCCCGCCGACTTTCTCGTTCGCTGCCGGCTTGCGGGAGGAGTTTCCCGAAGCGACCGGGTTCGTGCACGAGTTTTTGCAGACCTGTCTGAACGGCGACTACTCGGGTTATCGCAAGCTGGTCAGTCGTCGGCGCGAGCCCGAGGGGCTCGACCGCTTCACCGCCATCTACCACGCGATTCGAGTCGTGCGGGTCGAGTCCATCGAGCGCATCCCGGTGCCCCAGGTTTCCGACGCGGTCTATCGCGTGGTCACCGCCGCCGAGTTCCAGCCGGGCTCGCGCGTGTCGCTCCGCGCGCGAAATCGCAGCGTTGCGATCCTCGTCTTTCAGGAAAACGGGCAATGGCGCATGGCACCCGCGCCGGCGGCGCTCCAGCCCGACGATGATCCTGAAACGGCGGCTGACCCCGAAACCACCACCGCGCCCGCCGCTCCGGACTACCCATGGGACGACGACGGCGACCATTGACCGGCACGCTGCTTACGCTGGCGGCGTGCGTTTGCTTCGTCGCGCCGGGCCGGGCGCAGTCGACGCAGCCCGCCGCGACGACGCGCTCCGTCGCACCGACGAGCCGGCCGGCAACGCCGGAACTGCCCGAGCGCGTCATGCGTTTGCTCGCGCGGGTCAAAGACTTCAGCTTCAATTATGACTCTCCCGGTTACTACGCTCTCCTGCGGCACATGAAGCGCGGCGGCCGCTCGCCGGGTCATGCGACCGAACCCGTGTTCGTCAAGGACTGGGGCGACCTGCTGGCGCGGCCGTCCGATTTTCGCGGCGAGCCGATTACGATCGAAGGCATCATCGGCCGCAACAAGGATCCGCACACCCATCGCAAGCACCGCGACCTGGGGCAGTTCTGGCAGATTGAGTTGCACCGCAGCGGCCAGCCGCTGACCTGCACGGTAATCTTCACGACCGACGTGGGTGACCTGCCGGTCGGCGATCTGCTGCGGCTGACCGGGTATTTCGTGCTGGTACGCAACTACAAATCCCGCACGCAGAAAGTCATGCAGTCCGCCGTCATCGTCGCCGTCGGGCCGAAGATGGTGACGCGCACGGCGCCGCGCTCGTCGGGCGGCGACAAGAAGCTGGATTGGAAGTGGATCGTCGCGGCAATCGTTTTCGGGATGCTGATCGTGGTGATCGTGCTGCGACGGTCGGCGGCCGCGGCGGGGCGCGGCCGGACGTACGCGGGAACGTTGCACGCGGAGCACGGGGCCCCGTTCAGCTTGGCCGACGAGCTGGCGGACTGGGCGGAGCCGACGAACGACGAGACCGGTTCGGACCCCGAGCCGCGCACGCGCGAATGATCATCGACGTTCATTGCCATTACGCCTTTTCGCTCATGCCGGCCCGGGTGGCGGACCGGTTTTCCTTTGAGCCGGGCCGGGCCGACGAACCGTCAGCCTTTGATTCCTATGTTTCTCCGCGGGTGACGCGCCGCTTCACGTGGCGATTGTTCAAGCGCATGATGGGCCTGGACCCGCGTTTGCCGCCCGGCGACGAGCTCGATCAACAGATGGCGCAGGTCTACGAACGCCATTTCCTGGCGGACGGCCCGGTCGAACGCATCGTGCTGTTGGCCTTCGACGAGTATCACGACGACGCGGGCCGCCGCCCCGGCCGCCCGTCCGCGGCGGATGATCGCGGCACGGACATCTATTCGTCGAACAGCCTGATTCGCGACGCGTGCCGGCGGCGTCCGGAGCGGTATTTATTCGGCGCATCGGTACACCCGTATCGCGAGCGGGCGGTTGCGTGCGTCGAGGAAGTCTTTGCACACGGGGCGTGCCTGCTCAAGTGGTTGCCTCTGCACCAGAACATCGACATCGCCGATCGGCGGACGCTGGATGTCATGCGCTGTTGTGCGTCGCTCGGGTTGCCGGTGCTGGTACACTTCAACAGCGAGTTGACGCTGACGACGCAGCACCCCGAATACGAGTCGGTCACGGCCCTGCTCGACGTGCTGCGTCGGCTGCGGGCCGAGCGTGCGATGCCGCTCACGATCGTCGCCCACGCGGCCACGCCCGTGACGCCGTTCGGGGACTCGCATTCGCACCGCGTGCTGATCGACGCGCTCATGCATGAGTTCGCCGACGCGCCGCTCTACGCCGATCTGTCGGCCCTGACCTCGTGGGGCAAGCTGGGCTTCCTGCGCGAGCTGGCGGAGCGGCAGGACGTGCATCCCAAGTTGCTGTTCGGCACGGACTTTCCGGTCCCGATGGCGCTGCTTCGGTTGCGGCGCGACCTGGGGCGTGCTTACGCGAGCATCGCCGGTGAAGCGTCGTGGATCCAGCGCATCGCGCGCATTGACCGGCACCTCGGCTTCAACGAGATCGTGTTTCATCGCGCGGCCGAATTGCTGCCGAACGTGGATTTCTTCGCCAAGCCGCGTGCGGTTGCGTCGGCTTGACCTGACGCGCCGGAGACGCGAGGCTGGCGGCATGGAAAGCTCCGACCACCGCCCGGCGAATGTGCTGCGTCATCCGTCTCTGCCCGAAGACGCGGGTTTCGAGACGATTTGCGCGCACTGGGCCGAGGACCGCGGTGCGCAGCGCGGGGCCGCGGCCCCGCCGATCTACCAGACCTCTACGTTCGTGTATCCCGACGCGGAAGCGTTCGAGCAGCGCCTCACGCCCGCGAGCCCGAACTACGACTACACCCGCGTCGGCAATCCGACCACGGCCGTGCTCGAGCAGAAGCTCGCGAAGCTTGAGCGCGGCAGTTGGTGCCGCTGTTTCGCCTCGGGGATGGGGGCCGTCTCCGCCGCGATCAACGCCTGTGTGAAGAGCGGATCGCACGTCGTCGCCGTCGCGCATTGCTATTGGCCGACGCGGCGCTACCTGCGCGACTACCTGTCGCGGTTCGGCGTCAGCACCACGTTCGTCGACGGTTGCGATCCGGCGGATTTCGTCGCCGCGTTTCGTAGCGAGACCGAGCTGTTGATGCTCGAGAGCCCCACGACCGGGCACTTCGAGGTCCCGGAGATCGAGCCGATCGCACGCGCCGCGGGGGCGCGCGGCGTCACGGTGCTGTTCGACAACTCCTGGGCGACGCCGTATTTCCTGCGCCCGCTCGAGCTGGGCTGCGACCTGGTGGTCCACAGCGCCAGCAAGTACATCGGGGGGCACAGCGATCTGGTCGCCGGGGCGCTGGTTGGGCGTGATGACGAATTGCTCGCGCGTGTGGGGCCGGAGGTCGAACTGCTCGGCGCGACGCTGGACCCGTTCGCGGCGTGGCTGTTGATCCGCGGGTTGCGCACGCTGGGGGTGCGGATGGAGTATCACCAGAAGAGCGCGCTGGCCGTGGCGCGCATGCTCGAAGAGCACCGCGGCGTAGAGTGTGTGAATCACCCGGGTTTGGAGAGCCATCCGCAACACGCGGTCGCAGCGCGGCAGCTCGAAGGCTACTCCAGCCTGTTCAGCTTTCGTCCCAAGGAGCAGTCGCGCGAGGCCGTCCATCGCATCCTGAACCGGCTGCGGCTGTTCAGCATCGGCGTGAGTTGGGGCGGGCACGAGAGTCTGGCGATCGGCGGGACCATGTTCAATCTCGACCCGAAGGATCCGGGCCGCATCATCCGCCTGCACGTCGGGCTCGAATCGACCGGCGACCTGATTGCCGATCTTCGTCACGCATTGGAGATCTAACTCCGAATGGCGAGCGCGCGACGAACACGAAAGGTCGCCGCCCGTTCCTCGATACGCGAAGGCAAGCGGCCCGGCGGTCACGAATTCTACGAAAACCCGCTCGTCACGCGCTACGCGTCGGCCGAAATGCTCCGCAACTGGGGCGGGCAGCAGCGCCACTCGATCTGGCGGCGCATCTGGATCGCGCTCGCCGAGGCGCAGCACGAGCTCGGCCTGCCCGTCAGCCAAAAGCAAATCCGCGCGATGACCAAAGCGGTCGATGCCATCGACTTCAAGGCCGTCGCCCGCTACGAGCGCAAGACGCGGCACGACGTGATGGCCCACATTCACGCGTTCGGCGACGCGGCGCCCGCGGCGCGCGGCATCATCCACCTCGGCGCGACGAGCATGGACATCGTCGACAACGCCGACCTGATTCTGATGCGGTCGGCCCTCGACATCCTGATCGGCCGGACGGTCAGTGTGGTGCGCGTCCTGGCCGAATTCTGCGAGCGCTTCGCCGACCTGCCCGCGCTCGGCTTCACGCACTTGCAGCCGGCCCAGCTCACGACCGTCGGCAAGCGCGCCTGCCTCTGGCTTCAGGATTTCGTGATGGACCTGGAGCGGTTCGAAGCGCTGCGCGGCGGATTGAAATGCCGCGGCGTTCGCGGGGCGACCGGCACGCAGGACTCGTTTCTGAAACTGCTGGGCAGCGCGGCCAAGGTCGGGCGGCT
>JACZRH010000161.1 GCA_022574815.1 Planctomycetota bacterium | reverse complement strand
CACCCAGGGCGGGCAGCAGGATGCCGATGAGCAGGGCGATGATCGCGATCACCACCAGCAGTTCGATGAGCGTGAAGCCCATCCTGGTTCTGTTTCTTCGCATGCTTTGATCTCCAGTAAACGGAGCCGACACGGCTCAGGATCCAGTCTCCAGTGTACCGGCCCAACGGGTTCACGGCCAGTTCAGCGTGTACGAAAACCTATTCTGATGCCACCGCGGGCCCGAGAACCGTCGATTGCCCGTCCGCATCACAGCGAGTGACACCGCGATAGGTATGATGCCACGGTCGGGGCTGGATTTCACGAATTGTGAGAAAATTTGCCAGAAATCTCTGTCGAACGGTGAATCCGAGGAGATCCGGGGGATTCGGGCATCGGCCGGGGCGATGTGGGGGAGAACCGGTCGGCTTCCGGTTCGATCCGTCTCGGGACATGTCCGTAGTTTGATAGGGAAACGAAGGCGTGCTTCGCCACATGCTCACGAGGGCGACCGGGCGAATCAGACCGCCGGCTGGGTCGTGAGCCCGCGGGCGCTGGCGGCGCGGCGCTGGCGGACGGGCGCCTCCTTGAGGGCGTACTCGGCGTCGGCGAAGCTCTCGCCGAAGCGGAACAGCCGGAAGCTGTTGCCGATGACGAAGATCTCGCCCACGAAGTGGTACAGTGCGGCGGCGGGGACGGCGAGCAGCCCGGCGGCGGAGATGGTCAGGCCGATGATGACGATGACGATGGCTGCGGCGATGTTCTGCGAGATGATGGTGCGGTTCTTTCGCGAGAGCTCGATGAGGAAGGGGATGCGAGAGAGGTCGTCGTTCATGAGTGCGACGCCGGCGGAGTTTGCGGCGATGTCGGATCCGCCCAGGCCCATGGCGACGCCGACCTGTGCGGCGGCGAGCGACGGGCCGTCGTTGATCCCGTCGCCGACCATCATCACGCGGTAGCCGGCGTCGGTGAGCTCCTGGATGAGCTGGTGCTTTTCTTCGGGGTGGCACTCGGCCTCGACGCCGTCAACCCCGACCGCGACGCCGACGCGCCTGGCGACATCGAGGCGGTCGCCGGTGTAGATGGCCAGCTGCTTGACGCCGAGCTCGCGGAGGCGTTCGACGACGAGCCTGGCGTTGGGCCTGGTCTTGTCTTCGAGCCCGACGACGCCGAGGTACTTGCCGTCGCGCATGACGTGCACGCCGCTCATGCCCTCGATCCTGTGCTCGACGGCTTCGATGTCGTTTTTGATGGATGGCTGGAGTTCGAGGAGCCACTGTGCGCGGCCGACGACGAGGCGACCGATGGACGTGTCGGCCTTGACGCCCATGCCGTGGACCTCCTCGAAGTTCTCGGGCGGCTCGACGTGTATGCGCGCGGTCTCGGCGGTCGAGACGATGGACTGTGCGAGGGGGTGGTTCGAGCTGTGCTCGGCGAATGCGGCGGCCTTGAGCAGTTCGGCGCCCTCGACGCCCTCGGCGGGGATGAGCTTGGAGACGCCGAAGCTGCCGGTGGTGATGGTGCCGGTCTTGTCGAAAATGACCGTGTTGATGTTGGCGGCGGCTTCCATGTAGTCGGTCTGCTTGACGAGGATGCCCAGTCGAGCGGCGGCGGCGAAGGAGGCGACCATGGCGCTGGGGCTGGCCAGCAGCAGCGAGGCCGGGCAGGTGACGACCAGCACGGTGATGGCGGTGTCGACCGCGTCGGCGCGGACGGCCTCGTCGGCGCTTCGGCTCATCACGAACCAGACCACGGCGGCGACGGAGAGCGCGACCGGGACGAAGAAGCTGGCGACCTGCTCGATGAGCAGTTGTCGTGAGGACTTGCCGGACTCGGCCTCCTGGATGAGCTGCCTGACCTTGCCGATGGTTGTGTCCTGGCCGACCTGTGTGACCTCGATGTCGACGGCCCCGGTGACGTTGGTGGTGCCGGCGTAGACGGGGTCGCCCGGGCCGCCGGCGACGGGCATGGCTTCGCCGGTGAGCGAGGCCTGGTTGATGGTGGTGCGCCCGGAAAGGATGCGGCCGTCAACGGGGAGGTTCTCGCCCGGCCTGACGCGGACGGTCATGCCGACAGCGACCTCTTCGAGTGCGACCTCGCGCTCGCCCTGGTCATCGACGATGCGTGCGATGTCGGGTGTGAGGCCGACCAGGTCCTCGATGGCGCGCTGGGCGCCCCAGGCGGTTCGGCGGACGATCTGGTCCACGGCGAGGAGGATGAAGGCGAGCCAGCCGGCTGTCTGGTACTCGCCCGAGACGAGTGCGGCGGCGATGGCCAGGGCGGCGAGGGTGGAGGAGGACATGCGGCCGCGGCGCAGCTCGGCGAAGGCGGCGGTGAACATCCTGAGCCCGAGCAAGAGGGCGCCCAGTGCGGCGGGGATGTTGGCCACCTGCTCGTCGTACCCCATGCCCGAGGCCACGAGGCTCACGATCAGCAACATGCTCCCGACCAGATAGAAGAGCAGGGCGTTCTCGATCTGGACGTTGTGAGGGGGGCTGGTCTCGGGGGTGGATTGGTTTTCGGCGTCGGCCATGCGGACTCAACTCCGTGCCCAGGGGCGTTTGCGGGGGGAGGCGGGGGGTGCTGGGACGCGTGCAGCGGCGGCACGCGCGCACCGCTGACCTGTGCGGTCGGATACCCTACGTCGGGTGTCCGGGGCGGGTTCGGATCGGATTGGTCGGAGATTCGGCCGGGCACACCCCCACGCGCGGAGTCCGAGCCGGGATGGACGAATTGCCTAGACAGTATCCGGATTCGCCTCGTGTGGCGGTGCTGGGGATCGGGCAGATGGGGCTGGTGTGCGCCCAGGTGCTCGGGTCGGAGCGGCCCGGGGGGACGGCTGCGGTGGTGATGTGGGGGCACACTGCCGACGAGTCGGATCGGCTGGCGCAGTCGAGGCGGAGCGATCGGCTGCCCGGGTTTGTGCTGCCCGAGAGCGTGCGTGTGGGGCTCTCGGACGCCCAGGCGCTGGCGGGTGTCGATCTGATCGTGTCGGCGATCCCGGTGCAGTTCATGCGTTCGGCGTGGTCGAGGCTGCGCGAGCACGTGCCGGCGGGGGCGGGGGTGGTGAGCGTGGCCAAGGGGATCGAGAACCACACGCTGCTGCGACCGACGCAGATCATCGCGGACGTGCTTGGGGATGATCCGGACGGGCCGCCGAGGCCGCTGGGCGCGCTGAGCGGGCCCACGATCGCGGCGGAGCTGGCGCGGTGCCTTCCGGCGACGATGGTGGCAGCCTGCGACGACGCGGCGTTCGCGCGGTGGATGCAGCAGCTCTTCTCGACCAGCTGGCTTCGGATCTACACCAACCCTGACGTGCTGGGGGTGGAGCTGGCCGGGGCGACCAAGAACGTGGTGGCGATCGCGGCCGGGATCCTGGACGGGTTGCGGGCGGGCGACAACGCCAAATCGGCGTTGCTGACGCGCGGGTTGGTCGAAATCACGCGGCTCGGGGTCGCGCTGGGCGCCAATCCTGAGACCTTCGTGGGCCTCGCGGGCCTCGGCGACCTGGTCACGACCTGCATCTCGCCGTTGGGCCGCAATCGCTCAGCCGGCGAGCAAATCGGACGGGGCAAAACTGCCGATGAAGTGATTACGGAGTGTACGTCGGTGATTGAGGGGATACCGACGACTCGCGCGGTGATCGAATTGGCGTCGCGCCACGATGTCGAAATGCCGATAACCCGGGGCGTCTACGAAGTCTTGTTTGAAGGCAAGCCCCCACTCACGGCGATCACCGAACTGATGAGCCGCCCGCCGAAGCCGGAGCAGTGACGGTAATCATTGACAGCCTGCCGGGGCAAACCTAGGATCTCCACGCGGCGCCGGCCAAAGGAGGGGTCGCCGGTCGGCGGTGCGGTCGCGAGCATGAGGTGTCTCCGAGCGGAGGAACCAATCTTGAGCGGCGAAGCGTTTCAGACACGCGAATCGGGAAGTTCGAGCGGAGTCGCGAGTGCGGCTTGCCGCTCCGCGGACCCCGCCCACGAAATCGGCGTGTTGCAGGATCGCGTGGCGCGACTCGAGGTTGAGCTGGTCACCTGCCAGCGGCTTGCGACGCTCGGGAACATGGCGGCCGTCGTCGCGCACGAGTTCAACAATCTGATGACGGCGGTGCTGGCTCGCAGTCAGGACGCGCTCTCGCGCGACGACGTGCCGGCGATGCGCAAGGCCCTGGTCCGCACCGTCACCAACTCGCAAAAGGCGGTCGACATTACGCAGCATTTGATGGGGTTCGCCGGCGCGATCGAGGTTCCGCTGGAGGCGTGTTCGGTCGCGGCCGCGGTGCGCGAAGCGATCGACACGACCACGCGGCCCTTCGACAAGGACACGATCGAATTGTGCATCACGGTCGACGAAGGGCTGTGCGTGCGTGCGCGACGCATCCTGCTCGAGCAGGTTCTGCTAAACCTGCTGCTCAACGCCCGCAAAGCGATAGGCCGGAACGGCGTGATCTCGGTTTCGGCGCGGCGCGAAGGCGACGCCGTCCAAATTGACATTTGCGATACGGGGCACGGCTTCACGCAGGACGAGTTGGACAGCCGAATCAATCCGTATCTCGCAGCCGAGGCGGGCACTGCGAGCTCCTGGCAGCCCGCCGGCTTCGGCCTGAACACCTGTCGCGTTATTGCGCACCGGCACGGGGCTTCGATCCAGGCGTTCGCCAACGAAACCGAGGGCTGCACGTTTCGGCTCCAATGGCCGGCGGTGCCGGCCGCTTCCTAGCCCGAATCACTCTCGGACCCTTCCTGTGAACCGTTGGCCCGCGTGGTGCGATCGCGTTTTCGCGCAGCGGCCACGACGCAACATCCCAAGACGAAGGCACTGACCGTGGAGACCGCCGCGCCGATCCTCAAACCCGGTGGAAAGTAGCTCCAGCGAATCTCGACCGGTCGGCCCGCCGGAACACGCACCGCAAGCAGCGCCGGGTCGAACGGCTCGATGGTCGCCGGCGCCCCATCCACGACCGCGTGCCATCCGGGTAGGGCCAGGTTCGAGACGATCAGCCAGGCGTCCCCATTCTTGTTCGATCGCGACCCGGCCGCGTCGATGATCGTCGTCCAGGAATAGGGCGTGTGCTCGAAGTGGCGAATCGCGACGAGTTGGGACGGGTCGGCCAGGAAGGCCGGTCCTTCGGCACTGGGATTCTGATAGAGGCGCATCCCGTCGGCGGTGGTGGTGATGAGATCGCAGCCCACCGGCGCCGGCCACTCCGGCTCGCACAGCAGAATCCAGCCGACGTTGTAGGATCGCATCCACGTTGTTTCCGCCAGCAACTCGCGGGCGTTCGCTGATTCACCCCAGGGTGTGAAGGCAAAGCGGGCCTGTAGCGCGCGGGGCTGGAGCGGTCCGTAGTCGGTCAGCGAGCGCACCTGGACGAGCGCGTTGGTGTTGGCGGTGCGTTTGCCGAGCGAATTGCGGTATTCGCCCGGCCCGTCGCGCTGTGAGTGGGCGGTGACGACCCAGAGCCGCGAGCGCGTGCCATCGAGGTGGCGCAGCCAGTCGTCGCCCGGCTGCTCGGCAGCGTCGTTGCTCGGCCGCACGACGGGCGGAGTGAGCAGGTCGGCAGCGCGGCTCGCGCCGGCCGGTATGTCAATCGTCCAGCCGACGACGGCAAGGTCGACCGCGACGGCGAGCACGAGCAACCAGCCGACTACCGGCTGGCGCCATTGTCGGGCGACGTGGCCGAGCGTGGCGAAGCTCGCCATGAGCACGAGCACGGGGATGAAGATCGCCGGGCGGCCGGGATGAAGCCCGGCGAGCGCGGCGCGGCGCGGCGCCTCGCCCAAAGCAGGGGTGACGGCGGCGACCGCAAGGATGGGCAGCGCCGCGAGCAGCAGCGCCGTGAGAATTGGCCGGCTCGTCCACCTGCGGGTGAGCCAGCGCAGGCGGGCGCGGCGCGGCGTCGGCGCGGCGACCAGATCGTGGACGACGGTCGCGGCCAGGACGGCGACGGCAAGTTGAAAAAGCAGCAGGGCTCGCGCCGGCACGTGAAAGACAGCGGCGCCGGGAAGCCAGTAGAGAATCGGGCACACGGGGCCGTAGCGCCCCAGCGCGAGCAGCAACGCGAACACGCCCAGCCAGACCCACGGTCGGCGGCGGGGATCGCTGCGCCAGCCCGCCACGAGTGCCAGAACGCTCAACACCAACGGCAGGATGCCGACGTACGAAAACTGCTCGACTTGGTGTGACGGTCCCCAATACTCTTGGTCGAAGAAGTTCGGCGTCCGCTGGCCGAACAGCATCGGCATGATCCAGCCGAGCGCCGACGCCGGGTTCCAGCTATTCAAAGTAAACAGCCAGTAGTTGGCGTCCGTGCGTGTGGACAGCCGCAGAGCGGCAAGGGTCGGCATCCATTGCACGGCAAACAGACCGGCGGCGCAGACCCACATTAGAAGCCAGCGCAGCGCGACGCGCGGTACATGGCTTCGCACGCTCTCGCTCCGCCGATCCAGCATGAGCAGCACGAGCGACCCCAACGCCGTGAACGCCGCAATCTGAACGTGCCCGGCGAAGCACTGCATGGCCGCGACGCCGGCCGCGGCCGCCAACCGTGTCATTCCACCCGCGTGGGCGTAGCGTTGGAACCTCCAGAACACCCAGGGGGCCCAGACGGCGGCGTGGTGCATGGAAAGATGCACCCGGTGCGCCAGAATGAAGCCACAGAACGCGAACGCCACGGCGCCGAAGATCGCGGCGGTTCTGTGCATCCCGTCTGCGTCATCGGCGTGCGCCGCGTTCGACCCGTCGCTCACACTCGGGGCTCTGCTAACGGACGGCGTCGATCGGCCGGCCACGGCGGGTCCGGCTCGACTCGGAATGGAGCGGAGCAGGCGGTACATGCCCCACAACGCGATCGAGAAATGCAGCCACAACGAGGTCGGGTAGGCGATGATCGGCGGGAGGATAGCGAACAACCAGGTGAGCGGATACCAAATCGCCGATTGCGGATCGGCGGCGTAGGGCCGGTCCAATCCGGTCCACGGGTTGATCCAGGGCCACTGGCCGGCCGTGATCGATTCGTGAAAGAAGACCCGCGCCGGGTAGTAGTACAGGATGTCGTCTTCGCCGGCCCCGAGCCCGCCGAGCCGCCAAAGCGGCGCCAGCATCGCGCCGGGCAGAGATAGAAACAAGATCAGTATCAGGAGGCGGGCGCGGTTCATGCTCTGGATGGTAGCGTTGAATGAGGGGCGCCTCGACAGGTGGACGGGGTCGGAGCGCGATTCGGTGGTCCGGACGCTAGTATAGGCAAGATCGTTCTGTCAGCAGTCCTGGGCCATTTCGCGGCGTCCGCGCGTCAAACACGGCTCGCAGGCCCCCGCACCCGGCGTGTCCCCCTCAACAATCATCCTGCCCCGCTTTTCTTCTTGGCCCCGCTTGTCTTCTCGACCACACTTTCTAGTTCTCTATCGTCTGAAGAGCCGAAAAACGCCCCGGCGGCTCGAAACAAGCCGCGCGCAATCCCGAAGATCAGCTTTTCGCCGGACGTCACGAACATCCCCATCAACAGGCTTAGCACGGGAAGCATCCCGTAGCCCAAGAGCGATTGGCGGGGCGCCGCGGCGTTGGTCGTCGTCGGCGTATTGTACCATATCAACCAGAAGGCAACCAAGGAAAAGAGAATCGCCTCGCCGAGGCGGTACCACAAGCCGCCCCAAAATTTCCGCCGCGAGAACAGCTCAACACGAGCCTCGCGCTTGTGTCGCAGTGAGTTGGCGACGAAGAACAGGGCGCCCAGCACCGCGATCACGGAAGAAAGAACGATCAACTTGCCGAGCCCCTGGGTCTTCCCCAAAATGCTGGCCTCAAAGGCGGCCGCCGACACAGGAATGCCCTTGGAGTAAATCAGGCCGGCGACCAGCGCGCAACAGAACACGCCGCACACGAACAATGAATAGCCGACGCCTACCAAATATCGGTTGTACCGACGCTCGGACTCTTTTTGAGCCGACGGGGCCTCGATGGGCGACAATGTCCATACGCCCCGCCAAATGCCGAGAGCCGCCACGACGGTGAGCAGGACGCCGAGGCGGCCTTCGGTGGACGAGAATAGGCTCTCAATGAAGCTGGACCCCTCTGGACGCTTCCACGTGGATGCGAGCGTGCAGAAACAAAGTCCAGCCGGCAGGAGGATCGCCGCGACCGGGAAGAGCCACGCGAACGCTACGGACCGGACCGTGGCGGCAGTCGCTATGGGCCGTTCCGACTTCGCCATCGCTCTCACACCCCGATCGTCGCGCCGGCGGTCTCGCCGCGTGTGGACTCACAGATTCCCCGAGTACGTACCGCCTGTCATTCTACGACTCGGCGCTCGGAGTGCGTATCGGGCAAAACTCCGACTGTGCAAGATTTTCGGGTCGGCGGCGGCGCTCCAGCCGATCCGCTGAGAGGCCGGCGCGCTGCTCGTCATCGGGCGCGCTTGCCACTCGCCAATATCCATCGTTCGTTCGCGCAGCGCTACGCCCGAATCGTCACACCCGCCGCCCGCGCTCGACGGCCCGGTCTCGCCGCGCGCCGCCCATGTTTTGGCTCGAATGGTGCCCACCTCAAAGCGTCCGGATGACTCCAGCCCAGCGTTCGGCCGGCGGCAAGACCGAAATCGGCCCCAATTCCAGCCATATTCGGGCCCAAACGAGTCGCGGCCGACGTTAAATGGGCCGTTTCAGCCGCAAAATCGGCCATCTCGACCCGCGAACGCGGTTCTTCGGCCTTGGAGCGATGTTTCCCGCCCGTGGAATGGCCCGTCCGCTCCTTGGAATGGGTCGTCCACTCCTTGGAATAGGCTGTCCGGTCCTTGGAATGGATGATCCACTCCAAGGAATATACGAATCATTCGACGGGATGAGCACTGGCCGCCTTGGAATGCGCGGGTCATTCCGAGGGATGGGCGGTCACCGCTTTGGAATGAATAGCTCATTCCGAGGTGATTAAACCTAGCGTTGCCGTCAATCGCGAAAGACACGCATGGATCGGTTGCCGGGGCCGACACCCGCCGGGCGGCGGCGGCGCTCGACCGGTCCCCGTCAACATACAACTATCAGCGTGTATCATAGATCGGCCGGGGGCACTGCGCCTTCACCACCGGTCGAGTCCGGAATGTTTGGAGTTGCCGCGATGTCGAGTTCGCTGTCCGGTTCTTGTCAGTGCGCCGTGATGGCCGAGTTCAATCGGCCGCTGCGCATACACGAATACCCGCTTCCCAAAGAGCTCGCTCCCGGAGAGCTCCTCATCGAGGTCGAGCTGGCCGGCATTTGCGGGACGGACGTGCATCTGCACAAGGGGCAGCTCGACGTGCCGCTGCCGTTGATCATGGGGCACGAGACGGTCGGGCGCGTCGCGGCGTTGGGGGACAGCGACACGAAAGACTGGCTCGGGCGGCCGCTGGCGGTCGGCGACCGCGTCGCGTTTACGGTCGGCCGGCCCTGCGGAAAATGCCGCTATTGCCGCGTCTATCGCCTGCCGAGCCGCTGCCTGCACCGCCAGGCGTACGGCGTCAACACGCCCTGCGACAAGCCGCCGCACCTGCTCGGCGGCTACGGGCAATACCAATTCCTGCATGCCGACACCGCGGTGTTCAAGCTGCCCGACGATCTGCCGAGCGAGGCCGTGGTCGGGGCGGGCTGCGCGCTGGTGACGGCGCTACACGGGTTCGAGCGGATGAAGATGCACTCGGCTGAGTCGGTCGTGGTGCAGGGCGCGGGTCCGGTCGGTTTGGCCGCGCTGGTTTGCGCGCAGGAGGCCGGCGCCCGGCCGGCGATCGTCATCGGCGGGCCGCGCGATCGGCTGGAGAATTGCCGGCGCTTCGGAGCCGATCTGACGATTGACATCGAGGAGATGCCCGACGCCGAAGCGCGGCGGAAGATCGTGCTCGACGCGACGGGCGGGCTCGGAGCCGACGTCGTCGTGGAATGCGTCGGCATGCCACAGGCGGTCGTCGAGGGCTGGGAGCTTTGCCGCGACGGCGGGAAGTATCTGGTGCTGGGCCATTACGGCGACGCCGGCCCGGCGCTGCTCAACCCGCACCTTATCACGCGCAAGGAACTGACGGTGCTGGGCTCGTGGGGCAGCGAGCCGCAGCACTGGACGGTCGCGCTGGAGTTGCTGCGCACGTGCCGCGATCGCTACCCGTTTCATGAACTGATTACGCACCGCTTCGGTTTGGAGCGGGTCAACGAGGCGCTCGACGCGGTCGCGCGCTGGGAGACGAGCAAGGCGGTCGTGCTGCCCAATGGGTGAGATGCGCGGATGCCGGGGCTCAACGGTGAGCAAAGGCGGCGAGGCGCCTGCCGCTACAACTCGTCTGCGGCAAGAGCGTCCAACAGAAAGGGAACGAGGCCCGCGTGGTGTGATTCTTGCCCGCCGACGGGCCGATCAACCCTGGGCCAGGTGCTTCGACTCCGTATGATCAGAAACAGCTACGTCGTCTCATTGTTGTTCGCCGCGCTGACCGGTTGCGTGGCTTCGCCGCCGGGCATCGTTGACTTCGTTTTCAACATCTTCACCGGCGAGATGCCCTTCGAACCCGCCGCCGACCCGGTCTTCATCGACGAACCCATTTTCGACTACGTCCCGGACAAGGTCGGCAGTCACGCGGCCTCTATCACCACTTTTCCCGACGGGGAGCTGCTCGCCGCCTGGTACTCGTACGACGGGCCCGAGGAGCTGAACGGGTCGGCGATCTACATGGCTCGTCGTCCCGCCGGCAGCGAGCGC
>JACZRH010000160.1 GCA_022574815.1 Planctomycetota bacterium | reverse complement strand
ATCGGCCCGCGCACCAGGCGCACGATGTCGGCGACGTCGAGGTCGTCGACCGCGGTCTCATCCACCTTGAGCAGATGATCGTTGGCCTTGATCCCGGCCCTGGCGGCGGGCGCGTCGGCAATCACCGAGACGATCAGGATCCGGTGGTCGAACCGCTCTAGGGTCACGCCGATGCCGCCGAAGCCCTCGCGGATGGCGCGGTTCTCCCGCGCCTCTTCGGGGCTGGCATAACGCGAATATCGGTCCAGGCCGGCCAGGGCGCTGTCGAGCATGACCTCGATAATCCGTTCGACCGACGCCTGTCTCAGGCGGCTCGAGGATTTCCGGACCAACTCCAGCGCCGCCACCGTGGCGCGCGCCCATTCGGCCGGCGCTTGCGACGACGGCAGCCCGACGCCGCCCAGCTCGCCGCCGTCGAGGCGCAAATTCACCCGGTCGCCGGCCCGGTCGACCTCGAGACCCGGCTCCAAGGCAACCAGGCCGCGCAGCGCATCCAACGCCACCGCCGACAGCGCTACCTCATCGATGTGGATGGCGGCGACGTTATCGAAACCGCTGGTAAGTATCCATTCGGCGCCGGAGCTGGCGCCAAGCGAGAAAGGCAGCTTGGCAGCGAGAGAGTACGCCGCACATGGCGCCGATACGCAAGCGAACAGTGCGGTGAGGATGCCGAGTCTCGGGCTGAATCGTCTCGATCTTCTCGTAAGCGGAACGGTGATGAGTATTATCCCTACGGCCGAGATGACCGTCGCGAGTTCGGGACCCAAGTACCAGGCATGCGATGTGGCGCGGAACAGCTTGGAAATCGGACTTTGGTGGTCTGAACGCTGGTCCCAAAACAACGGGCTGGCGAGAGTGACCAGCGTAAGCGGGATCTTGATGGCGGCTGGGACGGCCAGGCCGAGGATCAGGCATGCGATACCGATGCGCGTGCGCCGAATCGCGCCCATCGAAGGGAAGCGCAGATCGCGCGGCATAATCGATTCGCGGAGCGGTCGGCCGCACTCCGGGCAGGCACCGTCCCGCGGCAGCGTTCGCAGGTTGTACTCGCACGTGCCGCATTGAAGATCGGAATCGATGGTTTCCGGAGGGGTTTCATTCTTGGCGGGTGCGATCATTACGCACCCAGTGTAATCCATTGCGCGGCCTTCCGAGAATCTGACGATCCAGATTGCTCAAAGGAAGCAAGGGGCACCAGCCCCAGCCCGGAACGGGCGACGGTTCTTAGCCAGGGGTGTGAACCCCTGGAATAGATGCGAGCGGACTGGCCAGCCCCGAAGGGGCGAAAGTTCGTGCGCGCAGCCGTCTGCCGCCCCTTCGGGGCTACGCAGCCGAGCTGGCCGATACCAGGGGCTTGCGCCCCTGGCTAAGAATCGTCGCCCCTATCGGGGCTGCGCAGCTTGGCGGCCGATTCCAGGGGCTGACGCCCTTGGCTACGGACTGTCGCCCCTGTCGTGGCTTGCTCGCGCTGGAATGCCGCTGACAATCTCGACTGACCGGCAACCTTCGCGAAGGACGATGAGATCGGCCGATTGTAGTACAGTGGGCGCGGGAACCATTCCGGCGGTCGTGCGTCCAATGCGATGGAGTACGCCGTCGAGTCGCTGGACACGTAGGAACGCCCAACCGTAAGGAGCGCGTCATGGCCCGCAGGTCGTGCAGCATCTGGCTCTTGATTCTCATCGGGACGCCGTTCGCCGCCGGTGACGAAACGTCCGGTCTGGACGTCACCCGCGTGGCGCTGTTCTCCAGCGGCGTCGCGTTCTTCGAGCGCGAGGCGATCGTGAGCGACGACGCCCGGGCCGAGCTCAAGTTCCGCACCGAGCAGATCAACGACATCCTCAAGTCGCTCGTCGTGCAGGACCTCGACGGCGGGAGCGTCGGCGTGGTCGGCTACGCCTCGCGCGACCCGATCGAGAAGACGCTGCGAAGCTTCGGCGTCGACCTGACCGGCAAGCCCACGCTCGGCCAACTGCTCGACCAGCTCCGCGGCGAGCCGATCGAGATCAGCGGGCCGCGCAAGATGGAAGGAATCATCCTGGGCGTCGAGCAGCACCGGATCAAGACCAACGACACCGTGATCGACATCGACATACTCAACATTCTGACCGACGACGGCATGCAACAGCTCCGGCTCGCCGAGTTGCAGGGCATCAAGCTCAGCGACAAGAAGATCGACGGGGAGCTGCGAAAGGCACTGGCGGCGCTGGCGAGCGCCCACAACGCCGACAAGAAGAGCGTCGTCCTGCACTTCAATGGCAAAGGCGAGCGGCGCGTGCGGGTGTCCTATGTGCTTGAGGCCCCGATCTGGAAAACGAGCTACCGGCTGGTGCTCTCCGACGACGGCAAGCCGTTTCTGCAAGGCTGGGCGACGGTCGAAAACGCGACCGAAGAGGACTGGAAGGACGTGCGGCTGTCGCTGATCTCGGGCCGGCCGATCTCATTCCGTATGGACCTATACACGCCGTTGTACGTGCCGCGGCCGCTGGAGAAGCTGGAGCTGTACGCGTCGCTACGGGCACCGGATTACGAAGGCGACTTTGACGACGAGCCCCCGGCGCCGGTCCGCAAGCGCGCGCGGGAGGCGCGGCGCTCCCTCGCGGTGGCGGAGGAATCCAAGGCATTCGCTGGCATCGGGGGGGAGCGCTTCAAAGCAGCGTTGCCGATCGTGATAGAGCTCGCCGACGCCGGCGTCGCGTCGGTCGCTTCGGCCCAGGAAGCGGGCGAGCTGTTCGAGTACACGATCCAGACGCCCGTGTCGATCGCCCGCCAGCACTCGGCCATGTTGCCGATCGTGAACGAGCCGATCGAAGGCGAGAAGGTCAGCATTTTCAACCCGGCGTCGCACCCGAAGCACCCGCTGAACGGCTTGCACATCACGAACACGACCGCTTTGCACCTGATGCAAGGCCCCGTGACGCTGTTCGACGCGAATGTTTACGCCGGCGACGCCAAGCTGCCGGACCTCAAGCCGAACGAGAAGCGCCTGATCGCGTACGCGCTCGACCTCGCGGCCGAGGTGATGGTCGAACGCAAGTCGCACCCCGACCTCCTCGTCAGCTTGCGGGTCGTCAAGGGCATCCTGTGGCACAAGCACAAATACGTCGATGAGCGGACGTACCGCATCAAGAACAAATCGGACAAGGACAAGAGCGTCATCATCGAACAGGCCTACACGCACGACTGGAAGCTGCTGGAGCCGAAAGAACCCTTCGAGAAAACGCCCAACCTGCTGCGGTTCAAGGTGGCCGTGGCGGCGGGCGAGACCGTCTCGCAGACGGTGCAGCTCGAACGGATCATCGCCCAGTCGGTGGCGTTGTCCTCGCTGTCCACCGAGCGGATTCGCATGTACCTGCGAGGCCCCACGATCGCGCCGGACGTGAGGAAGGCACTCGAACAGGCGATCGTCCTGCAAACCGAGTTCGTGCGCGCCAAGCGGCTGCGCGAAGCGCTCGAAAAGGGCCACACCGAGGCCCGCACCGAGCAGGAGCGCCTGCGGCGCAATCTCGGCTCCCTGCCGCACAACACGGATTCGTATCGCCGCCAGATGACCAAGTTCGACGCCGCCGAGACGGAGATCCAAGAGGTGCGCGAGAAACTCCGCGCGGCGCGAAAGGACGAGGAAAACAGCCGGCAGACGCTGGAGACGTATCTGCTCGCGTTGAATGTCGGGTAGCCGGGCGGGCGCGAAACAGCGCGGTTCGCGGTCGCCGGCGCCCGGTTGCCCGGCGCGCTCATCTCTCCAACCACTTTACGAGCGATTCGCCGGCGGAGATACTGTCGGTCGATCCGCTCGGGCGCCCGGAGCCGGCCGCGGCGCGCGTCATCTGGAGGCCGTCATGGCTCTACAACGGACGTTGCTGGAACGCATTCGCGACCCGGAGCCCGAGGGGCAGCGCCAACTTCGCGTTTCGACGCGCGTGGTGTTTGATTCGATTCTGGGCAACCTGCAAAAGATGCTGAACACGACGCACGGCAACTGCCTGACCGATGAGCACTATGGGCTGCCGCACATGACCAGCGTTCGCAGCGCGATGCCGCACTCGGTCGCGGGATTCGAGGCGGCGATTCGGGTGTCGATTGAGAAAAACGAGCCGCGGCTGCGCAACGTGCGTGTGCGCCACACGCCGATGGTGGACAGCGGGATGGAGCTGCGCTTCGAGATTTCCGCGCTGATGGTGGATGAGGATGGGCGACAGGCCGTGCGTTTCGAGACCTACGCCGACTCCGACGGTCGGCTGGTTGTGAAATAGGCATCCGAGGCCCAAACGGCCCGAGTGCCGATGCGGCGAGCTCCTTGGTTTGGCTGGGTGCCCCACGCCTTCAAGCGTGGGGGACGGACTCGAACACGAACGACGTTCGTTATGCTGATCCGTCCCCTCGCCCTTAAAAGGGCGGGGCACCCACGTTTCGGGTGGCCCACCTCTTCAGAGGTGGGGGACACGAATCGAATCCCGTCGCCGCTCGTAATCCGCGCGGCAACAACACACGCGACGCGGCCGATTCGTGTCCCCCGCGGCTAAAACCACGGGCCATTCAGCCACCCGATCCCGGCACGCGATTGCGAAGCCGTGCGAGGGCCGGTACATTGTCTGGCCCGCGTAGGCAAACGGGCGACACGAGAACAGAGCCGCATGTTCAACATCTACTACCAAGAAGAGTTGGCTTTTCTGCGCGACATGGGCAAGGAGTTCGCCGCCGCGAACCCGACCGTCGCGCACATGCTCGAAACGGCCGGGGCCGACCCCGACGTCGAACGGCTGCTGGAGGGGATCGCGTTTCTGACGGGGCGCGTGCGACAGAAGCTGGACGACGAGATTCCCGAACTGTTTCAGTCCATGATGTCGCTGCTCTGGCCGCATTATCTGCGTCCGGTCCCGTCGACCTGCATCGTCGCCTTTCAGCCGATCGCCGATCAGATCAGTGATTTGGTTCGGGTGCCGCGCGGGACGGAGGTGGAATCGGTTCCGGTCGAGGGGACCGCCTGCCGTTTCCGCACGTGCTTCGAGGTCGAGCTGGGTCCCTATGAGATTCACTCGGCTGAGCTCGAGTTGCCGATGGCGTCGGAAGCCCGGCTGCGGATCGTGGTGCGCGCCACGGGCAAGGTCCCGTTTGAGCGCATGGGGCTCAAGCGCCTGCGTTTGTTCCTCGCGGACGACGTTGTGCAGGCCTCGAGCCTCTACCTATGGCTGATGCGCTACGCCAATCACGTTGAGCTGCGCGATCCGGCGACCGCGCGGACCTACCGATTGCCGGCGACGACGATCCGGCCCGGCGGGCTGGGGGCGGACGAGTCAATCCTGCCGTATCCGGCCCATTCGTTCACGGGCTATCGCTTGTTGCAGGAGTATTTCACCTGCCCGACCAAATTCAGCTTCATCGAGTTCACGGGCCTGGAGCGGACCGCGGCGATGGAGGGCGCGGACCGCTTCGAGATCATCGTGCCGTTCTCGCGCCAACCCGAAGACACGCAGCGGGTCACGAAGGACTCGCTCAAGCCCTTCTGCTCGCCGGTGGTGAACCTGTTCGACCACCCGGCCGACGGCATTCGCGTGGACCACTCGCGCACGCAGTACCGGATTCGCCCGGGCACGGTGGGTTCGCCGCCCGAGCACTACGAGATTTACTCGGTGGACAACGTGGTGGGTCTGGTGCAAGGCGAGGCCCAGCGTCGCGATTACCCGCCCTTGCACGCCTTTCAGCATGGACTGGGCGAGAGCGGCGAAGGGATCTATTACCAGACGCGCTTGTATGACGCGGTGGTTGGCGAGGGAACCGACACGTACATCTCGTTCGTGGCGGCGGACCAGCGCAACGTCGTGCCGCCCACCGAAACGATCTCGATCGACCTGACCGCGTCGAATCGCAATCTCGCGTCGCGGCTGCGGCTGGGCGACGTACACGTGCCGACCGCGTCCTCGCCGGAGTTCGCGAAATTTCGCGACGTCACGCCGGTGACGCGTTCGCTGAGGCCGCCGCTGGGGCGCGGGTTGCACTGGCGGCTGATCTCGCACCTTTCGCTCAACTATCTGTCGCTGACGTCGGTCGAGGCGCTGCGCGGCATTCTGGAGCTTTACAACTACCAGGCGCTTTACGACCGCCAGGCGGCCCGCGAGAACATCCTGCGGCTGGAGGGTCTGCTGTCGCTCGACGCCAAGCCGGTGGAGCGCCTGATCCGCGGGTCGCCGGTGCGCGGGACGCGCATCGACTTGTCGATGAACGAGGACAGTTTCGCGGGGGAGGGGGACATGTATCTGTTTGCGACGGTGCTCAACGAGTTCTTCGCGTTGTACGCATCGCTCAATTCCTTTAGCGAATTGCACGTGCGTGGGACGAGGTTCGGCGAGGTATACGATTGGACGCCCCGACTTGGACAACAGAGCATCCTCTAGTCCGCTTCGTGCTGCAAAAGCCGCGGTCTTTTGAGTTCTTCCAGCTCTTGCACCTGATCGAGCGGCTCCTGCCGCAGTGCGCCCAGATCGGCCGCGCCGGACCCGCCGGTGACGAGCCGGTGCGGCTGCGGCCTTCGCTGAGCATGAGCTTTCCGGCGTGCGACCTGGACACGATGGGCTGGACCGAGGATGCGCTGAACGGCAGCGGCAAGCTGCAGGTGACCACGACGTTCCTGGGATTGTACGGGACCGATTCGCCGCTGCCGACGCACTTCACCGAGTCACTGATGGCCGAGCACGAGGAAGACGAGCGCGTGCGCGGGTTTCTCGACCTGTTTCACCACCGCGTGCTGTCGCTGCTCTTTCGGGTGTGGACCAAATACCGCTACTACGTCACTTTTCGCTCCGACGGCAGCGACCCGATCTCGCAAATGGTTCGCGGGCTGCTCGGAATTGGGACGACCGGGCTGTCCGATGCACTCAAGGTTCCTCCCGTCCGCCTATTTCGCTATGTCGGGCTGCTTTCGCAGCGGCCGCGCTCGGCGGCGGGTCTGACCGGCCTGCTGAGCGACTTTTTCGAGGGCATTGACTTCGACATCGAGCAGTGCGTGGGGCGCTGGCTGCCGATTCAGATGAATGATTGCAACCGGCTGGGCGGGCGCAAATGTTCGCTCGGTCAGGATTTTCTGCTGGGGGACCGGATCTTCGATTGCAGCGGCAAGTTCCGCGTCAAGGTCGGGCCGGTGGGCTTCGACGACTTCCAGCGGTTTCTCCCTCCGGGGGACGCCGCCGCCGACCTCGCCGGGCTGGCACAAATCTATTGCGCCGACGCGCTGCAATTCGACGCGGAGGTCACGCTGCGCGGCGCGGAGGTGCCGGATACGCCCTTGGGCGGCCAGGGCCTGCTCGGCCGGCTGGCGTGGACGAGTTGGCTGAAATCGAAGCCCTGCGAGGACCAGTCGGTCGTGTTCTCGGTCCCCGCCGAGATCGCGGCGCCGCGACGCGAAAACGTTCCCAAAGACGTGGGCGGTGGTTAGGATGCGGCGTTCGGGTTTGGACTCTTAGAGTGCGAAGCGTCGGGTAGCAAGTTGCCGAAGGAGAGATCGTCATGTCGCGGATCGACGCAAAACTGCTGATCCAGAAGCTGAACAACGTAAGCATGCGCGCCCTCGAGGCGTCGGTCGGGACGTGCATGACGCGCACGCACTATGAGGTGACGATCGACCAGTACATCGCCACGCTGATGGACCGCAGCGACAGCGACGTGGCGGCAATCTTCAAGCACTTCAAGATCAACGTCGCCAAACTGACCAACGGAATCGTGCGGGCGCTCGAAGACCTCAAGACCGGCAACTCCGGCAAGCCGCAGTGGTCGCCTTACCTCGTGGATCTGTTCGAGGCGGCCTCGCTGGTTTCGACGCTCGAGCTCGGCGGAACGAAGATTCGATCGGGCGCTCTGCTGATCGGGTTGCTTCGCAAGCCCGAGGTCGCGGTTCTGACCGACTACACCGATGAACTGAACAAGATCAAGGAAGACGAGCTCAAGAAGGACTTCTTCCAGATTTGCGACGACTCGCGCGAGAACGAAGTCGCCGAAAAGCCGGGAGCCCCCGGGGCCGCGCCGAGCGGCGCGCCCGGCACCAGCGAGGCGCTTTCGCAATTCACCACCGACCTGACCGCGCAAGCCAAGGAGGGCAAGATCGACCCGGTCATCGGCCGCGAGAAGGAAATCCGCAACGTCGTCGACATTCTGATGCGGCGGTATCAGAACAACCCGCTGATCGTCGGCGACCCCGGCACCGGAAAGACCGCGATCGCCGAGGGCTTCGCGCTGCGCATCGCGAACGGGGACGTGCCGCCGTTCCTACACGGCGTCACGCTTCTGTCACTTGACGTGGGGCTGCTCAGCGCGGGGGCATCGGTGAAGGGCGAATTCGAGCGGCGGCTCAAGCAGGTCATCAAGGAAGTCGGCGAGTCAAACGCCGCCGGCAAGCCGATCGTCCTGTTTATCGACGAAGCGCACACGCTCATCGGCGGCGGCGGGGCCGGCAACGATGCCTCCAACCTGCTCAAGCCCGCGCTGGCCCGCGGCGAGCTGCGCACTATCGCGGCGACGACCTGGGCCGAATACAAGAAGTACATCGAAAAGGACCCGCCCTTCGCGCAGCGTTTCGGCCTGATCAAGCTCGAGGAGCCGTCGGTCGAAGTCTGCATCGAGATGTTGCGCGGGACGAAAGACAAGTTCGAGAGCCACCACAAGGTCCGCATCCTCGACGAAGCGGTCTGCACCGCGGTTTCGATGTCGAACCAATACCTCTCCGAGCAGAAACTGCCGCGCAAGGCCGTCTCGCTGCTCGACACCGCTTCGGCCCGCGTCGCGGTCGGCTTGAACACCACGCCGGGGCCGCTCGAGGACATCCGCCGCCGCATTATTCAGCTCGACACGGCGATTCGGGCGATCGAGCGCGACGCCGAGGCGGGGCATGAGACGGACGCCGACGATCTGGAGGACATGAAGAAGGAGCGCGAAGTCGAGCGGGGCAAGTTCGACGCGCTCGACAAGCGCTGGAAGGAAGAGAAAGAGCTCGCCGGCAAGGTCATTACGCTTCGCGACGAGATCGAAGCGGCCGGCAACGGTCAGGCGAGGGGCGCGGACCAAGCGGCCGCCAAGGACGACGCGAAGGCTGCCAAAGGCGACGAAAGTGTCTCGAAAGGCGACGGGCAGGCCGCCGCCGAGCCGGCCGCTGCAAAGCGCGATCCGAAGGTGATTCGCGCGGAGCTGGACGAGGTCACCGAGAAGCTCGACGCTTTCGTCGGCAAGCAGACGCCGCTCGTGCCGCTTCAGGCCGACGGCGATGTCGTCGCCCAAGTGCTCAGCGACTGGACCGGCATCCCGGCCGGCAATATGGTCCGTGACCAGGCCCGGGCGATCCTCAGCTTCGAAGAGCGCATCGGCAAGCGCATCATCGGTCAGGACCCCGCCCTGATCGAGATCGGCAAGCGGCTCCGCATCGCCAGCGGCAAGCTGCACGACCCCGTGCTCCCCTTGGCCGTCCTTTTCCTGGTCGGACCTAGCGGCAACGGAAAAACCGAGACCGCGCTGGGCGTCGCCGACCTGATCTTCGGCGGCGAGCGCTTCCTGACCTCGATCAACATGACCGAGTACTCCAGCTCGATGAACGTATCACGGCTGATCGGCTCGGCCCCGGGTCTGGTCGGCTTCGGCGAGGGCGGCGTGCTGACCGAGGCCGTCCGCCAGCGGCCCTACAGCGTGGTGCTGCTGGACGAGATGGAAAAGGCCCACATGGATGTCAACCTGCTCTTCATGCAGGTCTTCGACAAGGGCCAGCTCAACGACAGCGAAGGCCGCGTGGCGTCGTTCAAGAACACGGTCATCATCATCACCAGCAACGAGGGCAGCGACCTGATCATGGGCATGTGCGAGGACCCCGACGAGCTGCCCTCGATCGACGAGATGCGCACCGCGATCCAGCCGGTGCTCGAGCAGCGTTTCACGCCGGCGTTCGTCGGCCGCACGACGGTGATTCCGTACTACCCGCTGCACCCCGACACGATCCGCAAGATCGTCGATATCAAGCTCGACAAGATTCGCCAGCGGCTTCAGAAGCTCTACAAGATAGGTCTGGAGACGACGCCGGCGGTCGGCAACGAGATCGGCTCGCGCTGCACGCAGATGACCACCGGGGCGCGGAACATCAACCTGATCATCAACGAGACGGTCCTGCCCGAGATCGCGCGGAACATTCTCGAGCTCATGGGAAGCGACAAGAAGCCGGAGAAGCTGATGATCGACGCGGTTGACGGAGACTTCACCTACAAGTTCGCGTAGAACCGACCGCGAGCGAGAGAGATGTGTGCCACTGCTCTCGAGCAGTGTTTGAGCCGGCACGATGAAACCGCTAATCCGCAAGACCCGTCGCTCCTGGAATGAACCGGGCCACGCTCACTTTCTCACGTATTCGTGCCCTCGCCGCCTGCCGCTGCTCGCGCGCGACCGTGTTCGCCCGTGGGTGCTCGACGCGCTCCGGCGAACACGGGAAGAACTCGATGTTGCGTTGTGGGCGTACGTCATCATGCCCGAGTACGTACATGTACTTCTACATCCGCGTGCGGCACGTTACGAAATGCGCCGCATCCTGGTCACCCTCAAGCAGCCGGTGGCGAAAGCGGCCCGCATTTGGCTCGAAGAGCATCAGGATCGCGATTGGCTGGAGCGGCTGACCGTGGTTTACCCGTCACGGCGGGTATTCCGATTCTGGCAGCCCGGCGGCGGTTTTGATCACAACGTGTT
>JACZRH010000159.1 GCA_022574815.1 Planctomycetota bacterium | reverse complement strand
CGGCGCTGCTCCCACCACGTGCGGCCCATGCCGAAGATCTTGCGGGCCGGCCAGGTCACGACTTGCCGGGCCTGCGTCAAGGCCCCCCCAATGCCGGGCAACTCGAGCAGATTGAGCAACTCGGCGGTCGCGCGGCGAAAGCTGTCGAAACGCTGCGGATGGTCGAGATAATCGCGGCGATACGATTCGACCGTCGTCGCCAACGCCGCATCGATCCGGGCCTGCCACTCGGCCAGCGCGGCGTGCTCGGCGATCAGCGGCGCGCTCCAGTCGTCCCAGTGCTCCCGCAGGAACGCGGCCGCGGTGCGGCGCCGGTGGCCTTCGCCGCGCCGCGCCGCGGCGCGCTCCAGTGCCCGGGCCACGTGCCCGCGCAGGGACTCCGCGGCTTGTGGAGCATCGAGCTCGGTCGGCGCGTCGTGCGAGGCGCGATAGGGGACGTGTGTAATGGGGACCTCGCCCCATGCCCCGCCGAATTGCGACAAACGCCGTCGAAGAGCATTCGTGATCGGCTCGACGGCGTCGGGCGTGAGCTTGTTGAGGCAGATGATCAGCGGGCGTTGCAGGGGCTCGATCAGTTCGAGCATCCGCCAGACGGCCAAGTCGGAGTATTTCTCCTTGCTGAGCACGAGCAGGTAGACATCCGCCAAGGCTGCGACCTCCAGCACACCGCGCCGGTACTGGTTGGCTTTGAGCGAATCGAAGTCGGGCGTGTCCCACACGACGCAGGGCGGCCAGGCCCCGAGCCGTTCGGCGGGCCGGTCATAGAGCGTGAGCGAATAGGCGTCGGTGTTGTCGCGCTCGAGCTGCTCGCTGTCGAGTCGCCGCCAGCCGGGGAACAGGTCAGCCAGCCATTGCGCGTCGCGGTGCGTGGATGTGATCCAGGCACCCTGCGGGTGAACGGTGTAGCCGGCCAGCGGGCTCACTTCGGCCACGCGCCAACCGAGCAGCAGGTTGACCAGCGTGCTCTTGCCCGCCTGCGTCGGACCGATGATCGCCACTTGCAGGGGCCGCGACGAATGGGCGGCGAGCCGGACCGCGGCCTCACCGAGTAGTAGGGACGCCATGCGGGCGTCGAGCGTCGCCGGGTCTATTCCGCCGGCCGACGACGAGCGAACGCCCCGATATCGTTCGATCAGCGTCTCGACGAACGATCGCAGCCGCGCGGCGGAGGCCTCGGCGTCGACAGCGGTCGGCCCGCGTTGCTCGGCGGTTGCGTTCGGACGTTCCACGATAACGGTATTCTGCACGAATATCGCGTTATTCGACAGCCGAGAATCGGTGTTTCGGGAGGTCGCTCGCCAAGGCGCGGGCGTGGCCCGTGCGAGAATTCGTTCCCGTTCCCCCCTCCAAACGGCTATAATGCGGACGTGGTCGGGGACGCTCGGCGTAATTGTCCGGCGTTCGGTGATGCGCGTTTTCCGGACCTGTCGATTCCTCCGACGCACGCGTTCGGTACACCGATCTCTTGGAGGAACGAAACATGGCACGCTCGAATCTTGCATCTAGCTGCTGCGCCGCCGGATTGAGCTTGGCGCTCCTCGCGGCGCCCGCGTTCGGCCAGCCCTTCGTCGTCCCGCTCGACACGAACCTGTCATCCATGACCATCGAGCTCTGCATCCAGGGCATGTGCGATTGGGACACCTCGCCGCTGGCCGGAACGATTTCGATCGAGCTCGACGCCGCCAACGCACCGACACAGATCACGCTGCACGACTTCAACGTGCAGGCCACACAGGATTTGAGTGTGACCGTCGACCTCGGTTTCCTCGCCGGGCGTGTCGACGCGACCGCCCGCAACCTCTCGACGACCTACGCCGGTCTCAATCCAATGGGCCCGAACCCGATCAATGCCAACATGTTCTCGTTCACGGACGTGCCGACCGACCTCGGCGGGACGATCGATTTCCAGGCGACGAACATCATCTGCTTTTCGCTGGCCGCCATCGGCATATGCACGACTTGCCCGTGCAGCGAAACGATCATCCTCGCCAATCAGGGCACGCAGCTCGCCGACTTTTCCGGCAACATCACCGCCGTCAACGGCCTGGTCACGCTCAGCGGCCAGATCGACACGACGCTGCTGTTCGACCCCGGAAACCCGAGCTTCGGGCACATTCGCGTCACCGGCATGCTGGTCGGCCAGACGCAGATCACGACCGAGATTTGCGGGGACGCCAACTGCGACGGCACCTTCAACGGCGGCGACATCGACCCCTTCTTCCTGGCGGTCGGCGACCCGGCCGCCTGGCAAATCCGCTACCCCGGCTGCAACATCCTCGCCGTCGCCGACATCAACCACGACGGCAGGGTCAACGGCGGCGACATCGATCCGTTCTTCCAGGCGCTCGTCGCCGGCGAGTGTTTGCCGTAGCGAGACGACCGCCTATTCAAGCTGCGCTGCTTGAAGCCGTGTTGCCGACTGCGCGAAGAATGCCGGGCGTTCGGGATGTGCCGGACATTGTCATTTCGACGCAGCGAGAAACCTCGCTGAACCAGGGCAAAATGCTTCGCGCCACTCGCTCTCTCACACAGCTCGGCGGAACGAACGCGTTCGACTTCGATCATTTCCTCTCACCCGTTACCAAGTCTCTCCACGCGCATTTCGACCGGGCAATGTATCGGCCCCGCTCTACCTCGGTGGGCCGTATGAATCGCCGATCAATCATCCGTTTTCGCCGGTGCGTACATGTCCAGGCTTTGCAGGTACGTGATCGTCAGCCAGATCTGCTCGCGGGTCAGCTCGCCGGCAAACGGCGGCATGGCCGCGGTAGCGCCGAGGGGGTACTCGACCTCATCGCCCTTGCCGTCGCGGATCGCGCGAAACCAGCTACCGGCCGCGCCGCCGAAGAGCGTGACCGACAAGCGCTTCAGGGGCGACTTGAAATTGCTCGCCGGATGGCCGGCGAGCGTCGCCGGCCCCTCACCGCGGGTATCTTCCCCGTGACACTTTGCGCAATGGACCTTGTACAGCACCGCCCCGCGGCTGACGGCGCGGCGGTCGCGGCGCGCGTCGAACGGATTGCGGCTCTCACTGATTTGGGCGTCGGCTCGAACGACCGCATCGGGCGCCAACCCCCGCTCCGCGCTCATCCACTGGATGAAGGCCTTGCGGCTGTCGAGCTCGGTCGCGTCGAGTGCGGTCGCGTAGGCTAGTTCATCGGCGGGGTCGATCGCGACGTCCAGCGGCTGTGGGCCGGCGCAACCGAAGCCCGCCGGGCCGTTGAGCAGCACCAAAGCTGCGGCGACTGGAACGACGATGCACTCCACCCGCCGAGCAGCGCCCTTGCGAACCGCGCGTGGGCAGGAACGTCGAGCATTTGATCGCTGGGTCATGTCGGCCGGTTTTCCGATCGGACCCCGCCGAGTTCGGAAACACGCTTGCTATCGAGCATATCGCTGCTATGACCGGCCAAAGTACCATCAGAGCGTATTCGCTCTCGATCCGGAATTCAATCACGCGAAAGGGCTTGCGGCGGTAGCGTGCAGTTCGCCGTCCAAAGTCGGGTAATGGGCCAGTTCGACAGAGCCGCCACGCTCGCGCGGCGTCCGCCCTGGGGACAGGGCGCTTCTGACGCAAACTGGCCCACTACCCAAAACCGGCGTTGGTCTTCGCCTCGGGTCTCATTACGGCCCTGAGGACGAACCGTAGCGACCGCTTACCGGACCCCTCGCGCGCCCGCATTTCTTGGGATTTCGCCTTGTCGGCGGGCGGTTCTATTCGGACGATTCATGGTAGTGGGGAAAGACGGATTGCTGATGGGAACCGCATCGCTTGAACAGAAGTCCGACCATGGCAGAGAATGCTCCGAAACACTCCGATCCCGGCACGGTGCCGGTCCTGCCCGCCGACGGGCCGACGCTGATCATTTCCGTCGCCGGCGAGCCGGAGACCCGCCGCAGGATTACCGAGCCGGTGTCGCTGATCGGGGGGCGTCAGGACTGCTTGCTTCGCATCGGGCACACCGAGGTTTCAAAGCTGCACGCCGCGATCGTCTGCACCGGACGGGAGACGATTCTCTGCGATTTGCGCAGTCGGGCGGGCACATTTCTCAACGAGAACCGCGTGAGTGTCGCCGCGTTCGGAGCGAGCGACGTTGTCCGCGTCGGACCGATCGGCGTGGAAGTCTCGTGGGGCGAGTCGCCGGCGGACGCCGTGCATGTCGAACAACCGGGTGCGAAGGCCTCGGACCCGCTTGGGGCACCACTCGCGCTCTCCTATGGATCTGAGACGGTGCGGATCACTTCCCCCGCGGCCCTGATCGGTCGCCGGGAGCAGTGTCACGTCACGCTGGACACTCCCGACGTTTCACTCGTACATGCACTTGTTTTCGAGCTGGACGGGCGACCGGCGATCTTCGACCTGGGCAGCCGCTCGGGGACGTTCGTGAACGGCCGGCGCGTCGTGCTGAGCCGGCTTCGCAACGGTGACCGCTTGTCGATCGGCGGGATCGATCTCGACGTGGCGTGCGAACCGTGTCCCGGTGACGATCGTCCGAGCCTCGCGGTCGCAAACGATTCGGGCGGCGCTGAGCGGGTCGCGGGGGTGTCGGACGAGCTGGATCTTGAAGTTCTCGATGGCTCGATTTCGATCCTGCTCGATGGGGTCCAGGCCTCGAGCGATCGGCTCGCCGAGCGATCCGCGCAGCTCGATCGACGCGAGGCCGAGCTGGCGGCGCGCGAGGCCGAGCTCGATCTGCGCGCGTCTGAGGGGCCGAAAGCCAACTCGGACCGGCGGCGCAAGGGCAGGTCGCAACATCGGCCCGAAGCGTACACGGATTTGGAGCGCGAACTTCAGGCGCGGCGGATTGAGCTGGATGCACTGGCAGAGGGTCTCGCGGAGGAGCGCGCGCGGCTCGAGTCGGAACGGTCGAGCCTGGAGGGACGCGCCCGTGAAGTCGAAGCGTCGGCGCGACGGCAGGACGCGCAGCAGAGCGCCCTGACGGTGGCGCGCCGCGCCGTCGAGCAGGACAAGAGCGTGCTGAAGCAGATGCGGGCCGAGGCGGAGGCGGAGACGGCGCGCATCGAGCACGACCGCGCCCTGATTCAGTCGGAGCTTCAAAAGGTCAAGAAGCGCCGGATGGAGTGCGAGCGAAAGCTATCCTCGATGCGCGAGCGCGAAACGGACCTCGAGTGGCGCAAGAAACAGGTGGCCGAAGCGCGGGAACGGCTTGAACGTCGCGAAAATGCCACCCCCATCTTTTCGCCGAGCTCCGAAGGCGACGCCGACGCGACCCAAGCCGGCGTGCTGCGGGAAACGGACGGTGTGACGAGCGCCGCTCCCGATAATGACTTACCGGCACCGATGGTCGATCGGCCGATGTTCGAGGTGGCCGAGGGCCGGGCGCCGGCGGAATGGCCGGACAACCTCCGCGAGCGATTTCATGTTCTCCGTCGGCTCAGCAAGAAGCCCGATACAGAGCTCGCGGCCCAGGTTTGGGCCGAAGCGGGGTTCGAGGCAGGTCAGCCGGCTTCCGCAACAAGATCCAAACTGGGCAAGCGGGCCAAGCGCCGCTGGTGGGCCTAGGTCTGCCGGCGGCCGATAAGGCGACTCGCGCGCACGCAGCCAGGCGCGCGCGGATGGTAGATGATGAGCGTGTTTTGGTCGATGCAACAGACGTGCATAGGGCTCTAGAACGGGTGTGGTGCGAACGGCTCGAGCCGGGCGCTCCCGCCCAAACCTACACGCCGCATCTGACTGGGGAGCGGCGGGCGACGGCCGCGCGGTGGGACTGAACCGCGCTCCACAGGTGCCGGGCCGCGCAGCCGCGCGCCCCGGCGAAAGTGAGGAAGGCGATGCACCGAGAGAACGCGCAGGTTGACGATCGGGACGACGCGCCCCCCATCAATGCGGCTCAAATCGAGGAGATGGGGCGCAGTGTGCTGGCGTCGATGCGGTCGTTTCGCGAGCTGCTCGAGGCTCGCGCCGCGGCGCTCGAAGAGCATCGCCAGAAGCTGGTTGAATACCACGACCAATTGACCGCCGAGCGCGAGGAGTTCGAGCGTAGCGAGACCGAGCTGTGCGCCGAATACGAAGGGCGCGGGGCCGAGTTGGACGAGCGCGAGGAGGCCTGCGAGCGGAGTGAGAAGCGTATCGAAGAGGAATTGCAACAGTGCGAGGCGCAGTCGAGCACGCTGGCCGAACAACAGGAGCAGATTCGCGCTCGGACCGAACAGCTCGAGGCGGACTTATCCGCTTTGCAGGAGCGCGAGACCACGGCCGGCGAACTTGAACGCCGACTGACCGGGATGCAGGAGGAATTGGAGCAACGGACGACGGCCTTGCAGGGACAGGATGAACAACTCGCCGCGCGAGCGCGACAGACCGACGAAGCACACGCGACACTCGAGACCGCGCAGGCCGAATCCGAAACCCGACAACAGGAGCTGACCACGTGGTCGAGTGAGCTCGAGCAGCGGCGGGCCGACTGGGAGAGCGATCAGGCGGCGCTCGTCGGGCAGGCCGAGGAACTCGAGGCGGAGCGCGGCAAGCTCGAAGCCCGCGAGGGCGAGTGCGCGCAGCGCGGCAGCGCGCTGGAGGCCAAGGCCGGCGAGCTGAGCGCCTTGCAGTCCCAGCTCGAACTCGCGCAGCAGGGCTGGCAGGCCAAGATGGAAGAGCTCGAACGATCGCGAAAGAGCCTGGCGGACTTGCAGCGCGACGTCGAAGGCGAGGTCAGCAAGGTGCAGAGCGGCACGATTGAGCTGATGCCGCAATATGGGATCACCGAACGCGGCGCCGCACCGACGGGCGGGCTCCCGAAAGTGGGCAATGCGAAGTCCCGCGGATCGGTGGAGCGATTCCAGAAACTGCGGCGCGACGCCAAGCGAAAGGCGATCGGTGCCGGATAGGCGCTCCGCGGCGGGCGAAACACAAAAGGACTCGTAATGGCTCTGAGACTCTTCTCACGCAAGAAAGAAGTTCGCAAACGGCCGGGCCGCGGCTGGCGCAAGAGCGCTCTGGCGACCGCCTACGAGCCGGCCGCAGCGCAGCGTTACTCCGACCACCCGCTCGAGCGGCTCGTTCAGCTCGGGCGCTACGGCATCCTTGCCGCCGATCCGAATCAATGGAAAGAGCAACCGGGATTTTCATCGACGTATGAGCGCGTTCTCGAGGCGATTGATGATTCCTTCGGCTACGTGCCCGAAGGGTACGCTTCGATCCCGCAGACGATTCAGGACGCGCCCGGCTGCGCGGAGCAGGATTTCGACACGAATCCGTATCTGCTCGCGCGACACTGCGTGACGCACGCGGAATACCAGAGTTTTGTCGACGACGACGGGTACGAGAACCTTGACCTGTGGCCGGAGGACATCTGGCCGCACCTGATCGACTTCAAGGACCTGACCGCTTGCGCCGGGCCGCGCTATTGGAAAGACGGTCGCCACGACAAGCGCTACGAAAGACATCCGGTGGTCGGTATCAGCTTTTACGAGGCGGGCGCCTTTGCGCGCTGGGCCGGGTACCGGCTGCCGAGCGAGGCCGAGTGGCAGATGGCGGCGAGCTGGCGCATTCGCAGCTCGGCGCAGACCATTCGCCGCTACCCCTGGGGCGACGCACTCAATATTCGCCATTGCAATGTCTGGGCGTCAAGCATCGGCCAGACTCTGCCGGTCGATGAATGTGCCTCGGGCGCGGCGCCCAACGGCGTCATGCAACTCGTCGGCAATGTCTGGGAATGGACCGCCTGCGATTTCACCGCCTGTGACAGCGAGGGTCGCAACGTCGTAGGCGACATGGTGCTCAAGGCGATTCGCGGCGGCGCGTTCGACACGTATTTTCCCGCCCAAGCAACGAGTGTGTTTCGCACGGGCTCGGTCGGCCTGGCGCGCGTTCACAACATCGGGTTTCGCTGCGCGTTGGACCTGCCTTCGGACGACGAAGACGGCGAGCAGCCCCCCGTCGGTGGCGCCGACCGCGTCGACTCACCGTCCGCGCCGATGCGAGATGATCCGGTCCGCACGCCGGAACTGGCCGGACTGCCTGACGCGAATTGAAGGCGAAGGAGACGCACTTGCCCACGACAGCCACGACAGCCACGACGCGGGCGCCGGGATCGGTCTGCCTGATCTGCGCGACACAGAACAAGTCCGACGCTTTGCTCTGTCGGGAGTGTTCGGCCCCGATGGCGCTCGTTCACGACGCTGTCGCGCAAGAGCGCGATCCGCAGATCGTGAGCGTCATAGGCGAGAGCAACGTCGGCAAGACCGTGTATCTCGGCTTCCTGCTCGACATGCTCTCACAACGCGCCGGTGATTTCGAGGCGATTCCGAAGGGCGCCTACTCGATCGACTTGCAGCAGACGGTCATCAGCCATATGGCGAACCGCACGTTTCCGCCGAAGACGCCGATGGAATCCAACGAGTGGTACTGGGCCTACTACCAGGTTTGCCGGCGGACCAACAATCCGACCTGGGTGGATCTGGTCATGCCGGACATGGCCGGCGAGGCGTTGGCGGCGGAGGTCGCGACGCCCGAGACCTTTCGGGTGATTCGCAGTTTGCTCACCAAATCCGCCGGCGCGATGCTGCTGGTCGACGCGGGTCTGGCGGCGAGCGGCTCGTCGCAGCCCGATTTCTTCGCGTTGAAGATGATGAGCTACATCGACACGATGTTCGCGGCGAAGCGCAACCAGCGCATCCGCACGCCGATCGCGGTGGTGCTGTGCAAGGCCGACTATTGCCCCGAGTGTTTCGACGACCCGGAAAAGTTTGTCGAAGCGAACCTCAACCGCATGTGGAACATTTGCGAGAGCCGCTTCGCGAACGTCGAGTTCTTCACGTGCAGCGTGGTGGGTTCGCTTGCGTACGCGATGTCGCAGGACGAGAACTACGTGGTCCCGGTGCCGTTGCACACGGCCTTGCAGGGGGTTCTGGAGCCGTTTGAATGGATTCTCGATCAGCTCTAGCGTCGCCGCCGACCGCCGGCGACGCGCGCGGCGTCCAGGTCGATCAGGCCGTCTTCACGTCGGTTCGCACAGCGACCGGCGAGGGGTATCGCATTGTCGCATCCAGCGGCGGGATCGGTCCGGAGGATAAGAAAGAGATCACGCAGCGCTCGGGGTCGCACGGCAGCTTGTGCGATCCGTCCGAGACCGCCGAGGCGCTGTTGAGCTACCGTCTGGCCGGGGGGAGGCAATGCGTGGCCTGGGTGCGGCACGCGGGCACCGAGCACACCGCCCGCGGTGGGCAGCGCGTTCACACGCACTTGGTCGTCATGAATGCGGCGGACTTCGATCGTTTTTCCTGTGATCCGCTGCGCGTCCGTGCGGCGCTGCTGAGCGTGGTCGGAGCGACGCCCGATCTGAAACCGCCGGCCAAGCTCGAGCCGCTGTCGCTGCCGACAAGGTCGGGAACAAGCTCATCCTCCGGCGAAAGGGCGTCGAACGGCGGCGCATCACGGGGCTTCGACCGCATCGCGGCAATCGTGTCGGCGGTGCTCGCCGGCAGACACCTCGTCGTGCCGTGCTCCGAGAGCCCGCTCGCGACACTGGCCGGCGTCTGGTCGGCTGTCCCGTTGCCTGTCCGACGGGCGCTCGCGTTGTCCGCCGGGTTGAAATTCGCTCCGGCGCGTCGCATGAACCTGTCTTTAACCACCGGCGACGAAGCGGCGACGCAGCGCGCGATTCGCGGGCAGGATGTCGAGTGGTTCGCTGCCGAGGGCGCCGAGAAGGACAGCGCGCCGGTCTATCGCGAGTGGCTGGCCTTGGCCCACCGGTTTTGGGACGACGGTCGTATTCAGGAGATGGATCGGCTGTCGGCCTGCATTGATGGCGATGTCACGCCGGACGCGCTGAATCGGATCGCCGCGATCCGCTCCGATCTCGAGCAGGCCGTCACCGCCGACGCGCAGGCGTCCTCGCGGTTGGCTGCCCAATACGCTTCCTTTCGCCCGGTGGGCGAGCTCGAGACGAACTTGGTCGAGCGCATTCTGGCGACGGTGTCGCGCACCGAACAACCGGACGCTTAACCGGATTGTTAATGCAGCCCGGCCGCCCTCGGCTGGTCGGCAGTCCGCCGGCGTTTTTTCCAACCGTGTTCGGCGGGGTCCACACGAACATCATCGAGTCAGCCCAGGCCTCGCGCCTCCACGAGCATGGCCAAGACCAACAGGCCGAATAACGAAAACAGCACGCCCATGACAATACCGAAAATCGCCCGACCCTTTCCGTGCCGCTGCGGATTCCGCTTGATGTCGCGCAGCGCGAGGATTCCGAAGAGCAGCGCGAGCGGCGCGAACACCAGCAAAGGCGACAGCAAGCCGGCGTAGCCCGCCGCGATCGCCCAACCCGAGCGGCCGACCGGCAGCAGCATCCGAATGGCCGCGTCGTCGCCAATGTTGCCGGTAGGTGTCGGGGCGCTTTGCCGCGCGGTCACCAAGAAAGCGCCGCAGCCGCCGCAGTGCTGCGCGCCGGCCGGGATGTCCGCCCCGCAATTCGAGCACTTCACGATCGGCCTCCGTCCGGCCACAGATTCCGGCGTGAATCGTACGTCATGCGGCGGTGGGAATCGAATCGAGAACAACGCGTCTGACTACATGCTGCGTCCGACCCAATACGTGTGTTGCGCTAGTTGATGAGTTGGTTTTCGCCGCGCACGAAAAAAGCGGCCCGCGCTCGCGGAGGCCGCTTTTTCCATGATAAATCAGCGGGGCGGGCCGAGGCCCGCCCCTTGCTGAGTTCGCAGCGACGCGGCGCTACATGCCCATGCCCGGCATGCCGCCGGGGGCCTT
>JACZRH010000158.1 GCA_022574815.1 Planctomycetota bacterium | reverse complement strand
CTTGAGGATCTCGGTTGGGATCATCGCCGTTCCCGGGTTCGCCGCGGGCGTCACGCACATGCCGGCCGGAACGGGAATTGTATAGACGCCGCGGCGATTGTGAATCGGTCAGGAAATCGTTCGGCGGTGACCCGTCGTCGTAGCACCCGGCTGACCCACTTGATTAAAGCGAGAACGACCTCTGCCGCCGTGAATCGTGGTGGGTGCCCCGCCCTTTCAAGGGCGGGGGACGGATCAGAATGTCGAACTTCATTCGCATTCGAGTCCCTCTTGCCGATTCCCATGCGCCCTTCGACTGCGGCGGGCCAAGGTTTTCAAAGGCGGGAGGGGATTCTCGCTCGGACAGGCTCAAAGGCCGACGAGTGTTCGGAATCTCGGATTTTCGTGCAGCCCTTTCCAGTCGTCATCCTCCGCGACGTGCGATCGCTCGATCTCGTTTCGGTTCAGACTGCCCTCAAGCTCGTCCAGCGCTTCGTTGACCTCGCCGTTGAGGACTAATGCACACGCGAGATTGTAGTGGCCGGCTCCCCGGGAGACCGCTTGTTTCGCCGCGACGAGCGCCTCGCTAATGACAGAGGAATCGCCCGTATCATGAAACAGGTCAACCAAGCCGGCAGAGAGGTTATCCCAGCCGGTGTCGTTCTTGGGATTCGCCTCGACGGCCTTCCGGTAAGCGTCGATCTCCTCGCTGCGCAGCTCCAGGCGGTGCGCGTCGTCGCTTTCCGAGTCGGCCATTTGACCAAGGTTGATGCCGAGGTTGCTCCAAGCGGTGTCGTTCTTGGGATTCGCGTCGACGGCCTTCCGGTAGGCGTCGATCTCCTCGCGGCGCAGTTCCAGGCGGCGCGCGTCGTCGGTTTCCGCGTCGGCCATTACACGAAGTCTGCTGCCGAGGTTGTTCCAGGCGGTGTCGTTCTTGGGATTCGCGTCGATGGCCTTCCGGTAAGCGTCGATCACGTCGCCGCGCAGTTTCAGGCGCCGCGCGTCGTCCGTTTCCGCGTCAGCCATTTCACCAAGGCTGATGCCGAGGGCGGTCCAGGCGGTGTCGTTCTTGGGATTCGCGTCGATGCACTTCCGGTAGGCGTCGATCTCCTCGCGGCGCAGTTGCACGCGGCGCGCGTCGTCCGTTTCAGCAGCGGCGCAGTCGGACAGTGCTATACCGAGGATGACCAACGCCTCGTCATTCTTGGGATTCCTCTCGACGGCATTTCGCAGAACCTGAGTCGCCGTAGTAATCAGCGCGCGACGCTGCGCATCATCTGAGGCGATTGCAGCCTGTATGCCAAGACCGACGCCAATTGCGATCCAAATCCCGTCGCTGTTGGGCTCTGCATCGATGGTGTCGTGGTATGCCTGCACCGCCTGCGAATTATGCTCCCGGGCGACAACCTCATTCTTCTCCAGATTTGCTCGCAGAGCCTTGCCTTCGGCCCATCCGAGGAACCAGGCGGCGTCGAGCTTACTCGACGACGACAGATGGACGTCGGCAGCGGACAAGTGCAGGGCCAGCCCTCGGCGAGCTGCGGGAGTCAAGCGGGAGGATCGGTCAGCGAACCAGTCGAAGTCGGGCAGATCGAGCTCTACCGGCTGCAAGCGCTCGGATTGAAGGACGAAATCCCACCGAGGTCGGATCCAGTGGTCGGGCCGACCGATGGCGTGACCATCGCGGCCGATTCGATCGATGACCGAAGTGTATTCCTCACCGGAATGGCCGTTTTCATGGCACAAATCCGGGCCGAACGCCTGATGGTAGTCCCACAGCGGAGGCAGAATCCCCTTGAAGCCGCCTGCGGGTCGAAGGCCGGCTTCAATGAAGCGAGCGAGCGTGAAGAACACCCGTGCCGGAACGCCGTATGTTGTTTCGATGCCAGGCCAGGTTTCGTGCAACCACGTTTGCACTGCGCTATCCGAGAAGCCGGCTGCATCCGCAGTGGTGACGCGAGTCTTCTGCTTCCGCGCGGAATCGTGGACGAAGATGGCGACGGCCTCCGGATCGGCGGGGCGTTGCGCGACGGCGTCTACGAAGCCCTCTTCGAGATCCAAGGAGAATCGCTTCGGCCCCGATGTTTCTGAGATGAAAATCGTTCCATTCGCCATCCCCTCCCAGAGCTCGCGGTACTGGGCGTCGGTGTGCGGACGGAGAGAAAGCAGCTCGAGCTCGTGTCCGAGAGATGGCAAGACATCGGGCCAATCGGGCCGGGAATGCATGTCCTCGGCCCGGATCGTGCCGACAACCCGCAGCTCGCGGAAATAGGGCTGAGCGTGGAGCCAGGCAAAAAGTCCCCGGACGGCGTCGGTGGGAGAGTGGCGAGTGCCCGGAGGAGGGAGATTCGCCGGGAGATCGTCGAGGAACAGGATGGCTTTCTGCGGCAGTTGATGGCCCTGCGTGGTGTACAGGTGTGTATCCAGCACGATTCTATCGATGTTTTCGGGAATCGTGCCCATATCCGTGCGAAGCACAACCCACGAGCCGGGGCGTCCCGCCGTGAGCCGCGCGATCCACTCGGCCGCGGCACGGGTCTTGCCGCAGTCCGCGGGCCCGACATAGATGCGACTGGGAGCATCGGCGGCGCCGCCAATGTGCTCTTCGGGCGGCGCGACGTATTTGTTGCCGATGACGCTGAGGCGGCCGGACCGGCAAAGAGCTTCCGGAAGAGTCTCGGGAGGGATGGCTATGATTCGGAACTCGCGATCGGGAGAGGATGGTGATGCCGGCGAAATGGTCTGAACGCCGCGGACCTGGCGCGATTTGGCGACCTCGACGGCCTTGTCCGCTGCCACAAGCTGGGGCGGTTCCGATCGGTCGGTTCCAACTTCGTCGGGCGCGACGGCGTGGGGCGGCCGGAGCACTAAATCAGGCAAGCTCTCGAGGTCGTCGCAGACCAGCGGGTGGAGAAATAGCGCTTGCCCGCACAAATCCTCACGGCCTCGTTCCATCACGGCCTCGACGCCGAGCTTATCGCGGAGTATCCGATTGACGCCCTCGTCTTCGATGCAGCGTCGGAGCTTTGCCAGAATCTGATCCTGCAGTGGTGACCAGGTGTCCGAGGTTGCCTTGACGGCGATCCAGAACTTGAGGACTCGGCGATTCTCGCTGGGGATCTCAATGGTGAAGGTGGTGTCGCGGTCAACGGCTCGCGTGCAAATGTGCTTGAGCCAGTGGAAGCGAGAAACGGGATCCATGCGGCTGCGAAGCGCTTCGTATGTGGGAATCGGGGCGCGGCGGGGCCCGATGTCGAGCTCGTCGATGAGGCGCATCAGCGCGCAGAGATCCTGTAGGTGATCGGGGGCGCCGGCAAGTGGATTGAAGCGGTGGTGCCTGGCGATCGTGAGGGCGTCGTCGAGAATATAGGGTTCCGCGTCGGCAAATGTGCTCGTCAGAAAAGCAGTGCGTTCCGGTGTGGTCAAGCTACGCTCGATCTCATCCTGGTGCGTCTTGCGGACGATATCGGCGAACGACCGGCCCGGTTCCATCTGCTCACGCAACTCCTGCTCACGTGCGGGGTCGGGCACAGCTACCATTGCGAAATCATGCATGATCAAAGCGATTCGCAGGAGGTTGATTCTGTCGGGACTCAGTTTGGGGATTGACTCGCCGACCAGCAGCGCGAGACGGTCGAGCTCGGCGAGATGCTCCGCGCCGTGGAGCGTATAGTGGGGGAATTCCGTCATTCCAGCCTTGAAGGCATCGGCGACGTAGCTGCGAAACGTGCTAAGACTCTCTTCACGGATCATCTTGATCCTCAAGCCGGCCCCGCTATCAACCGGAACCCACCGTACGTTAGCCAGGAGGTGCCTTGCGTCAATTCATTCTACGGCCGAAGGAGACTTGATGGTTGGGTCAGCTCGGGGTTCACATTCATCCTGCGGCCAGGAAACGGCCCGATTCCGAAAGCCCTAATCTCGTTGATATTACCGAACTCACGCCGGGTGCCGATCGTGGCGCGCCCGCCGAGCGCGGCGTATCAGATTCGGAAGTTTGTTCGCCGACATGCGGCCCTGACCGGCCTCGCGGCGACTGTTTTTCTGGCAGTGGTGACGATTGCGGTCGTGGCGTCGGTCCAAGGCGCGCGCACCGCGGCCGCGCTGCAGGACGAACGCCGGCAACGGGAGCGAGCCGTGGCGGCGGAGCAACGCGCCGCGTCCGAAGCGGAACGAGCCAACGCGGAGGCGGCGAACGCCAGGAGACGCTTCAACCAGGTTCGGGAACTGGCCCGCAGCTTCATCTTCGATTTCCATGCCAAGATCGCCGATCTCGCGGGCGCCACTCCGGTGCGGGAGTTTCTCGTCGAGACCGCGCTGCGCTATCTGGACAATCTGGCAAGCGAAACGTCGGGCGAGCCGTCGCTCGCGCGAGACCTGGCTTCGGCCTACATCAAGGTCGGGGACGTCCAGGGAAACCCCTACGGCGCCAATCTGGGCGACACCGCAGGGGCGTTGCGAAGCTATCGCAAGGCCCTGGAACTGCTCGAGGCCCTGGCCGAAAGCGAACCGCAGGATTCCAATCTTCGCCGAGGCAAAGCGATCAGCCTCGACAAAATCGGCCGCATCCAGGCCGCGCTGGGCCGGCTCGACGCGTCGCTGCTCAGTTTCCAAAACTCCCTTTCCATTGTGGAGTCGATCGCCCGGGCCGCACCGAAAGACGCCCGGGCGCAGTTCAATCTCTCCGTCGGTCACGACCGGGTCGGGCGGGCGCACGCGGCGTTGGGGCAGTGGCCCGAAGCACTCGCACGCTACCGTGAGAGTTTCGCAATCGCCGAAGACCTGTTGCGGGCTGCCCCCGCGAACCGGGGCTTGCAGCGCGGCGTCGCACTCGCGTACGTCATGATCGGGGACACCTTGGAGGCGCTGGAACAAACCGACGAGGCGCTGGACGCTTTTCAAAAAGGCCATGAGATCGTGACGGCGCTTGTTCAGGCTGATCAGGACAACGCCACGTTTCGGCGCGATCTGGCGACGAGTCACGAGAGGATCGGAGGCATTCAGGCCGCCATCGGTCGAACGGCCGACGCGCTGTCCAGCTACCGGGAGTCTCAACGCATCTGGTCGGCCTTGGTGCAAGCCGATCCCGACGATGCGAACGCCCGTCGCGGCCTGTCGATCAGCCACAACAACCTCGGCGATGTGCTGCTGGCGATGGGCCCGATGACCGAGGCGCTCGCGAGCTACCGACAGGGTTTGAACACCGCCCAGGCCCTGGCTCGAAACGATCCGGACAATGTCGATCTGCGGCGCGATCTGGCGGTGTCGTATTGGAAGCTCTCGGAGGTGCATTTGGCGCTCGGTTCGGATCGAGCGGCGCGGCGGTCCGACCGGCTGCGCCACCTGCGCGAGGCACGTTCCTGGTTCGAGCACGCGCTGGGGGCTTTCGAGGAGCTGCGTAAAGCGGATCTGCTCTCTACCGCCGACGCGGACGTGCCCACCCGCCTTTTGAGAGGTATGCAAGAATGCGAGGCCGCCATCGTGCAATTGGAGCGCGGCGAGGCCCAGCCACCGCCGCCCGCCGCCGAACCGTGACTTGAAGGCGAGTGGGCGATTACCCGGACTCCCTTTCACGCGAAGCGGCAAAATGGGATTCGCCCCAGCCGTAGTGCTCCCCGTAACACAGGTTGCCTCTCTCCGGCGCGCGCCTGCGAAACTCCAACGCGGGTTTCTGAAACTTCTCCCAATCGCCCGCGCGTTCGAGTAGGATGAAAGCAATAGCCGGGCGCACTGCGACTCCGAGGACGCTGCCCGGGGTCTTGCGACCGCCACTCGAGTGGCCGGTGAAGCGCACTGTGGGCCAAGGCAGATCCGCGCATGTGCCGCCTGTTGATGACGACCGCGATGGCTGCACTGATCGCCGGCACGGTTGCCGCGCAGGATATCGGCACACTCGACCAGCGGCGCGCCAAGCAGTTCGCCGTCGAGCGCGGCTGGCTGACGCGCGCGGTGGATGCGGCGGGCCGCGTCGTCGAGTTGCAATCGTTTGAGCGGGGACGCCCGCGCTACTATTCCACGCACAACATCGACGCGGCCGACAGTGTCAGTACGGACGAATGCTGGTCCGGCGGGTCGGGCGGGCTGAGCCTGAGCGGCTCCGGTGTGACGCTCGGCATCTGGGACGCGGCCCGGGTCTACAACACGCATCGCGAGTTTCAGGGCCGCGCCTCGCAGATCGACTCGCCGTCGGGCTTTTCGTGGCACTCGACGCACGTCAGCGCGACCATGATCGCCGCCGGCCTCTGGCCCGGCAATGCCAGTTTCCCGGCCGGCATCTCCAAGGGCATGGCACCTCTGGCTAATCTAGACTGCTACGACTGGAACAGCGACGAGACCGAAATGAGCGCCGCCGCCGGCGTCGGGCTGCGCGTCTCGAACCACTCGTACGGGTTCATCACCGGCTGGACGACCGGAAACTTTGGAGCCGGCTCGGGGTGGTACTGGTTCGGCGATGTGACAGTCAGCACGGTCGAGGACCATGAATTCGGCCGCTACGACACGCAGGCCCGCGACTGGGACCAGATCGCCGTCCAGAATCCCTCATATCTCTTCATAAAATCCGCGGGCAACGACCGTAACGAAGGGCCGAACTCGGGCACGCAGCACTTCTACTGGCTACCGGGCGTTGGCTGGCGCTCGAGCACCGCCGTGCGAAACCGCGACGGCAACAGCGGCTATGATTCCGTGTCGCACTCCGCCTGCGCCAAGAACGGTCTCACCGTCGGGGCCGTGCATGACGTGGCGGGCGGCTACAGCGGCGCCGGCAGTGTGGTGATGACCTTGTTCTCGTGCTGGGGGCCGGCCGACGACGGGCGTATCAAGCCGGATCTCGTCGCCAACGGGCAGAATTTGTTCTCCGCGCACTCGGTCTCCGGCAACACCGATTTCTGGGCGGTGGCCTCGGGCACGTCCATGTCATCCCCGAATACCAGCGGCTCGCTCGGCCTGCTGATCGAGCACTGGCGAAACACGCACGCTTCCGAGCCCGACATGCTGGCCGCCACGCTGAAGGGGCTCGTGCTCCATACCGCGGACGAGTGCGGGAGCTGGGCCGGACCCGATTACGTGTTCGGCTGGGGACTGCTCAATACGCTGAGCGCCGCCCAAGCCATCACCGCCGACGTCGCCCAGCCATTGACAATCAGCGAATGGAACCTCGCCCAGAACGAGTCGCTGGTCCTGGACATCACGACGAACGGCACGAGCAGCGAACTGCGGGCGACGATCTGCTGGACCGATCCCGCCGCGACGCCACCCGCAAATGTGCTCGACCTCGCGACGAAAGTACTCGTCAACGACTTGGACCTGCGAATCGACGAAAGCGGCGGCCCGACGCACGCTCCCTGGATGCTCGACGTCGCACGCCCGGCCTCGGCGGCGACTACCGGCGACAATGACAGCGACAACGTCGAGCAGGTCGTCATCACCAGCCCGGGCAGCGGTAACTTCACGCTCCGTGTGACGCACAAGGGCGCGCTCTCCGGCGGCTCGCAGGATTTCTCCCTGATTATCAGCGGTGCCTCGCAGATCGCCGAGCCCGGCGCGCTGATCGGCGGGTTCGTCACCACCAACCAGGGCACGCCCGTCGAGAACGTCGACGCGCGCGCCACGACGGCCGGTATCTCCGACCCGACGGATGCAACCGGACACTACCAGCTCTCCCTCCCGATCGGCACTTCGGAGACCGTGACGCCCTGCCGCGACGGCTGGCAATTCACGCCGATAAGCCGAACGTACAACCCGGTGTCAACCAGCCTGAGCGCTGAGAACTATACGGGCGTGCTCGTCTACGACGTCGATCCGCCCGGGAGTGGAGACGATTTCGTCGGTGTGGGCGACCTCTCGCGGTTTTCCACGGCTTGGCAACAAGCGGTCCCCGCCAATGATCCCAACGACTTCGACTGCGACAACTTTGTCGGTGTAGGTGATCTCTCGTTCTTCATCACGGCGTGGCTCAAGTCGGTCTTCGACGCGACGATCGTCTTTCCGGCTTGCCGGCAATGCGGCGGGTTTCCGGAGCCGACCTCGCCCACGCGGCTCGAGCTGCGGCTCGTCGCCGTCGTCGAACCCACGCCCGCCGAGCAGACCGAGCAGCTGCCGCGCTCGGTGAGCGTTGTCCGCGTCGGCGAAAGTTACTTTGTGGAAATGTGGGTCCGCGACCCGGACGACGCCGGCCCGGGTGTCACGTCGGCCTATGCGGATATCGCCGTGTCGGACAGCGCCGTCGATGTGCGCGCCACGCTTCCGAGTACGAACTTCACGACTTTCGCGAGCGGGTCCATCGAAGACGGCCTCGTCAGAGACCTGGGCGGGTCGGCGTTGGCGGCCGGCCTCGGCAACAAGCTCTGGGTACGAGTCGCCGCGTTCGAGGTAGTTGCGACCGGCGCCGAACGGGTCCACTTCGACCCGATGGAAAGCCGCGTGGGATTCGCCGCGTACGGGCGCGGCCGCGTGCCGTGGTCCGCGATCGAAAAGAACGGCGCGGCGGTCCGGCAGGTACAGGTGCGGGCCGTGCGGCCGAAGGAGTGAGCCCGGCCGTTTGGAGGATGACGCCGGGCGCCAAACGGACAGGAACAAGGAAAGAGGCCTTTGAATCGTATTGCCCGACGGAGGGCTATTTCGCATGACACCCGTTGCTCGACCGCTCTACACGTTGCTCATGCTCGCCGCGACAGCATCGGCTCTCGCGCAGGACCTGGACTTCCGGCTCGTGGCCGTCTCGACGCCCACCGGCTCGAGCACCACGACCACTTTGCCCGGGTCGATCTCGGACGTGTGCGTCGGTGAGACGTTCTTCGTCGAGTTTTGGGTCAGCGACGTCGGAAGCACCAACACCGGCGTCTCCTCGGCCTACGTCGATCTTTCGTGGCCCTCGACGCTCGCGACAGCCGTCTCAATCGATCATGGAACGCTCTACAACGCGCTGTCCTCCGGCACCATCGCGGCGGGATCGATCGACGAGCTGGGCGGGTCGCTTCTCTCGGCGACCGGCGTCGGAATCGAACCCGAATGGGCTCGTGTCGCCGTAGTCGAGTTGACGGCTGACGCTGCCGGTGCCGCGGCGTTTTCTCTGAGTTCCAGCACCACGGGCGCGGCCGCCCTCGGCCGAGGCGTGATCGCGTGGGCCAACATCGCACTCAGCGGCGTGACGGTGACGGTGAACCCGTTGCCGAATGATCCGACCGGCGCCGTGGCGACGCCGGCGACGATCTGTGCCGGCGACTCCTCGACCTTGTCGGCGACCGTTGGCGCGGGTGGCGACGCGCTGGAGTGGTTCGAAGGCAGTTGCGGCGGAACGCCGGTAGCGGGACAGTCGCCGACCGTCAGCCCGGCGGCCACGACTAACTACTTCGTCCGCAGCCTAAACACGGCAACCGGCTGCTTCAGCGCTTGCGTACAGGTGACGGTGACGGTGAACCCGTTGCCGAGCGTACCGACGGGCGCCGCGGCGACGCCGGCGACAATCTGTGCCGGCGGCTCTTCTACATTGTCGGCAGCGGTCGGCGCGGGTGGCGACGTGCTGGAATGGTTCGAAGGCAGTTGCGGCGGGACGCCGGTGGCGGGTCAATCGCCGGTGGTCAGCCCGGCGGTCACGACCGACTATTTCGTGCGCAGCGTGAATACGACGACCGGCTGCGTCAGTGCTTGCGTGCAGGTGACGGTCACGGTGAACTCGTTGCCGAGTGATCCGACCGGCGCCGTAGCGACGCCGGCGACGATCTGTCCCGGCGAAACGTCCACGCTGTCGGCAACAGTCGGCGCGGGCGGCGATGCGCTGGAATGGTTCGAAGGCACTTGCGGCGGGACGTCGGTGGCGGGTCAGTCGCCGGTGGTCAGTCCGGCGGTAACGACCGACTACTTCGTCCGCAGCGTCAATACGACGACCGGCTGCGTCGGTGCTTGCGTACAGGTGACGGTGACGGTCAATCCGACCATCTCCGGCACGGTCACCACCGCGCTGACCAACCCGCTGAGCGGCGTGCAGGTCTCGGCCGACAACGGCGGCGGGTCCGACACCACCGACGCCTCCGGGGATTATCAACTGTGCGTGCCGAACGGTTGGAGCGGGACCGTCACGCCGTGCCTGACCGGCTGGCGTTTCGCGCCGCCGGACCTCAGCTTTGCCAACGTGACCGCGCCGGTCTCGGGCGCGGACTTCATCGGCACGCAGGTCTACGACCTCGATCCCCCCAGCGGCGGGGACGAGTTTGTCGGCGTCGGCGACTTCTCGTTCTTCGCCCCCTCTTGGCAACAATCCGTCCCGCCAAACCACCCCAGCGACTTCGACTGCGACGGGTTCGTCGGCAGCGGGGACTTCTCCTTCTTCGTCACGGCGTGGCTCAAATCGGTCTTCGACGCGACCATCAGCTACCCGGCCTGCCGGCAGTGCAGTGGCGTTCGCCTGCACAGCCTCCTCAAGCTCCCGCGCCCATCGGCTCCCGACGCGATCCACGCGACCGATCTCCTGCTCAACGACGCCCGGGTTCCATTCCGGATGGAGAAGGATCACCACGCGGCAGGCTTGGTGGAGGTTGAGGCCTTCTCGGCCGACCAGAGACTGCGCGACGAGGACGCGTGGGTTACTCTCCCGCCGGTTGAACGCGAGTTGCAGAGCGCGTCGGGTCGGGAGCGCGGTCGCACCGCTCATCAGTCGCGCGAATCGGCCGCGGTCGGTCCGGTACTCCTCCCTGAGACGCTCGGCGATCCGTGCCCACAGCGCGCCGGCCTCGTCGGCGTCGAGGGCGCCGTCACCGTCCGCATCCCCCTCACCGCGTTCGCGGAGCGCCGCGACCAGGGAGACGAAGGCCTCGGCGACAGCCTCCGCGGACGGACTCGCGCCGCTCGAACTGGGATTTCCCGTCGTCTCTGATCGGATCCCGTAATCGAGGAGTTGGTCGATCGCGGCCGCCAAGATCACTCGGTCTTCCT
>JACZRH010000157.1 GCA_022574815.1 Planctomycetota bacterium | reverse complement strand
ATCGCCAGAACCGCGCCCTGCTGCTGAAAGCCGTCGTCCACAACATACTGATCCTGTTATGGCCGAAGAGGTTTTCTGCAGAGCACTCCCGACCCCTTTTTCACCCGGCCGGTTTGCCCGCCGGGCAGGGCTCGGTTAGCCTCCCGGCATGTCCGCTCGTAATCGACCCGCTACCGCGACGCCTGCTGAAATCAGCGCCGAGAGCGCTTTGCTCGCGGCGCTGCGCCACGGCCGGGAAGAGGCCTTCGAGCAACTCGTGCGGCTCTATGGCGGCCGAATGCTCGCCGTCGCCCGGCGGTTTCTGCGGAACGAGGAAGACGCGCGCGACGCCGTCCAGGACGCGTTCGTGTCCGCGTTCAAGGCGATCGATCGCTTCGCCGGCAATTCGCGCTTGTCCACTTGGCTGCAACGCATCGCGATCAACGCCGCGCTGATGAAGCTGCGCAGCAAGTCGCGCAAGCCGGAGACCTCGATCGACGACCTGCTGCCGAAGTTCCGCGACGACGGGCATCCGTTGCGGGCGCCGCTGCCGTGGAAGGAGGATTTCGACGCGCTGATTCAGCGCTCCGAAGTGCGGGCTCTGGTGCGCGAACGGATCGACCAGTTGCCCGAACCGCACCGCACCGTTCTGTTGCTGCGCGACATTGAAGAGTTCGATACCGAGCATACCGCCAAGTTGCTCGGCATCAGCACGGCCGCGGTCAAGACGCGTCTGCACCGCGCCCGCCAGGCCCTGCGCACGCTGTTGGACCACCATTTTCGCGGAGACGCGGCATGACCTGTCGGGAGTTCAGCGAGTTTCTCAGCGATTATCTGGCCTCCGAACTGCCGGCCGAAGCCCGCCAAGCGTTTCAGCAGCATTTCGACGAGTGCCCGACTTGCATTGACTATGTCAAGAGTTTCGAGTCCACGATCAGGCTCGGCCAGTGCGTCTGCACGCATCCCGACGACCCCGTGCCGCAAGACGTCCCGGAAGACCTGGTCAAAGCCATTCTCGCCGGGCGTAAGAAACTGAAGTAGCTCGCCGCAAAGCAGCCGCGGAGCATCGGCGTCCCGCCGGTGCGATTGCCCTTCCCGGACCACGAAGCGAGAGGACCGTCATGCGAATGAATCTCCGTCAGGCGGGTGCAATTGCCTTGGCACTCACGCCCGGAATTGCCTTGCACGCGCAAGCCGACGACTATCCAAAGCTATCGCCGTACACCGCGATCCGCTGGACGGACGCCGGACCACAGCCCCAGGTACGGGTCGAGCCCGATGGCGATTGGTTCGAGCCCGTTTCAATCGACGACGTTGCGGTCGGCGATGTCCTCGTGTTTTGCAAGAAGCGCTACGCCGGCAAATGGCAAAAGCGCTTCGACGAAGACCTCGTGCAGGTGCTCAGCGAGATGGGGCATCCGCCCGGCAAGACCGTCAAGCTCGTCCTGCACGGCATCGTGACCGACGAGGTGAAGATACTCGACGCCGCCCCGCTGACTCGTGCGAACCGCGACGCGATCATGGCGGCCAAGTACGGTCCGGAGCGCGCCGGGCGCGAGCCGCCGCGCGTCCGTCGCCCGCACGCCCACGCCCCCGCGCCCCAATTCGCCTTCCTCGCCGAACGGATCAAGACGACGGCCGAATCCGCGCGGCTGACAGCCCGGGCCGCCGCCGCCGACCTTGACCAACTCGAATGGCACATCGAGCACACCTACGCCTACGCGAAGCGCGCGGACTTCGACTATCGCACTGCCCTCGACACCATCCGGCTCGGCCTCGGCGACAACATCTCGCGCGAATTCTTCGCGCTTCAACTCCACAAGTTCATGTGCCTCTTCGGCGACGGCCACAGCGGGCTGCGCGCACCGCTCGCCCGTGGCTACACGTCGTTTCTGATCGGCGACGATCGCGGCCGGCTGTTCGCTTACAAGCCCGATCGCTCCGATTTCCTCGACCCGGACTATCCCTACCTGCTTGGTATGGACGGGCGGAGGGTGGACGAGTGGCTCGCCGCCGCCCGCCGGCTGGTCGCGGCCGGGTCGCCCCAGTTCGTCGCCCAGCAGGCCCGCCGCACGCTGCGCTACGTCGCCCATCTGCGGGCTGAGCTGGGCCTGCCGGCCGGCGACACACTGCGTGTCGAACTCGCCACCCGAAAAGGCGGCGCGACGCGCGTCGTCGAGCTTCCGCTCGCCCGCCGCAGACCTCTCTATGGCCGCTGGCCGCGTGGCGAAGCGAAGCGGCTCGACCAGAACATCGGCTACCTGCGCATCGAACGAATGGCCGACGAGCTCGAGTTTCTCGACGAGCTGGTCGCGCACATGCACCGCTTTCGCGAGACCGACGGGCTGATCATCGACGTGCGCGGCAACAGCGGCGGCTCGCGCGACGCGCTGCGGACCTTGCTGCCGTTCTTCCTCCCGCCCGACGGACCGCCGCGCGTCGTCAACGTCGCCGCCTACCGGCTCGGCAAAGATCAGGACGCCGACTTCCCGCAAGGCTACCTCACCAACCGCTTCCTGTACCCGGCCGATTGGCCGACCTGGACCGCCGCGCAGCGCCGCGCCGTCCAGGACCTCTCCGCGAAATTCAAACCCGAATGGGAGCTGCCGGCCGGCGAGTTCAGCGCCTGGCACTACCTGGTCATCAGCCCGGTCCGCCACCGCAAGTACTTTCACTACCGCAATCCTGTCGTGGTCCTGATGGACACGGCCTGCTTCAGCGCCACCGACATCTTCCTCGGCGCGTTCAAGGGCCTGCGAAACGTCACCCTCCTGGGCACCCCCAGCGCCGGCGGCAGCGGGCGCGCCAGCCACGGCGGCGTCCTGCGCCATAGCGGCCTGCGCTTCCGCCTCTCCTCCATGGCCTCGTTCCTACCCGATGGCAAGCTCTACGACGGCAACGGCATCCACCCCGACGTGCTCGTCCGCCCCCAACCCACCGACGCCCTCGGACGCACCGACACCGCCCTTGAAGCGGCGCTGCGACGATTACGCCGATAGTTGCGTGCCTCCGAAAATGATCCTCCAGTGAGGCTGCGCGGTTGCGGTCGCTCTGCGCTCCAGGGCCGGTCGATTTTGGGAGAAAGACCCAAACCAGACCCCACGGATTGCGCTCCCGTCGATCCCAACCCGAAAATGCGCTAAAAATTTAGCGTTTCGCTTGACAGGCGGTTGTTAACCGCTAATACTTTAGCGGTTGGTGATGACCACCGCGCCGTCTCCAGGAGCAGAACCCATGTCCAAGAGCCACGAACAGCAGCTCAGCCGACGCGAGCGGCAGATCATGGACATCCTGCATCGAAGCAGCGAAGCCTCCGTGGCCGACGTCGTCGCCGAGCTGCCCCAGCCGCCCACGCACACCGCCGTGCGCGCCTTCCTGAGCATTTTGGAACGCAAGGGCCACGTCCGCCGCCGCAAGGACGGCAAACGGTTCATCTATCGCCCGGCCCGCTCGCGACGCCGCGCAGCCCGCGATGCGCTCAACCGCGTGCTCGACGTTTTCTTCAACGACTCCCTCGGCGATGTCGTCGCCGCCCATCTGGCCGACCCGTCGAGCCGCATCCAACGTAAAGAGCTCGATCGAATCGCCAAGATCATCAATCAGGCGAGAAAAGGAGAACCGTCTGATGATTGACGCCTTCATATCCGAGTGGAGTGAAGCGGCTCGACAATGGACTCCAATGGCGCTGGATGCGACCATCAAAGCGTCGATTGTTCTCGTCGCAGCCGCAATCATCTGTCGTCTCGCGTACAGAGCCTCCGCAGCAACCCGCCATTTCATCTGGCTGCTCGCGATTGTCGCGATATCGGTGCTGCCGCTTCTTTCCCGCGTCCTGCCGCGCTGGCACGTGATACCGGCCGGAGTGGCAATGCCCGCCGCACTTGCGCTCCAGGTGCATACGGAATTCCCTTCCGCGTTCGGCGAGCCACGTTCGCAACCGCAAGAAACCCACGTCGCGATACACAGCTCGCCGGAAGCAACGTCGGCAACGAGCAGTTCCGCCGCGCAGCTCATGCCCTTGGCAGCCCACCGCCGCTCAAACCCATTCCGCACCGCGAACTGGACGGCCTGGATCTTCGGCGTCTGGAGCATCGGCGCGTGCGTCGTCTTCCTGCGGCTTGGGCTCGGCGTTGCCGCGATTCGCCGCACAATCCGTCGATCCAATGCCATCGACGACTCGCAATGGTCTCGGCTATTGCGACAATGCCGCGGCGACCTGGGAGTGTGCCGTACCGTCGTGCTGCACCGGCTTCACCATCGCGGATCGCCGGCGGTCTGGAGCGCCCTGAGTTCGACCATTCTGCTGCCCCATGACGCGGATGACTGGTCCGTTTCGCGCCGTCGCGTCGTCCTGCGGCACGAGCTCGCACACGTGGTGCGCCGCGACTGCCTGACACAAATTCTCGCCCGCGCCGCGTTGGCGGTTCATTGGTTCAACCCGCTGGCCTGGTACGCATTGAGGAGAATGAACGTGGAACGTGAGCGTGCTTGCGACAATCTGGCACTCGGGCAGGAACGGCGAAGTGTCGTCTACGCCGAGCATGTGCTTCACATCGCGTCGGCCTCGGGCTCGAGCGGCGGACTGACCGCCGCGCCCGCTATGGCCAGACAAACCGAATTGGAGGGCCGCATCGTGGCCATCTTGGATGAGCATTGCAACCGACGCGCCATGAATCGAGCGACCGGGGCCTTCGTCGCTGCCGCACTCTTCTTCGCCACCTTGCCCCTGGCGGCCATGGCCTTCACGCCGCCACCGCTACAGGACGCCAAAGCTGCGACCGATCAGAACCAGGAAGCCGACCCGTCGCGGGTTGACCGGCTGCTGGCCAAGCTGCTTCACGGAAACGCCCGGACCAATCGTGATGCCGCCGGCGAAATCCGTCAGCTCGGGAATGACCACCCCGACGTCGTGAGCATCGTTGACGCACTGCTCGACCAATTGCAACACGACGACGCGGCCCTTCGTCGAACCGCGGCGCAGGCCCTCGGATACACCCGCAACCCGCGCGCCCTTCAGCCGCTAATCGATCAACTCCTCGACCCCGCCGTCAAGCCTCGCGCGGCCGCCGCGGGCGCCCTCGGTCAAGTCGGCGACCCGCGCGCCGTCGATCCGCTCATCGCGCTGCTCGGCGACGACGCGAGCTTGGCCCGCGAGTGGGCCGTGCGCTCACTCGGCACGATCGGCGATCCGCGCGGTCTCGACCCGGTCATCTCGATGTTGCCCGACAACGCGAGTAACGTCCGCGAATGGGCGGTGCGTTCGCTGACGCGCTTCGAGGACCCGCGCTCCGCGAAGCTGCTGACCGAGATGCTCACCGACGATTCCGCCGCCGTCCGTGAGTGGGTGGTACGGTCCGTCGGCTCGATGGATATGCCGCTCAAGCTCGGGCTGCTTGCCCCCCTGCTCGAGGACGAGCACGCTGACGTTCGCGAGTGGGCCGCCCGCTCCCTGGCCGACTCCGACGACCCAATGGCCGTTGACGCGCTGCTCCCGCTGCTCGAGGACCCCAAGTCGGACGTGCGCGAATGGGCGATTCGTTCGCTGGGGGACCTCGGCGACCCGCGGGCCGTCGATCCGCTGATCGGAGCGCTCGTCGCCGACGACGTAGGCGAGGTGCGCGAGTGGGCCGTCCGTTCGCTGGGCCGAATCGGTGATTCCCGGGCCGTCGCGCCATTGATCGGAACTATCGGTGACGCCAACGGCGACGTGCATGAGTGGGCCATCCGCTCGCTCGGCGCGATCGGCGATGCCGCCGCCATCCCGACTCTCGCCGAATTGCTCGCCGGCGGCGTCGGAAAAGACCGCGAATGGGCCGCGACGGCTCTGGGGCGGATCGGCGGCCCGCAGGCCATGCAACTGCTGAGCGACGCGCTTTCCGCCGCCGACGAGGGCTCCGAGCTGCGCGCCACGATCGAAGAGTCGATCGCCGCCGGCGAGCGCGCCGCTCAGACGGCGACCGACGATCCGTGGATCCGCATCGCGCGCTCCTACATCACCAAGTACGGCCTCAACGAGGAAAGGGCCCTCAGGCTTGCCCGCTTGTCCATCCGCCAGCGCGACAAGCTCCTCAAGCGCCAGTGGCCCGCCGGCCGCCGACAATACGTGGCCGAGAGGGTAGAGGAAATCAAACAGCGCCGCCTGATCGCCGGCCTGGACAAGATGGCGGCCCGCAGCAAGCCTCGCCGAGACCCGTAGCGAATGGAGGCGCAGCCGCTAGAGCACCCCCAATCCGAGCCCGACGCGCAAGCGAGGGTTTAGCGCCCGCACCGCCAAAGCGAAGTATTTGATCGGCGAATCCTGCCCCTGTGGCACCGGTTTCCAACCGGTGCATTCCCCGCCCCGATTCATTGACCCCGCCCGACAACGCTCGTACTCTCCCCGCATGAGCAGAGGGTCCGGGGTCAAACCAACTCACAAAGCGGTCAAAATCTACTACGCCGCCCTCGCAGCGATTCAAAACAGCTCCTGCGACCTGCTCAACACGTTCTTCGCCCACACCGAGCCGGCCCAGGAAGATTTCAATAAGGCCGTCGAAGAGTTCAGGCAGCGTGGCCACGTTCCTCGGAGAACGAACATCATGCCCGCGCCTTCGCCTTGGGCATGGCAGCCGGCCTACATCTCGACCCGCGTGTCACGCACAACGCCTTTACCACGTCTCTCAGCGAATAGAATGTCGACGCAGTCAATGATATGGTAGCCGGATCCAGCCTTGGACGCTTCGAAAGCTGCTTCTTTCTGCTCAACTGTCAGAATCGTGTTCAGTGCGACGACTGTTATGACGGCGCGGCGCTGGTCTAGGCGCTTTCCAAACCACTGCCTAAGAGCGTCGGATTGTCGAAAGAAATCGCTGCTAAACTTCTCTGTATCAAAGAAGGAATTCTTGACCTGTAACAATACTACCGGGCCGCCCCACTCCCGACCCAGAATCCAAACGCCGTCCATTCCATAATCACCGGAATTTGGCGGATTCGGATTCTGGTACGCGCCTCGCTCAAAATCACGCAGAAGATGGCGGAACTTTGCCACTGCTCGTCGACAACCAGTTCCGTCGTTGCGGGGCGCTCCGACACAAACAGCCCAGCCGCCGATCAATTCGTGCAACGCCCTGAATGAACGAAGCTCGAACTGTCTAGCTACTTTATCGCCAACGCCCATGTCAGCGCTCAGGCCAGCGCAATCTCGCGCCAGATCGGCATGAATCGGGACGTCTTCGAGTGAAGCTCCGTTGCTGGAAATACGAAATGGATATATCAGGCCCCGTTGCTTGAAGGCGCGCTGTGCGTATGGTACGTACATCTGCAGATCGTCTACTCGTTCTTCGGTTTCTTGAATGTCGTCTGTGGGGGTAAGTCCGACAGGACCGTCATCCTCACCGAGCGCAGCGGAGGGACACGTGGAAAACTCGTTCGATTGACGGCCACCTTCAATCGCCTCAATTTCAAGGAGGCGTCCCTGCTGAACGAACGACAAATCCGGAAATGTACCGACGGAAGTACCAGACATCAGTCGCTCAACGCCCGTTTAAACGTGTCCAGAGCTTTCTTCAGTTCTCCCACCGTCTGCTGGACTTGCTCTTTTCCTGTTTCATCAAGATCGGAGAGCAAACCGGTAGCGCGCTGAATGGACTTCTTCGCGCGCTCCAAATGCGCAGTCACGTTAGCGCCCGCCGCCTGCAGTTCCTCCAGAGCTTCGGAAAGAGACTGGCCGTTTTCAAGAGCCTTTAGAGAGCGAGCGTGGGCGAGGCAACGCACGAGATCAGGAATGTCACGAATACTCCGGATCAACTTGGGCTCTCTTGTTTTAACATTGCCGTAGAGCCAACCGAGCAATAGTTCAAACCGTGTTTCATCGAGTTCCGGTTGCTGCAGAGGATCTTCGTTTTGCACAATCTGTAGGTACTGTTTGGTATTTGTACGACGAACAGCGTCTCCAAGGTGCCAGAATGCGATTTCGCCCTCAGCGCTTGTCGTCGGCAGATCCAAGCCGATCTCGCCAGCGCGCTCGAAAAGTCGTCGAGTCAGCAACAGCAACTGCAAGTTATTTGTTGTCGTATTCGTAATGCGGGCGGCGTGGGGGAGAGTTCGGCCACTTTGGAGGATTCTCTCCACAAATGCTGCTTTGGCGGAGGCGCTCCAATCCTTCGTCTTTGATAGGTGCCGGAGCCCCAGGTATGCTAGCTCGTCCTTTTCGTCACCGAGAAAAACCAGACAGGGAACCCGTTCAAGTCCATGTTTTGTGAACGCACGTTGTTCATCCGGATCATCCGATTCTTGCATGGAAAGTAAAGCAGCGAGTCGGCGGTTGCCCTCAAGGACCACGTGCGTGTTCCGACGCTCCGGACGCACAATCAGCGGCTCGTACGGCAAGTATCCATTCTCGACGAAAGAGGGCACTAGCTCACGCGCCTGCATGTCTCCGCCGAGCAAGACATCACGGATATCAGCTTGAGTCGTGGGGGGCTTACCAACGAGTTCGACGATCCGCGGATTCGTCGAATCGAACCGAAGCTGCTTCAGCGCTAGCTTGGTTGGCTGGGAAATCCTACGTGCGCGGCCGGCTGTCTCGGCCTTCGGCGTCGTTGGCATATCGCACACACCTCATCGCGCTAATAGTCGAACGGACCGGGACAAGGGCGTCTAGCGACCCGTAATCATCCTTTCGGCCAATCCCGCTGCGTACTTATCATCGAGATCTGTCACAATCCAACGACGCTTCAGGCTCTCCGCAGCTACGCCTGTTGTCCCCGTGCCACCGAATGGGTCAAATACGAGCTGCCGCGGTTTCGTCATGATTCTGACAAAAAACTGCGGAAGCAGGACTGGGAAGCGCGCTGGATGGCGGGTTGGGTTGGGTCCAAACTCCGGCTCCATTAGTAGCAACGTGGACGGGCGCACGAAGTCCGGACCCGCTTGAACGCGTTTTCTGCCGTGTCCGGATGGACTGCTTTCTCGCTCGAAGTTCTGCGCGTGATTCTTGCGCCGAGCTCGATCGGCGGAATCCCAGCGTGCGGGGGTAAGCGCCTGCTCCGGAAAAAACTGCCATCGAGGTGATTTGGCGAAATGAAAGCAGTATTCGACGGCATCTTTGAGAAAGCGACGAAATCGTCCCGGCGGCGGCGAGGGCTTGGCCCAAACAAAATCCTCACAGAATAAGAAGCCCTGCGAGCGCAGCCAGAAGATCAGCTCGTACTGCAATGTGCCGCGTTCGCTTCCACGGCGCTTGGAGCGATAGTTGAGTATGAAGCTCCCGGTCGGCTTGAGAGTGCGAAGGATCTCTCCGGTCACACGAAGAAAATAGTCCTCGAACCACGCGCGTTCATAAGACTGGCCGTTGCCATACTTTGACTGGCCATCATACGGGGGCGAGGTCAAAACCAGATCGAACGTGCTTGAAGGAACACTCTCTAGGTATTCGAGGCAGTCCGATCGCACAAAAGCACCCCGGCGCGTTCGAAACGAGGCTCCGCTCGACAGGCTGCTGAGTGTTCGGCGCTTCAACCGGTCAACTCCTTCAATCTCACAGTCCGATATTGAACAAACATACGCTCAATGCCAGCTTGCGCCAAGCGCTCAAGTGCCATGCTCTGACCGTGTCACGGCTCGGCACCAGCGTGCCATTAGAGCCGCACAGGCCCGCACGAGCAACTACACGCCGCATCTGCTAGCTACCCAAACCCTGAACCCTGCGCCGGACGCAGCGGGCGTCTGGGTCATTGCCGACGCCGGCCGCCGCCTCGCCGACCTGCACATCGCCTACGAAGCGCTCGAGCCGTGGCCGCTGAAGTGGATCGAGACGCCCAACGAGCCGCTCAGCTACGTGGTCGAGAAGATGAAGCTCACCAAGGACAAGTAGTCGCTCGTCGTCAACGACTCGCTCACGCTGGCCGGCATCCCGCCCGAGGTCTTCGACTACCGCCTCGGCAACCGCAGCGCCCTCGAATGCGTCATCGACCAGTACCGCGTCAAGGAGGACAAGCGCACCGCCATCCGCTCCGACCCCAACAACCCCGACGACCCCGAATACATCGTCCGCCTCGTCGGCCAGGTCGTCCGCCTCAGCGTCGAGACCGTAAACATCGTCCGAAACCTCCCCAACTGCTACGCCCCCGAACCTTGATCCCTCGATCCCCGATCCCGCTCAATCCCTCAATCCCTTGATCCCTCAATCCCACCCCCTCCGCACCTCCCTGCCTCTGCGGGCCCCCCCCTTCGACTCGCCCGCCGCCGCCCGGCCGATCTTTGACAATGCAAAGACCGCGAGTCCGTACACGGATCGAATTCCCCAACTTTCCACCGGAGATCGTTATTATCGGAACATAGCTCCGCCCAGCTCCAACACCCCTCCTCCAAACCTCATTCCCCGGACTTGTCCCCGAAACAAACGGCGCCTATACTCTCTAGACAACGGAGACCGCCCCATGACTGCTCGCCATCCGCAACGACTGCACTCCGAACCCCGTCCCCTGCCCCGTCAACCGCGCCTTGGAGCCCTCCTCACGACCTCGCCGGCCGCCCCCGCCGACTCCCGCATCCGGATTTCAACATGCGCAAAAAGACTTCACGCAATCTTGCGCACCTTGATCACCTTCCCCTCCCGTCCACGAGAACGCGATCTTATCTGACTTTCCAATGGAAAAACGTGAAGCAACCCAAGCACAAACGACGCCCCGCCCAACGACACCTCCCGACTCGCCGCCCGCCAATCCGGACGCCGGCCGCGCTACCGCCCCTTCGCGAAAAACGCCTTGATGCTGTCGTAAATGTCGTCCTTCGTGTTCACCCGGCTCGTGACCATGTTCTCCGCCTCGTCGAGCTGGTCGCGCAGCACGTTGATGAAGTTCCCGCTCCCGTACGCGCTCGCCACCTGGCAGTAGCCGAACTGGTTGGAGCGCGGCAGCAAGTGCTCGGTCAGCAGCTTGCAGCACTCGCGCGAGTCGGATTCGGACGAGTTG
>JACZRH010000156.1:910-10938 GCA_022574815.1 Planctomycetota bacterium | reverse complement strand
GTCGTGGGGCATCAATCGTCGCTCTCGAACCACACGCAACCCCGCTCGTCGCCGTCCATCTGTGCCCGCTGTTCGTTCCGTCGCGAAAGCCGGCCGCGCCCACAACAACCGAGTGAGCAACGTAACCTACGTTTTTGCTGGAGGTTGCGCCACTTCGGTCATTCCAGCAAACAGAACTAACAGGTCTTACGGTGACTACGATGAGTTTTTCTTCTTCTTTTTAATAATATTCAAGCCGCTCTGATGGTGAACAGCCGGAAAACGAGCCCCGACGGCCCCAGGCGTAATCGGGCAGTTTGACAGAGCTGGCGCGTTCGTGCGGCGTTCGCTCGCAGAACAGGGCGGCTCTGACGCAAACCGATCCACTGCTAGTGCAATCCGTGGCCCCGAAAAACTGGCGAGTTGACGCGAAAGCGGGTTAAATACGCTGCTGCCCGACGCCTCGCATGTCGAGTGCGGCGCTCGGCAACAGACTCTTTAGGCGACTTGCGAGCAAGTCGAGGAATGATGAAAACCAGATTGCCACGGCATGAATTTCAGGAAGCACTCACCGCGGTCGCCACGCTTACCGGCGGCCGTACGACCAAACCGATTCTCGGCTGTGTGAAGCTGGTGATCGACGGCGACCGTTTGGACCTATCGGCGACCGATGGGGAGGCCGGACTGCGGCTGGGCGTGCCCACGCTCTCCGTGGACGAGCCAGGCCAGACCGTCGTGCAGGCCGACCGCTTGTTGAACATCATTCGCGAAATGGCGGACGTCGAGATCGCGCTCGAGGCGAACGACTCGCACTGTATGATCCGCGGCGCGGGCAGCGAATTTAAGATCTACGTGCAGCGCCCCGAGGACTTTCCGCCGGTTCCCGGCTTCGAAGGCGAAGCCGACCTCGTCGTCGACGGCGACCAGATCCGCCGCATGATTGCTTGGACGATTTACGCCGCGGCCCGCGAGACGAGCCGCTTTGCGATTAACGGCGTGTTGTGGGAGAAGCACGGCGAGCAGTTGTTCCTGATCGCGACGGACGGGCGTCGGCTAGCGCGGGCCGGCGGGCGCGTCCGAGGCGGGGGCACGAGTGATTTTCAGGCCATCCTGCCCGGCAAGGCCCTGAACGTCTTCGAGAAGGTCTTTAACCCGCCGCGCGACGCCGACGGCTGGCAGGTCGACGTGAAGCTGATGCCGAACCAGGCCCTTTTGCGCAGCGGGGACCGCGTCTTGTCGACTGTGCTGGTCGAGGGGCACTTCCCCAAGTACGACGACGTGATTCCTAAAGACAACGATAAGTGTGCCCGCGTGGACCGCCTGGAATTCAACAGTGCGATTCGGCGAGCGGCGCTGCTGACGACTGAGGAATCTCGGGCCGTCAAGCTGTCGTTTTCGCGCGATCAGCTCGTGATCACGTCGCAGTCGCCCGAACAAGGCGAAGCGACGATTCAGGTTCCTATCGCCTACGACGGGGAACCGATGGCGATTGGGTTCAATCCGGCGTTCGTGAACGACGCTTTGCGGGCGATTTCGTTTGAAGAGATCCACATTGAGCTGAAGGAACCCACGCGGCCCGGCATTATCTGCGGGGAGGATAAGGGGGAGTTTCTGTATGTCGTTATGCCGGTGTCGCTCAGCTCGTAGGTGCGCTGGGGTGCAAAGCGTTTGATGGACGAGCGGCGATTTCGACGAAGTGTGGCGAACCATCAGTGGCGCGCGCCGCGCCCGCTGATGCGCGGGGAGATCGGTGAGCGTTTGCTGCGCGGGTTCGCGTCGCGTGCCCGCCGCTTTCAGCTCGCGGTTGAGGCCTGGGAGCGCGTCGCGTCTCCCGACTGGCTCCCGAACGCGGAGGTATGCGGCGTCGAGCGTGATGTGCTCGTTCTGAGCGTCCGAAACGCAGCGCTGCTCGCTGAGTTGCGGATTCGCGCGCCGCGGCTGAGCCGGGACATTGGGAAGATCCTCTCCGGCGTTCGTTCCGTTCGTTTTGAGTTTGCCGGGCCACACCCTGCGGGCAAAAATGAGACCACGAGTGAACGGGACTGACTGATGGAAGCGGAGATTTCAGTGACAGAGGCGCGCGGCTCGGGCGACTATGATGAGAGCAGTGTTCAGGTTCTCGAAGGGACCGAGCACGTCCGCAAGCGCCCGAGCATGTACATCGGCGACACCGCCCAGCGCGGGTTGCACCACTTGGTCTACGAGGTCGTGGACAACGCCATCGACGAGGCCATGGCCGGCGTCTGTCAGAATATCCGCGTCGAGATCAAGACCGATTTGAGCATTCTGGTCAGCGACGACGGGCGCGGGTTCCCGGTCGGCATCAAGGAGCCGTACGGCATCTCGGCGCTCGAGCTGTGTCTCACCAAGCTCGGCGCCGGGGCCAAATTCGACCGCGGCTCGTATAAGATCTCCGGGGGGCTGCACGGGGTGGGTGTCAGTGTCGTCAATGCTTTGTCGGAGTGGTTGACCATTGAAACGCAGCGCGACGGCAAGGTGTGGACCATGCGCTTCGAGCGCGGCCGCACGGCGCAAGGCCTGAAGCTGGTCCGCGAGACGGATAAGACCGGGACGCGCGTCGCATTCAAGCCCGACGAAACCATCTTCCACGAGACTGTCTTTCAGTACGAGAAGCTTGCGACGCGGCTGCGCGAACTGGCCTACCTCAACTCGGGCCTGTCCATCGTCATTACCGACGAGCGCGAGGACAAGTCCGAGACGTTCCATTTCGAGCACGGCATTCGGGAGTTCGTCGAGTACCACAACGAGGGCAAACAGGCCCTGCACGCGCCGGTCTATTTTCGCCGCGACGACACGGAGCAGCGCCTGATCCTCGAAGTCGCGCTGCAATACACCGACAGCTACTCGGAAATGACGCTTTCCTTCGTCAACAATATCCATACGGTCGAGGGCGGCACGCACCTGTCCGGGTTCCGCAGCGCGCTGACCCGCGTCATCAATTCCTACGCGCGCAAGAACAACCTGCTCAAACAGAACGACCCCACGCCGCAAGGCGACGACATCCGCGAGGGTATGACGGCGATCCTCTCGGTCATGGTGCCGGAGCCGCAGTTCGAGGGGCAGACCAAAACGAAACTGGGCAACGGCGAGGTCGGCACCTTCGTTGAAACGACCGTCAACGAAATGCTCGGAAACTACCTCGAAGAGCACCCTACCGAAGCCAAGCGCATCGTCGGCAAGGCCGTTCAGGCCGCCCTGGCCCGTGAGGCTGCCCGCAAGGCCCGCGAGACCGCCCGCAAGTCGGCCATGGCCGGCGGCGGGCTGTCGCGCAAGCTCGTCGATTGCTCCAGTCGAAATGTCGATGAAACCGAGTTGTTCATCGTCGAGGGTGATTCGGCGGCCGGCTCGGCCAAGGGCTATCGCGACACCCGTACGCAGGCGATCTTGCCGATTCGCGGTAAGATCCTGAACGTCGAGAAAGCCCGTTTGCACAAAGTGCTCGGGCACCAGGAAATCCTCGAGATCATCAAGGCGCTCGGCACCGGCATCGGCAGCGAGGATTTCGACATCTCCAAGCTGCGCTACGGCCGCATCATCCTGATGACCGACGCCGACGTGGACGGCTCGCACATTCGCACGCTGCTGCTGACGTTCTTCTTCCGGCATCTGCGGCCGTTGATCGACGAGGGCAAGATCTACATCGCTCAGCCGCCGCTCTACCAGATCGCCAAGGGAAAGACCCGTACTTACTTGCTGGACGATGCGGCTCTCAACGGACGGCTCACCGAGCTGGGCTTGGATAAAACGTCGCTGCAAGTTCGCCGGCCGGGTGCCGAGCCGCGCGTGGTGGCGGACCAGCGGATGGCGGACTTGCTGGGCCTCGTCGAGTCCATCGCGCGCGCCAGCAAGACCCTCGCCCGCCGCGGAATTCTGTTCCAGCCTTTCGTCGAGCAGCACCTGCGCGACGGCCGATTGCCGACCATTCGCGCCCACGACGGCGGTGACGATCACTTCTTCTTCAGCGAAGAGGACTTCGAGCGCTACCGGAGCGAACGGGCACAGCGCGGCCAGGAGATTGTCAAGCAGGAGCTCGGCGAGTGCCGCGAATTGCGGGAGCTGTTCGCGCGGCTGAAGGACTTTGGCTGTGGCGTGGACGACCTGTTCCTGCGCCGTGAGGAGTTGGTGACCGGTGATCTATCACCCGCCGTGTTCGTGCTCACGCCGCCGCAGGCCGACGCGCTCGAGCTCGACAACCTTGCCGGGCTGCCCGAAGGCGTCCGCGCGATCGGCAGCCGTGGGCGCGAGGTCAAGCGTTTCAAAGGCCTCGGCGAGATGAACAAGGAAGAGCTCTGGGAAACGACGATGGATCCCGCCAACCGGGTGTTGCTCAAGGTGGTGATCGGCGAGGGTAACGGCGACCCGGAGCAGGCCGTCATCGACGCGACCGCCGCCGACCACATCTTCAGCATCCTGATGGGCGAAAACGTCGAAAAGCGCAGGGAATTCATTGAGCAGAACGCGATCCACGTGAAAAACCTGGACGTGTGATGGATTGCGGGGTTTCGTCGAAGAAGTGCAACGCCTTATCGTAGCGTCGGCCCCCAGTGGCCGACGTAGAATGGCGAAGACGTTCCCATGACGAACAACCCGCTGACTCTGGCGATCGAGACCTCGACGCGGCGCGGCAGCGTCGCGCTGGGCGTCCAAAACGGGCCGCTCGGTTTTCGCGAGCTGACCGGCAAGCGACCGCACACGGCCGAAATGTTCCCCGCGATTCAGGAGCTGCTGCGGGATGCCGGTCGGCTGGCCGCGGACATCGGCGTCTTCTGCTACTCATCCGGACCGGGCAGCTTCACGGGGCTGCGGGTGGCGGCGACCGTCGGGCGGATGCTGCAATCGGCCGTCGGCTGCGAGGTCGTCGCGGTCTCGACGCTGGAAGTTATCGCCCGCAATCTTCTGTCGCAGCCCGACAAGCCGGAGCGCATCGCCGCGATTCTCGACGCGCGTCGCGAGCAGGTTTACGGAGCGTTGTTCGAGCGCAGCAGCGAAGGAGACTTGACGCGGATCGACGGACCGGCGATTCTCGATCCGCAATCGTGGCTGGCGGGGTTGTCGCCGCCGTTCTGGATCGTCGGCGACGGAATCCGCATCCACGCCGACGCCTGCCGGGTGTCCGGCGGGCGCGTCGCCGACGAAGCGTGCTGGCCGCCGTCGGCCCGTGAGGTGTTGACGATCGGCGTGCGGTTGCACCAATCAGGAAACGTCTGCCGGCCGGAAGAGATCGTCCCATTGTATCTCCGCCCGCCGGCGTGCGAAGAGGTTTACGAAAAGCGCCGAGCCGAGGCCCGTCGCCGCAGAGGAGAATAGGATCACGCAATGAGCGAATGTCTGATCGAATGCGTCCCGAACTTCAGCGAAGGCCGCGACATGGCGGTGATGAAACAGATCACCGACGCGATCGAAAGCGTCGACGGCGTTACGCTGCTCGATGTCGATCCGGGCGCCGCGACGAACCGCACCGTCGTCACCTTCGTCGGGCCGCCCGAGCTGGTGATTGAGGCCGCCGTTCGCGCCGGGCGAAAGGCCAAGAAGCTGATCGACATGAGCAAACATTCCGGCGAACACCCGCGTTTCGGCGCGATGGACGTCTGCCCGCTCGTGCCGGTCGCCGGCATTAGCATGGACGAAGTCGTGCCGCACGCCCACCGGCTTGGACAGCGGCTCGGCGACGAGGTCGGCATCTCCGGCTACTTCTACGAGCACGCCGCCAGGAAGGAGGATCGCTGCAATCTCGCGACCTGCCGCGCCGGCGAGTACGAGGGGCTCGCCGAGAAGCTCAAGAAGCCGGAGTGGAAGACCGACTTCGGACCCGGCACGTTCGATCCGCGCTACGGCGTCACCGCCGTCGGCACGCGCGACTTTCTGGTCGCCTACAACGTCAACCTCAACACGACCTCGACCCGCCGGGCCAACGCGATCGCCTTCGACGTCCGCGAGAAGGGCCGCAAGAAACGCGACGGCGACCCGCTCACCGGGCCGTTCGCCACCGACGAGCACGGCAACGATCTTTGGATTCCCGGCTCGCTCAAATGCGTCAAAGGCATCGGCTGGTTCATCGAGGAGTACGGCGTCGCGCAGATTTCGATGAATCTGACCAACATCAGCGTCACGCCGGTCCACGTCGCGTTCGACGAGTGCTGCAAGAAGGCCAAGGCCCGCGGCGTGCGCGTCACAGGCTCGGAGCTGGTCGGGCTGATCCCGCTGGGCGCGATGCTCGACGCGGGCCGCTACTACCTTCGCAAGCAGCAGCGCTCGCTGGGAGTGTCCGATCGCGAGCTGATCAAGATCGCGGTCAAGAGCATGGGGCTCGACGAGCTGCACGAGTTCAAGCCCGACGAGAAGATCATCGAATACGCGATCGTTGCCAGACAGAACCCCGACCGTAAGGGAGCGGCCTCTTCTATGGCACCGGTTTCCAACCGGTGTACCCGCCTGGTCCACATGCCCGTCGAAGACTTCGTCTGGGAAACCGCCAGCGAATCCAAAGCCCCCGGCGGCGGTTCGGTCTCGGCCGCTCTCGGCGCGATGGGTGCCTCCCTGGCGACCATGGTCGCGAACCTCTCATCGCACAAGCGCGGCTGGGACGAGCGTTGGGAGGAATTCAGCGACTGGGCGGAGAAGGGCAAGGTCTGCCACGACGAGTTGTTGCGTTTGATCGACGCCGACACGGACGCGTTCAACAAGATCGTCGCGGCCTGGGGTTTGCCGAGCGGGACGGACGCCGAGAAGGCCGCCAAGCACGAGGTGATTCAGGCCGCGACCAAGGAAGCGATCCTGGTCCCGCTGCGCGTGATGGAGGTCGCGCTGGAGAGCATGGAAGTCGCCAAAGCCATGGCTGAGACCGGTTTGAAGGCCTCCGCCTCCGACGCCGGCGTCGCGGCCCTCGCCGCCCGCAGCGCGGTCATGGGGGCGTTCTTGAACGTGAATATCAACGCCGGCGAGATTGAGGACAAGACGTGGTTGGATGACATCCTCCGGCGCGGCGCCGAGCTTCAAAAACGCGCTTCGGCGCAGGAACGCGAAATCCTGGAGATTGTGAGCGGCAGGCTATAGCCCTTCGGTCACGGCATAATGGAGGGCCGACATGCGAGTCTACGCGGACACTTCGGTCTTCGGCGGCTGCTTTGGCGATGAATTCCGAACGGCCAGCCAAGTGTTTTTCGATCAGGCCAAGGCGGGAATCCTGTCGCTCCAGACCGCCGCGCTGGTCGAATCTGAGCTGGAGGCCGCACCAGAGGACGTGCGGCAATCGTTCGAGAAAATGCTCCCGTTTGCCGAGTTCATCGAAGTCTCCGAGGCCGCGCTCGACTTGCAGGATGCGTACCTGGCCGAAGCGGTCCTGTCGCCGAAGTGGGCCTCCGACGCCCTGCACGTGGCGCTGGCCTCCGTCGCCGGGTCCGATGTGATTGTAAGCTGGAACTTCAGGCACATCGTCCACCGCGACAAGATAGTGCGGTATAATGCAGTAAACGCACGGCGCGGCTACGGCGAGATCGGCATTTTCTCCCTGAGCCAGGTGGTTCAGTATGAAGAAGACGTTTGACTGTATCGAGATGAAGCGCGCGGGGGCCAAGCGCCTGCGCGCCCGTCTCGAGAAAATGACGCGCGCCGTGCAGCTCGTGTTCTGGCGCGAGCGCACCGACGCATTGCGTCGCCGTGCTGATGCCGTTCGTGAGAAGTCCGCGCGCGGCGAATCCGCGCCCCGCCCCGGCTGAACCTCGCCGCCTTGGCGGCCCGCAGTGCGGTCATGGGGGCGTTCTTGAACGTGAAGATCAACGCTGCCGAGATTGAGGACAAGGCGTGGATGGAGAATATCCTCAAGCTTGGGGCGCAAATGTGCCAGAAAGGGATCGGCTTCGAACACGACATTCTCAAGACTGTCGAGAAAGGACTATAGCGGGTGGTTTCCGTTCCAAACGCGAATCACATGACCTGTCGGCTCCGAAGGGCTGCGCAGTGAAAACGCCCTAAACCACGGTAGCGTAGTTGGTTACAAAAATAGCGCCAAGGCCGCTTGCCAAAACGCTCGTCCGCCGGTAGCCTGCCGCGCTTACTGTTCTATTCATCGCTCGGGCAACGCAGGGCGGATATGAAGGCATATGCAGTTTCTTCGGGCGGCGGCGTTAAGTGTGCCGCTCTCGCGGGCGCCATTGCGGCCGCTCAGAAACAAGGAATTGAGTTTGTTGGATATGGTGGTACGTCGGGCGGCAGTATCGTCTCACTTCTGGCAGCAGTAGGATACCGCGAAGACCAATTACACGAAGAAGCGGTTGAGCGCCTCGACTTTTCGTCGCTTCTGTCGGATGGTGGCGCCGCGCTTGACGCCGCGAAATCAGCCCTGCAGCTTCTCGCGTCCGGAAAATTCTTCCGCCTTATGTCGTCTGGGAAGGCGAAGGCGATCATTAACACGGTTAGCCGGCAATTCGGACTTTATGATTCCGCCAGGCTAGCCAAGTATCTTCGGGAACGAGTTGTCGCCAAGATACCGAACCTCGCGAGCCATCCTGAGATTTCGTTTGAAGCTCTCGAGGATAACGGGGCTCCGCAGCTGAAAATCCTCGCGACGGATCTAACACGCCGATGCGCCGCGGTATTCAGCCGGGAAGCGAACTACAGCCAGTCCGTCGTGGATGCCGTGGTCGCGTCGGCAGCGTTTCCGTTCGTCTTCCGGCCAATCGAGAAGTTGCAGTATCGACTGATTGACGGCGGGCTTTCGAGCAACCTGCCGGTTTTCTTGTTTGCCGAAGAACATCGCCGAAGTCGTTACCCAATACTCGCTTTCGATCTCGTGCCGGGTGTTCGCTCTGCCGCGAGCCCGTACAACGTGCGCGATTTGTTCGCCGACCTGATCGGCACCGGGCTCGAGGCCAGCGATGCTCTACTGCGTGATACGCTCAGCACATTTAGCCGCAACATTGTGTACGTCCCGATCGAAACACCGGAAATCAATGCGATGGATCTGGGAATCGATCGAGGCCGAAGAGAGGAACTGTTTAATTGCGGATTCAGGGCGGCAACAGGAAGGCTGAGCGAGTTTCCGGCGCTCAAGCTCCGCGGAGAGGCGGGAGACAACCTTGTACGCCAGATTCAATTAAACTATGGGCCGCCAAAGTTCTATCAGCCTCTGCTTGCTGCTGTAGCTCATGAAATCGAGCAGACCACGAATGCGCAGTCAGTCCGCGCTCACGTGATGTTGAACACCGGGAGTCGGCGCGGCAGTCGCGTCGTGGTATATCACTATGGGATGGATGGCGACCCGGATCGTGAACTCGAACTTGAGCGTAAAGGCGGATGTACCGGCGCAGCGCTGGAAAGTGAGAAGGGGATTGCGATAGCTGACATGAACGCTGCCAAGAAGGAATTCGAAGAATGGAATATGACACAGCAACAGCAAACGCTCGTGCGCCAAGATCGCCAAGCATTGATCAGTGTGGCCATCCCTGGTTGGCTGAACTTTGATGATCTCACGACCGGTCCTATCAAGGATCGAATCGGGACGCTCTCCGTGGATACGAGCACCCGACTGCAAGAAACGCGGTGGATTGAAAACGGTAAGGCTGCTCGGGATATCGTTCGGAGGCTTCAGCATTGGGCACTGGTGATAGCACGGCTACTCCCATAACATGCCCAAGTCGAAAGGAGTGGAGGGCAATGAAAACAGACGTAGATGTTCTAGAAATCGAGGAGATCGTTACCGGCATCTACATTGTGACGGACTGCGAGAACTGGTTCAGGGGCGGCTACTTTGAGCGTTCCACCTTGTATCGCCTGCCTTATACGCCAGATGAAACTCGCGGCATCGTCTCCGTCTCCAATCAGGTTGTTGCCGCGCGAAGTGAAGTCGCTGGTTCCCGCGGGACCGGCGCTGCGTACGTCGTCGCCGAGTCCGGCCCCCGCCGTGTTGCCGGCGACGATCGTATTGGCCACGTTCACGCGGCCGAAAACGTTGTCGATCCCGCCGCCGCGCGCCGCCCGGTTGTTAAAAATGGTCGTGCTGGTGATCAACAGGCCGGGATCGATGGTGTTGT
>JACZRH010000156.1:0-900 GCA_022574815.1 Planctomycetota bacterium | reverse complement strand
TTCTGGATCCGGGTAGCCCAGTCTCGCTGTCGCGGCCGACATCGGAACACGTGAAGAAACTCGGTTAGCGGCGCTCATCCTCGTCGTGAGGAGTGTCACCGTCCTCGGCGCGGCCCAACGCGCACTTGGGATCGCGTTTATCGGACCGCACGTAACTCGGGCTTGGGTCAAAATAGGCTGACTTAAACTCGTCCACCGCCTGAACCACATACAATCCCGGCACTAATTCGATCATATCTAGCGCATTCGCGGTCATGGCTCAGGAACTCCTACTCGCCGTACCGTTGAACTATATGATGCGGTTCATGAATAGTCAAGCGCTATATATTGTATTACGTGCGGACCAATCCCGTCGCCACGCTTCTTGATCGGCGATTGTCCCCGGGTACATTATTTCTTCTGCCGCTGGCGAGTCAAACATTCGAGAATTGCCGGGTTTCAAATCGGGTTGTAAGTTAGGCGTGACGGGAGCGCTCACGGATCTATAAAGTCGTCCGGCTTAGCTATGTATAAGCAAGACGCGGCCCGGTGGGCGCCGCGGGCGCAAAGCCGCAGAATGACGGCATGAACGTCCGGCAAGCGCTCGGTTGGCAGCATCGCGGGTTTCGGGTCACGTCTCACGGCAAGGCGACGCTGGGCCTGTGTCTGATCCTCGCACTGCCGTTCATCGTGGACCAGCTTGCGTTTCTCGACCGGATGCACAACCACAACCCCGATCTCAAGGGCTGGCGCGAAACCGCCGCCCGCGTCGTCGCCGACCCGGGTAAGCCGCTGTACGGGCACGACCGCGGGTTTTACATCTACCCGCCGTTTTTTCTCACGCTGATCTGGCCGCTGTCGCAGGTTTCGGAATCGCTCGCGGCGGTGCTCTTCGAGACCGCCAAATGGATCGCGATTTTC
>JACZRH010000155.1 GCA_022574815.1 Planctomycetota bacterium | reverse complement strand
GCCTCGCACGCCGTAGATCGCCGGGGGATGTGCCCAGCGGCTAACTTGGCCCGGGCGAGATACCCGACCCGATCGCGCTGCGGACGCGTCCTCTGCGTCTACGGCCGGCGAGGCGCCGGCCGCTACATTTCTCCGATGGCACGCACACGGAACACGAAAAAGCGGCGGGTGAATTCTGGCGCGGGCGGCGTACAATGACCCATCGCCGATCCATTTCGGGTGTGTCGTGGCGGGCTCGTCACCGATGGGCCGAAACGTGGTCAGCAGAAACGTTCGGCGGGCCGCGAACTAGAATTGGCGTGGTATACTCGGGGCGACGGAGGACTCGCTGGAAGCGGGCCCAAGCGGAGGCTTGTTCCATGAGATTGTTCATAACGAATTGTTGCACCTGCTTGATTCTCCTGCTGTCCGGTGCGTGTGCCCTGCACAGGGTGCGATACGAAGGATTCATCAAAAACGAAACCGCGCGTACGGAAACCGCAAAGGTCATCCATGGAACGATTGAGGAGTCACAACCGATCCTCGAGCGGGCACAGCTTCCGCACAATTCTCGTCGACAACGTTATGAGCTGGAGCGTGAAGCCGGTCGGATTCTGAGAGACCAGTTGGGATCACAGGACTACATCGTCATCGGTGCGGTGAAGGGAGGCGGAAACGCTCTCGCCACTCCGAACACGCTCAAAATGGCATTAGCCAAGAAGGCGGCAAGGTATGGCGGCGACGTAGTACTCATCTTCGATGCGGGTATGGAGGAGCGCCCGTACGTCTACAGCACGCCAAGCCGTTCGACGACCAACGTGTACGGCTCGGCATACCGTGTCGGCAACTACACGTACGGGAGGGCCACGGCGTACACAACACACAGGCCGGGCCGAACCTATTCGGGGGTCCATCGATTTCCTTACGCCACCGGATACGTGTTCAAGTACGTGCCCGGCGTTGAACAGGAGCGGGAGCGGATTTCAGAGCTGTCCGACGCAGATCTGGAGCGTGTTCTGAATGAATTCGACAACATGCGAAGCGACGAAGCGATCACTTTGGACGAGATGCTCACGAGGTGGTACGACATGATCGCCACAGCAGCGAAACGTCGCGAATCGACGGCGAGCGTAAACGAATAGGCTGGGTGGCGCCTGATCGCGGTGATGAGTGCGTCATCGCCGCCTACGGCCGGCGAGACGCCGGGCCGCTACATTTCGCGGACAACTCACACACGGAACACTGACGAGCGGCGGGTGAATTCTGGCGCTGGCGGCGTACAATGGCCCATTCGCGAACCGGCCGGGCGGATGCGGACCCGGTGACGCGGTCGCAGCGGCAGGTGAAACGATGGGTTTGAAGGTCTACAACAGTCTGACGCGCAAGCGCGAGGAATTCGTCCCGCTCAATCCGCCGCGCGTGACGATGTACGTCTGCGGGCCGACCGTCTACGGGCACAGCCACCTCGGGCACGCCAAGAGCTACGTCAGCTTCGACGCGATCCTGCGCTGGCTGCGTTTCAGCGGCTATCAGGTCAACTACGTCCAGAACATCACCGACGTCGGGCACCTGACCGACGACGCCGACGAGGGCGAGGACAAGATCATCGCCGAGGCCCGCCGCCGCGGGCTGCACCCCATGGCCGTCGTCGAGACGTTCCTGGCCAGCTACCTCGAGGACATGGACGCGCTCAACCTGCTGCGGCCCGACATCATGCCGCGCGCCAGCGGGCACATCCCCGAGCAGATCGAGGCCACGCGGCGGCTGATCGAAAAGGGCCATGCCTACGAGGTCAACGGCTCGGTCTACTTCGACGTGAGCTCGTTCGCCGAGTACGGCAAGCTCAGCGGGCGGCGGGTCGAGCAGATGGAGGCCGGGGCGCGGGTCGCGGTCAACGCGGAGAAGCGGCACCCGGCCGACTTCGCGTTGTGGAAGCGGGCCGATCCGGAGCACATCATGCGCTGGCCCAGCCCGTGGGGCCAAGGCTTCCCCGGCTGGCACATCGAGTGCTCCGCCATGAGCCAGAAATACCTTGGCGAGACGTTCGACATCCACGGCGGCGGCCTCGAAAACCAGTTCCCGCACCACGAGTGCGAGATCGCACAGGCCGAGTGCGACACCGGCAAGCCGTTCGCCCGCTACTGGCTGCACAACAACATGTGTACGCTGAACGGGCAGAAGATGGGCAAGAGCCTGGGCAACGCGCTCTCGCTCAAGGACATCTTCCACACACGCGAGCCGCTGCGCGACCGCACCGGCGGCCTGCTGCTCGAACGCAGCTTCGAGCCGGTCGTCGTGCGGCACTTCATTTTGACCAGCCACTACCGACAGACGCTGGATTTTTCAAACGAGGCGTTGCGCGGGGCCGAAAGCGGAAGCTACAAGTTGCGTGACGCCGTGCGCGAGCTGTCGCGGGCGGCGGGCGAGCGAGCACGCACGAAGGCACAAAGGCACGAAGGCACGGAGGGGGGGATTGAGGGATCGAGGGATCAAGGGACTCCGGGTGCCACGGCTGTGTCAGCCGTGTCGTCCGAAACTCAAGGGTCGTCAGGCCCGCAATCCGAGCCCGAAGCGCTAGCGAGGTACTTGCCGTGGTCCGTCGCCGCGACCGCCAAGTCCGACGCCGTCCGCGCGGCGCTGGCCGACGTCGAACAGCGTTTCGCCGACGCGATGAACGAGGACTTCAACACGGCGGCGGCGATCGCGACGGTCTTCGACTTCGCCCGCCAGACCGGCGAATGGATCCGCGACGCGGCCCCTCTTGAGGACCTGCTCGCCGCCGACACGCTCATGCAGCGCCTGACCGGCGACGCACTGGGCATGAAGTGGCCGTCCCCGCTCGGCGGCGACGAGGTGTCGAAGCAGGACGACCTGATCCGAATGGTGGTCGAAATGCGCGACGACGCCCGCAAGAACAAGGACTTCGCGCTGTCGGACCAGATTCGCGACCGGCTCCGCGACGCCGGCATCGAACTCCGCGACGGCCCCGACGGGACGACGTGGACGTGAGGAGATCCCTGATCTCCGGAACCGGCTACTCAGAGTAAAGGCACTGGCAAATGGCAGAAACGGCGACCTGCCCGTTGTGTGATCACAAGACAGCTCGTTGCGAGTATGTCCTGAGCGTCCGTGTTGAGCATTATGAGTGCCGGACGTGCGGCGAGTTTGCTATCGAGGAAACATCTAAGTTCAGCTTGCGCGAATTGGACGAGAAGCGATATCTCATCTCTGCGATTGTTCGCGAGCATTCGATTCGAGGATCCAAACTGCTCTTGGTCGACGGTGATATTGTCCCGACGCTCGACCATTTCGAGAGCGTTCAAATCACCGAGCTTCTCAGCACACACTTTCCCAAAGAGATCAGTAGTCAGCTTGACCGCGCGCTGGTCAACCTGCGACGGCTGTCGGACGGACTTGGGTATCCTGTGGAAATCGACCTAGGTATGGATCGTTCCCTGTTCTTCGCACGAGACAAAACCGAGGCAGATTTCGTCGTGACTGCGCTCGAACAGGACGGCTTGCTAACCGCAAAGCAAAGTTCCATTACCCAGCACGATCTGGTTCTCTCTCCCGCCGGCTGGAACCGGATCGCCGAGATCGAGCGTGGTGCGGACGGGCTCAGCTCAAAGAGCGCCTTCGTAGCGATGTGGTATGGCAATGAAGAAGACGCGATCGAAGGCGAAAACTCGCGCAGTTTTTGTACGAGGGCGTATGACAGTGGTTTCAGAGTCGGAGTCGAACAGGCAGGATACGAGCCGCGGCGCATCGATTTCAAGGAATTCAACGACGACATCATGGACGAGATCGTGGTGGAGATTCGACAAAGCCGGTTCGTCGTTGCCGACTTTACCGGCCACCGGCCCGGAGTTTATTACGAGGCCGGTTTCGCGCGAGGAATGGAGATCCCAGTGATCTTCACATGCCATGAGAGTCATCTCAACGCTGCCCATTTTGATACGAATCACATGAATCACATAGCCTGGAAGTCGTCCGAGGATTTGGCGCGGAGGCTCGAAAAGCGAATCGTGGCGACGGTTGGTCCGGGACCTCTCAAGCGCGCGGAACATGGTCGAGAGCAAGGGTGAACGTCGGTTTGGTACGCGCGAGTGCCGGCGCCATGATCCTCATGCACGACTTGCCGGCAAGGCCGTGGCTTGTCGACCGGAACCCTGCGTCGGCAAACTCCTCGGTTCCTAATGGGTGCCGGACACCAATCCAACTCCGAAGTTCAACGAGGGTTTGGGCGCCAAATGCGCTGCGAGGCCGTAACCCTCGCTAGCGCTTCGGGCTCTGTTTCCAGTACAGTGACGCATCGAATGACCGCGGGTGCCCCGTCCCTTCCAGCTAGGTTTCGTCCGAAACCGCGCCGGGCGAATCGTCCGCCGCAAACGTCTTCTCAATCACCGCCGCGCCGATCGAGTCGCCGAAGGTGTTGACCGCGGTGCGGAAGCGGTCCAGCAGCCAGTTGACCGAGAGGATCAGGCCGATGTATTCGATCGGCAGGCCGACCGCGTTGAGCACGATCAGCATCGTCACCAGACCCGCCTCCGGGATGCCCGCCGCCCCGATGGCCGCCAGCGTGGCCGTGATGGCGATCGTCAATTACTGCAGGAGACTCAAGTCCATGCCGATCGCCTGGGCGATGAAGATCGCGGCGGCGGCCTCGTAGAGGGCCGTGCCGTCCATGTTGATCGTGGCTGCCTCCGCGACGAGGCACGAGCGCACACCAGGCGTTTTGCACGGAACCGCAAAGGTGATTAACCTGCCCACCGATCCGTGTGACGCCAAACATCGCTGGAGAAAATGGGAGATGTTCGCAAAGTCGAAATCCGTCATCGGGATGATCCACGTCGGCGCGCTGCCCGGGACGCCGCGGCACGGCGAGTCGCTCGCGGCGATCACCGATCGCGCGGTCGAGGAAGCCGGCGTCTTCGTGAAACATGGGCTCGACGGGATCATTCTCGAAAACATGCACGATGTTCCGTACTTGTGCGGACAGGTCGGGCCGGAGATCGTCGCGGCGATGACGGCCGTCGGGCTGGCAGTGCGAGAAAAGATTCTCGCATCAGCGTCGAGTCACAGACCTGCAATCGCCGCGAGAAGTGCGACTAAGGATTCTGGCACTCGCACCAGCATTCCGCTTGGCGTGCAGATTCTGGCGGCGGCAAACCGCGCAGCGCTGGCCGTCGCGCATGTGATCGGTGCGGACTTCGTTCGCGTCGAGAATTTCACTTACGCGCATATCGCGGACGAAGGGCTCATGCCGACCGCCGAAGCGGGACCGCTGCTGCGTTATCGCCGACAGATTGGCGCCCAGCGCGTCAAGGTCGTCGCCGACGTGAAGAAGAAGCACTCGAGCCACGCGATCACGAGCGACGTTTCACTCGCCGAGGCGGCCCGCACGACCGAGTTCTGCGGCGCCGACGGCGTCGTCGTCACCGGCGTCGCGACCGGCGAGCCGACCCGGCCGGAGGATGCCGCGACGGTGCGCGAGAGCGTTTCGGTCCCGGTGTGGATCGGTTCGGGCCTGACGCCCGAGAACCTGCCGGCGCTGTGGCCGCACGCCGACGTATTTGTAGTCGGTTCGTACCTCAAGGTGGACGGGCTGTGGTCGAACGCGCTGGACGCCGAGCGGGTGGAGCGTTTCCTGGAGGCCGCGCGCCGTCTGCGCGCGTCATGATTCCAACCGCCTGCCGATCGATGACGGAGAGAGTGTACACCTCTTGCGGAATACTCGGTTTTGCTCATCGTATTCCTTGGAGCGGGAGTCGGTGAAAACCTTCACTGCGAGCGTAGCGAGAAATCTCGCCGAATCCGAGGCAAGATGCTTCACTTCGCTCCGCATGACGTGCAGCGTTTCGCGCTCCCCGTCGTAGGTCCGTGCAGCAAGGGCAGAGAATATGAAGGCCGTTGCCGAGGAGTTCGTCGCCGAGCGCGTGGCCGCTGACAATCGCGTTTGCGTCGACGCACCTTGCCTGAACTGCGGATACAACCTGCGGTCGCTTGAAGCCGACGCGGTGTGTACCGAATGCGCTCATCCGGTGCGACTCTCGATCGGCGGCGAGCTGCTGCGCTTCGCGTCGCCAGTCTGGGCGCGCGGCCTGGCACGCGGGCTGCTCAAGGTTTTGATCGCGCTGGCGGTGATGGTCGGCGGGGGGATTCTGCTGTCGCTGGGCATGGCTGTCTTCATGATCCTCAGCGCGCCGAGCTTCGGCGCGGCGCCGCCGACCGGGCTGATGCTAACGATAAACCTCGTCCAGTCGGCCTTCTACGCGCTCGTCATCGGGCTCGTCATGCACGGGCTGTTCCGGTTCAGCGCGCCCGAGCCGGTCGCTCGCGACGCGCCCGAACGGCTCAGCGCGCGGCGTTGCGTGCGTTGGTGCCTCTGGCTCATGCCGGCGCCGATCCTGATCAATCTCCTGTCGTTGCGGTACACCATGAGCGCCGTTCAGGCCGCGCCCAACGCGCCGTTGGCCATGTTTTCCGGCGGGTTTTGGGTGCTGCTCATTGCACACATCATCCTTTGGGCGATCGGCTACGGCGTGACGTGGCTGGGCGTCGTGCGAATGCTCGCGGGCCTGATGAAGCGAATTCCGCGACCGGGACTGGCGCGCTTCGCCAGAATCGAGTTCTGGGGGTTGCTTGCGAGCGGGATCACGCTGGCGGTCGGCTACGCGTGGTTCGCCGTCAGAATTCTGCCGATCATGAGTTGGTTCGCAACCGTCGCCCCCACGCTCGCCACGACGGCGCCGGCGAGCGGCCCGATCGTAACAATTTCCACGCCGGGCACCGCACTCGGCGCCGAACTCGGCAAATCCCTGCGGGAAGAGCCGAATGGCCCCAACGTCACTGCCCTAATGAACGCGCGCGTGCGCACCAGCCGGTTGATCCTGCGAGAAACCGAGGCGGCGATCAGAGCGGATCCGGCCGGGCCTCTTGCTCGCAGAGCGTACTACCCTCGCGCACGGTGGTTGGTGGGTCTCGTAATGGAGGGCGAAAAAGAGCTCATGGCCAAGGCGCTCCAAGCGGTCGATGACGCGATCAAGCTCGGAAATGAGCCGACGCGGCGCAATTTTATGTATCCGCGGCTGCTAACCTGGCTCGTCGATTACGGTTTCGAGCAGGTTGATGACAAGCGCCGCGTAGCGATCCTGCGGCGGATCCAGCGCGACTACCCGGATGCCTCCGAGGCTTCCATCGCAAAAGGAAAGCTGCGGCAGATTGAAGCGCTCGGCAAGCCGTTCGATCTCAGCTTCACGGACGCCATTTCCGGCAAAAAGGTTGCGCTGAAGGAAATGCGCGGACGCGTCATCGTACTGGATTTCTGGGCCACGCGGTGCCTTCCCTGTGTTGCCGAGCTGCCGCGTCTTCAAAGACTATACGAACAGTATCACGAGAAGGGCCTGGAAATCGTCGGTATCAGCCTCGATTCTTCCGAAGAGCAAGGCGGACTCGAGAAGCTGCGCGCCTTTGTCGCAGAACGAAAGCTCCCCTGGCCGCAGCACTACCTCGGCGGCGACACGTCGTACTCGGCCGACTGGGGCATCCACGGCATTCCGGCGATGTTCGTTATCGACAAGCAGGGCCGCCTGCACTCGACAATTGCGCGCGAAAAGCTGGAGTCGCTCATCCCTCAGCTTCTGCGATCGAAGTGATATCCCCGCATCGTTGACCGTATAGCTTTCGTGCGGATCGCCCTCGCGCCGCTCGACGTGTGTCGTGATGGTCTGCGCGTCGGAGACGCATTCCAACGCGGGAAACAGCAACCGAACCGGCTCGTCTCCAAGCCCGGTCCCTCCAATCGCAAAATACGCGATACCCGCCTCGCGGACCTGTGGGCTACCGGTACGCCGCGAGCCGGATCGCATACGAGGCACGGCCGACACGGCCGTGGCACCCATCTCGCGAGCCATGCCGCTATAAAAGGCAACGGCCGGTTCGGGGACCCGACCTCAATATGGTCCAACGAACTTCGACGACGTACGACGAACCTGGACGAAGTGCGGCGAAGATGGTCGCGGAAATCAGTCGCTCGAAGAGTCGGTAGCTTTGGTAGGGGGGCCGCATCGACGCGCGCGGCGCGCAAAAAAATGCGGCGTGAGGTCGTTCGTGCTCAGTGCGCCCTACAGAGTATTCGGAATTCGCCGCTCGATACGGGCGTCCTGACACGCCCGATCCTTCTCTTCGCGGATCAGCTGCTCGTTCAGAGTTTTCGTCTCATCGAAGTAGCGCCCTTATGGGTTAGACGCTCCCGTTATGCCGTTGGCCGTTCCCTCGACTTTGCGGTCTTTCTTCGACGAACCGTGCCGGAAGCAGTTAAGTTTCCGACGTTTCCTCTCTACGAGTTTCGCCTCCGTCTAGAGCCTTTCCCGGCGAGTCCTAGCCAGCCTAGCCGAAGCACGGGCCGACTCCTCTCATGAGCTTCGCTTCCCTTCAGCACACGAGGGCACGGAGATCCACTCGCTGCGGGTTTTGCCTGCCCGCTACGGTCCGCCCTCAGGGTTTGGCCACCCTCTCGGCGGTTTACGCCCTCCGAACCCCTGCCGGTTTTGTTTCACACCGGCGGCGCTCATGGGATTCACCCTTCGGAGCTTTCCCCTCTCACAAGGTTGCCGAGACGTTTCCGAACCGGTCGAACCCGCATACCGTTTCACCCGGCGTTGCTTCCGCCGCCCGAAGGCGCCGAACCGGCCCGACGGGTCCCGGTTTCCGGGCTTTGACCCTTGCGAGAGTCCCTCGCGGACGGACGTGGGATTAGTACGCCCACCGCTGGCTGCTCCCTTGGGTTTTCCCCTTCTAGGGCCTACGAGTAAGAGCCTTGCTTGAACTCGCGCCCAAGCTCCTCTCACGTGCTTGGCGCTGCTGATGGACGAACCACCGACGTTGCCCGCACCTCAGAGTCTCAATCAACTCCCACTTGGCCGCATTTGAAGCCGACGACGAATCATCTGCTCCGCGCGCGGCAACCCTTCTAGGGTTTTCGCACCGTTGCGCTCCCGTTCGTTCGAGCGAAGCCGCCTCCGGGCTATGGGTTCACCTCGCGCCGCGCTGCGACATCGCTGCCCGCTGATCGACGCTCTTAGGATTTGCCCGCGCTCTGCCGAAGCCGGACGGGACCGCCGTGAGGTGCTGAACACTTGCGACCCTCACGTCGCAGGGGAAGAATAGCACAAAGTTCGGAGCCGTGCAAGGTAAATCAATTGTTGACAGGGTGTTAGTAGCGAGTTGCGCCCGAGTGGGAAGAGTTAAACTTCCCGCTGACAACACTTACGGAAGGACGCTTCTTGCGCAAGTTTTTTGGGGCTTTCTTGCAAGCCACAAGTTGTCCACCGGTCGTCAACCGAGTGTCGTCGCAACGTGCGTCCACGCGGCCGCCAAGGGGTTCAGGGTTCGGGGTTCAGCCCTCGGATCTGCAAGAACGCGCCGGCGTGAGAATCTTCACTCTGCGCCTTTGCGGTTCCACGAACCATGGGTCAGAGCAGGTTCGCCGCCAGTTCGGCCAAAGGGCTGCGCTCGCCCTTGCGAAGCTGGACGTGCGCCGCCAGCGGCTCGGAGCGAAACCGTTGCGCTAAATACATGAATCCGTTGCTGGTCGCGTCCACGTAGGGATTGTCGATCTGCCACGGGTCGCCGGTCAGGACGACTTTCGCGTCCTCTCCGATGCGCGTGATGACCGTCTTCACCTCCAAAGGCGTGAGGTTCTGGGCCTCGTCGATCACGACGAACCGCTGAGAGATACTCCGGCCGCGGATGTACGTGAGCGGCTGGATCTCCAGCAATCCGGACCGGAAGAGCGACGCGCAGTCGGAAAAGCCGCGCACGGGACCGTGCGCGTGCAACAGGAATTCGATGTTGTCGACGATCGGCTTGATCCATGGCGTGAACTTGCTGTCGACATCGCCGGGCAGGTAGCCGATGTCTCGCCCCAGTGGTACGACGGGCCGCGCGACGAGCACGCTCCGGAAGCGCTTGCGTTTGAGAGTGTTGTACAACGCCGCCGCGATCGCGAGCAGCGTCTTACCCGTGCCGGCCTTGCCCATCAGCGTGACGAGCTGGATGCGCTCGTCGAGCAACGCGTCGAGGGCGTAGTACTGCTCCTTGTTGCGCGGGCGGATGCCGCAGACGCCGGCGTCCGGGGCGCGCAACACTTGCAGGCGGCTCACGTCCGGATCGACCCGCGCCAACAGTGTGCTCCGTTCGGACGCGCCATTCCGCAACAGCACGTATTCGTTCGGCGTGAAGTCGCCGTCGGGCAACGGGAGATCACCGTTGACTTTGAGGGCCTCGAACGAATCGGCCTCTAGCGTCAAGGTCCGCTCGGCGGTGTTGAGCTCCGAGAGCAGCACGCGGTCGGATTCGTAATCCTCGGCCCGCAGACCGGCGGCGTCGGCGCGAATGCGCAGGTTGATGTCCTTAGTGACAATCACGACCGGCGTGTCGGGTTCGGCCTTGCGCACGGTCTCGGCGACGCGCAGGATTTCCCGATCACCGTCCGGTTGGCCGTTGGCGGCAGCGTGGTCGGTGTCACAGTAGACGGTCAGCGTTCCGCCGTTGTCGAGCGGGACGCCCGCGGAAAGGCTCTTCTCGCCGCGCAGGGCGTCGAGGATGCGTACGACGGCGCGGGCGTTGTAGCCGCGGTCGGTCATCTCCTTTTTGAAGCGGTCGATCTCGCCGATGATGGCGACCGGAATGATGACGTGGTTGTCGGCGAAGTGGAAGATCGACTCGGGGTCGTGCAGCAGGATGTTGGCGTCGAGCACGTAGTTTTTTCGCATGACGGGCGAGTATAGCAATGTGGCTGGTTGCGTTCCAACACGGCGCGGACATGGCGCCAGAGGCGCCGGGCATCCCGCGCGACGACGCCCCGCACTCAGCCGACCGGCTGGCCGCGGTGGGTGATATCGACAAAGGGGGGCAGCTTGAACTCGACGCCCTCGTCGGGAGCGTCGATCTCGTCCGTGGCCGACACGCCGAGTTCGCCCAGCCGCGCGAGCACGGCCTCGACAACTTCTTCGGGAGCGCTGGCCCCGGAGGTCACACCGACCCGAGTCACG
>JACZRH010000154.1 GCA_022574815.1 Planctomycetota bacterium | reverse complement strand
TGTATTCACAAGAGCGACGGGGCGGTCTATCAATGAGAGTGGGGAGGGGCCATCAGGAAGAGCAACTCGCGACCGTGCTGGCCAGCAGCGATCCGTCGACGTTTCCGCCGCTCAGCAGCACGCCCCAGCGCGGGACTCCGGCGTCGGACTCCGCGCCGGGTGAAGGGCTGCCATTCGTCTCGGCCTCGCGCAGCGCGACGGCCAGCGAGGCTGCGCCCGAAGGCTCGAGCACCAGCCGCAGCCTGGCCAGCGCCCAGCCCATGGCCGCCAGCAACTCCTCGTCCGTCACCGTCTCGATGCGCGTCACGTGCTTGCGCAGGATGGGGAAGGTGAGCGCGCCCGGCCGGCGCGCGCGCAGACCGTCTGCCAGTGTGCGCGGCGGCGGTACGGCCAGCCGTTTACCTGCGGCAAGGCTGCGGCGCGTGTCGTCGCCGTCATCCGGCTCGACACCGACGATCTCGCTGTCCGGGCAAAGCGCCGCCACGGCGGTCGCGCAGCCGGCCATCAGCCCGCCGCCGCTCACGGGTGCGTAAAATCGCTGCAGCGGCCCCGCACCGTCGATCATCGCCGCTTCATTCACTTCCGCCGGAATCCCACCCAAGGCTGCCAGGAAAATGATGATCGGCTGGCCCAGCGCCCAGGTAATGACCACAACGGCCAATGACGGCAGCGCCGATGTGGGATGACCCAGCCAATCGAAACGGACGCCGGCAGTGATGTCGGTGATGTGATTCAGCAAACCGTAGCTGTAATTGAAAATCCATAGCCAAACCATCGCCAGACAGACACCGCCGGCCACGACGGGAACATAGAACGCGAAACGATAGAACGACCGTGCCATCTGACCCAATGGATAGACCAACACGGCAATCAACAGAGTGGTGAGCCAAACGACCGGTACGATGATGGCAACGAAGAAGCATGTATTTCGCAGGGCGTAGTGAAACGATTCGTCGTGCGGCAAACGGTAGTAGTTCTCGAATCCAATCCACGTCTGCTGCTGCAGGCCGACGTCGCCGACCAACCGGCCGTCGAAGAGATGGTTGCCAGAACGGTAGAGGAGTTCGGCAGCCTCAACCTGTTCGTCTCCAATGCCGCTTACAGCGACCGGGAATTGATGGTCGAGGCGAACACAGGGCGGGCTTTCGCTCGTTTCGCACGCCGCACGCAGGGCCGCGCGCAGTGCGGGCAGCAGCACGGCGATCAGAAGTGCGATGATCGCGATGACTACCAGCAGCTCGATCAACGTGAATGCGCGGCGAAGACGAAGCACGACCCGACTCCACGGTCCGATGCGGAAGATGCCAAACGGCACACGGGTAGCATATCAAATCGTCATCACCGCCGTCCAGCGGGCATTCGAGCTGAGTGCCCCGAGGATGGGGGAGTCGTCGGAATCGTGAGTCCGCGGAAAAAGAGAGGCCGCCCCGTGGGGCGGCCTCCGATTGGATCCCATTGACCTACGACCTCTGCGGTCGATCCTACGGGCAAACGCCGCCGCCTAGGCAGGCGAAGAACGGGTCGATATCGCCACCGTTGACGAAACCGTCACCGTTCATGTCTCCGAGCAGGATGTCGCAGTTGGGGAATGCCGCCGCGTAGCCGGCCGGATCGCCGAGTGCGAGGAAGAACGGGTCGATGTCGCCGCCGTTGAACGAGCCGTCGCAATTCAAGTCGCCAGGCGGGAATGCCGGGAAGCAGCCCGCGACGGTGATGAACAAGGCGTCGAGACCGGCCTCGTTGATGCTCTGCGGGTCCGCGTCGTTGGCCGTCCAGCGTATTCGCATGGTCGCGGTCAACGTCACGCCGGCGTTGTTCAGATCGTCCTGCGTGATCACGTGCGTCCGCCAGCTCGTTCCGCCGTCGCTCGTATGACGGGCGATTTCAGTCCACGGGCCGGCCATGTCGTTGCTGCTGATCTCCACCAGCAAGCGGTCGACACCGCCGGTCGTGTTGTTCAGATTGAGGTAGTAATCGTAGCTGATGGAGATGCCGACAACACCCGCGAGATCGAATAAGGAGGACGTAAGCCGGACGGCGCCGTTGTCGACGTCCGTATTCCCCAATTCGTTCTCGGTCAGGAAGCACTGGCCGCTGCCGTCGGAGTCCGAAATCGGATCGAAGGCCCAGTTCGGGTCGTTGACCGGCACGCCGCGCTGCCAGTCACCCGAGGTCGCGCCCAGATTCTCCGCGGTCCAGTCGGGGGCCACTTCGAAGTCGAAGTGATACAGCTCGGTAATGGTTCCAACTTCAAATGAGAATACGGTTGTCGGCGCGTCGCGCGGAAGCGTCTTGATCGTACCTTGGTCGCCCTCGGCCTGGAAGTAGTACTCCGGCGTATCGCCGCAGTCGACCGCCGGCAAGCTCGCGGTGTAGCGATCGTTGCCGACCGGCGTCAACACGATCCCGTTGAATGCGCCGCCGTCATAGCGATAGAACACGGTTTCGCTGCCCGGAACGATGTTCTCGGCGCCCGGAATGATGTCGACCTCAACGGTCGCAGTCGTTCCCGCCGGTAAGAGTCCGGACGGGCCGCTCACGAAGCGAATGCTGAAGGGCGGCGGGACGATCGATCCGCGTCCGGGGAAGACCGCCAGCGCATAGTCGGCGTCAATGCCCGGTGTTTCCAGGTGGCTGTCCTGAACGATCTCGTCGCCATAGATCTCGACGGTCCAACGGCCGACTTCGGGATTCTGGATGAACACGTTCTCGGTTGTGTCCACGAGGCTGGCTGATCCGCCGGGCGTCGAATAGTTGCCGGCGCGCAGGCCGTTATTGCCCCAGTATTCCAGGCCGCCGGGCGAGATCACCTTCAGCGTGAGATCGTTGATGCGGGCCACGGACGCGGCCGGGTTTCCGGCCGGATCGATGTAGACCAGCGTGGCGCGGAACTCCGGATCGCCGGCCAGGACATCGATGAAGTAGGTGTTAAGGCCGAGCGGATCGATCAAATCGGTCTCGTCGACGATAAAAAGGTTGTCCGCAATGTTGAAGATATTGCCGACATCGGCCATGCCCCAGCCCTGGCGATCGCGAAACATATTGGCGTTGCTGCCGCCCTGGTTCCAGTCGTAGCGATAGGCGGCGTTGATCATAATGGCCTTGGCGGTGGTCGACTTGCACCGGCTATCGAACACCGACGTCCCCCCGCCGAACCCCGGGAACACCCCTTCGTGCCACATCTGAAACAGCAGCCCGAAGTGGCCGACGGTGCAGGGCGTGGCACCCGAGGTGCCGCCGAACTCCCTGTAGCCGCCCCCGGCGGAGGTCGTAAAGATGCCGCTGTAGAAGTGGGTCAGGTCGGGCTTGATGCGGCCGTCAGCGGCCGGGCCCGTGCTGCCCGCGGAAGAGTCATCGACCCGGGTAAGCGTGTTTTGGTGGTTGACACCACTGACGCCGACGATGTTCTTGGCCCAGGCCTGCGGGCGCGTCTGCGGGACCAGGTTGGCGTTGCTCATCGACTGGCAGCTCAGGTAATCCACTAGGAACAGGTAGTCGTCGGTCTCGGCCGAGATCGTGGTGTATTGACTGGTCCGGGGACTGCCCACGCTGGAGGTCTGGAAGACCGAGCGGAACGGACCGTTCGGATCGGTCGCCTCGGTGTTCTGTTGCAGCCGCGTGGTGGGGCCGCCGAACTGGGTCGAGTTCGGGTAGAAACTGAAAATCCCCTGCTCGCCGTCGGGCAGCAGACCCCTGGCCTGGGGGCGGACGACGCCGGTGGAGAAGCAGATGCCATAGACGCTTGTCCCGTGCGCTCCCGCGTTGCCGTTGGGGCCGTGGAGGAGCGGCGTCTGACCGTTCCACTCGGGGTGATTCGCATCGACCTCCGTGTCGAATATCTCGCCGCGGACACCCTGACCGGTGTAGCCAGCCTGTGTTTCGATGTAGTTGGCGCCGCCGATCTCGCGCACGATGTCCATGTCGGTCTCGCCGCGGCCCCAGGGATCGATGAAGTGCGCTTCATTCATATGCGCGATATCGAGCACCTGAGCGAGAGTGAGCGTGACGGTCATGCGGAAACCGTCCGGAGCTGTATTCATCACGCTGCCGCCCAGCGCGGCGATGCGGTTGGCGATCGCCAGTTGCGATTTGAGCCCGCGGCCGAATGCCTGGATCGAATAGTGCCTCATCTCGCCATCGAAAGCGTCCGCCTCGATCGCCGCCAGGATCGACTCATCGAGCCTGTAAGCCGGGTGAAACGGCACGACCGAGCGGACGATCGGCAACTGCGCGACGATGTCGGCCAGCACCGGCTCCATTTCCACGATCATGGCGTTGTAGGCCAGGAAAATGTGAACGGTCGCGCCGAACTCGGTTAGCAGCGCCTGGAATTCACCCAGCGGCTGCGTCACAAACTGCACGATATGAATCCTGCTCGCCTGGTCCGCCTGAAGCAGCGGCGGCACCCAAGGCGCATCGCTTGCGGGGTCGAACTCCGCATAGCGCAGCTTGAGCAGATAGCTGGTCTCGAAGACGCGCGAGAACGATTGTCCGTCCCGGCTGATCGCGTAGAAGTCGACGGTGTCGCCGCTGGGGCGGATTTCGCTCCAGACTGCGGCCACGCCGGCGGAATTGGGAATGTCGATCAACGTCGGAGCGACGATCTCGTTTGTCGTGGAATGAAACGCCGGCGAACCTTTCAGGGCCAAAGTGGATTCGTTGGCCCCGGCTCCGACCACCAGCGTCGCATCCGCGCCGACAGCGACTGCGGGGCACACGACGGCGGCCGTCCAAAGGGCGAACCAAGCTCCGCTTCGCAACCGATTCCTTGAAATGGGGGGTGTCATTTTGTTCATGCTCCTTTCGAGGCAGGCTCGCGCGCTGCATCCACGTCGGGACAAGTTCGTCGGGTGAAACGTGATGAAATCGGCGCGCATAGACCGGTAACCTCACGCATCTGTACTAATAACGTTTTCGACGCACAAAAGCAACGCCAAAGATGGCCGGTCGCCGCGCGATGATGAACAACACGTTTGTCATGAAAGTGGATACGGCGGAGCATCCCGGTCTCGGCGGGGTGCAAGGTCGGTGCGCACGCGCGAGAAGCCGTTGCTACCTGCGATCTTGACGCTCGCTGGTCGGCAACACGTCGCCCGGATGGAGGAACCGTCCGATAAGCTTTCTCGTCGGAACCCCGTCGCGAGCGGCCTCGCGCTTCATAACCGGTCGAGATCACCCGGCGTGTCAATGTCGCGCACGACTCCATCGTGGTCGCACACAACCGAATGCACGCGCTGGGGATGGCGCCGCGAAAGCTCCCTCAAACCGCCACCCAACGTCTCGAGGTCGCTTCGTAGCGAATAAGGAAAGATGATCGGATGGCCGCGCGCCGCGCCAAGCGTCGCAATGACAATGCGGCCGGGGTCGTCACGAAACGCCGCCATGCAGCGCGTACACGCCGAAGCGGGCAGCGCCGGCATGTCGCCGGGGACGACCAGAACCCCGTCGTGCAACGCGGGCTTCGCAGGCGCCAGCGCGTCGATGCCGATTCGAATTGAATCGATCATTGCGCTGCGCGAATCGTCGTTGATCACCACCCGCAGGCGGGCGTCCTCCGGCAAGCCCAGCGCGGCGGCCAATTCGGACCGCGTGACGACGACGACTTGGTCGACCCCCACCGACAGCAACGTGTTGACGACCGTTCCCGTGATCGTCGAATCGCCGATCGGAATCGACTGCTTCGCTCGCCCCATCCGACGGCTCAGCCCGGCGGCGGGAACGATCGCCCAAATGCGCGGCGTTTCTGTCGGCGTCGTCATGAGCTTCCTCCGGCGGACGCGGGACGCTGGCGTGCCAACACAGAATCCCCGCTGGCAACGCGCATCCGTGGCTTCTCTCGCGGCGCAACCGGGCGGCCCGCGCCGTGACGACGCGCGAGCCATTCAGCGCGCCGAGCTGGCCTTCTCAAGCGCCTGGTGATATGCGGAAGGCAGTCGTTCATGCGTCCACCAGTTCAGTCGCTCCGAATAGATCCAGACGTACTTGTCCGAGAAATCCAGTGCGTGGCGTACGGCGGCGCCGAACTCGTCGGGGCTGAACCAGTTCTTGTCGAGTCGATCGGCGCTCCAGCCGCGCGCCCCGCTGTTCCAGTCCAGCCAGATACCGAAACCGACGCCCAGACGCCCGTCCGAATCGCGCAGGATTTCCTGCCTGCCGCGCTCGAAGGCCCGGCGGTCCTTGAACGGGTAGGCGTATTCATATCCGTCGATGATTCGCGTGTTCGGGTTCCGAACGGAGCACAGGCCGTCGAGAAACGCGGGCAACAATCCGTATTCGGCCCGCGGCCGATCACGGTCGGCCAGCGAGTAGCCGTAGGTCAACAATAGCTCGAGCGAGCGCCCCGCTTCGCTCATCACCTGAATGAATTCGGCCCCGCGGCGTTTCGCTTGCTGTTCGTAAGCGGCGAAGTCCTTTCCCTTGGGCCGGGCACGAAAGTCAAAGATCTTGCCTTGGTATTGCTCGACGTCGAACAAGACACCCGCCAATTTGCCGTCTCGGATGATTCGCGCGGCAGCTCGGGCGTTGGTAAGAATGGCGGTCCAATCTTCGAACCAATCGACGTCGCCGGGCGTGACGTTCATGCGCAGGAAACTACGACGCCGGAACTCGGCGGGCGTCCGGGCGAGCTCGTTCACAATGCGGCGAACGTCGGCGTCCAAAACGGCCCGCGCCCCGAAGGCCATCCAGGAAAACCGTTCGCTCTTGCCATCGGTCGGTGTGACTTGTGGATCGAACACGGCCCCGTCGAAGGGTGTGTCGGCGGCGGCGGCGGCGGCGAGCGTGCGGGCGTCGGGAATGTCCCAGCCGAACTCGATCAGGAACTTCTCGCCCGACGGCGTGCGGACGCTTTCATTTTCCGCGGGCAATAGCGCCAGGATGCGACACGGAGCCCCCGACCCGCCCCGAATCGCCAGCGGGGCCACGACGATCGTCGCTCCGGTCGGCGGCAGCCGGGACAGGTTCGCGACATTCTCAATGAGGTAGATGCCATCGGCGAGCAGGACCTTGTGAGCCCGAAAGTCGGTTGACGGTCCGTGGTCGATGCTGAGCGTGTCGATCCCCACGCCGGACACGTCGCGGTACTTGGCCAGATACTTGACGAGTTCCACCGACAGCCCCGGATAGTGCAGCACGTCTCCTTCGTCGGCGTTGAGGTATTTCTTCGGCTCCGGCCAGCGCTCGCCCCACCCGGTCCGGATCAGGAGGATCGAGCCGTTGGCGATCCGACCGTTTGCAGCCTCCCATTCCTTGATGTCGCGAACGGTCACCTCGTAGTCGTGGTTCCGGCCGCACTGCCCGCGGACATCGATCACGGCCCCGGGGCCGACCAGGTGTCCAGCGGGGATCTGGTCGACCGTAACGCCGCCGGCTATGAAGTGCGCCGGCGCGTCCAGGTGCGTTCCCGTGTGTTCGCCCACCCTGATCGAGTTCATGAAATAGCCGTCCCGCTCGAGCTCGGCCTTTCTTTCAATCGTGAACGGCATACCGCCGGGGTAGAGCGGGATTCCCTCGGCGAGCGGGTGCGTCAGATCGACAACCGCCCCGCGCTCGTCGCCCCGACTACAGGAAACCGTCAACACCACAAGGGCAAGCGCGCCCGATACCCTATATCTCATGGCAGCGCTCCATTCCCGCCGGGAACATGAAAACTTCAACGTCATGCTGAGCGAAGCGATGCATCTGGATCAGTGTCCAGCAAGATCCCTCGCTGCGCTCGGAATGACGATGTCAAACATCTCTCGCTCCGGGCTGTAAGTGTCACGTGGGCTCCGGCTGCTACAGATAACCGCCCGCGAGTCCAAGATTGTTCCGGAGCATCGTTTCCCCGGCATCGTCCCGCCGAACATTGGCCTCGACATTGCGGCTGATCGTGTTCTTTTCGATGTACGTGCGGTCGGCCGCCGCGAGGTGGACGCCGACGCGATTGTCCTGAATATCGTTGCCGATGATGGTGTTGTCATGCGGCCGCAGCTCGGGCTTTCCGCTCACCTCAGCCGGCATCGGCCGAATGCCGTGGTCCCGGTCGGCGGCGAGCGAGAGGCCGGTCCCGTTTCGCGTCAGAGTGTTCCCTTCGATGGTCCAGTGGTGGATGGTGCGGTTCTCGGGCAGGTCGGCAAACCACGGCTCGACATACTTCGACCAGAGCAGGATGCCGGTTCCGTTGCGCTGAAAGTCGTTGCCGCGCACGACGAGCGCCCGCCCGTTCTCGCAGGCGACGCCGGCCTGGCGGTTCATGATGCAGCGGTTTCCTTCGAGCGTGTTCTCGCTCGAAAAGCCGAGCCAGAAGCCGTAGTTGCAGCGGTCGGCCCGATTGTTCAGAAAGCGGTTGCCCGTGCTGAAGGTCGCCTCGAACGCGATGTTCGGGCTCAGTGACGCGTCATTGTTCTCAAAGAGGTTGTCGTCGCAGCCGGCGGCGGCGTTGCCCGGCGTGCGCCCCCCCAGAAAGAACCCGTCGCCGCCCAGACGCGCGTAGTTGCCGCGAAACACGTTGCGACGCGAGTTGTGGACGATCAGAAAGCCGGTCGCGTCGCCGCCCATGTGCCCGTGCGCCTCGTTGGCCCGGACGGATTCTGGGGTTTCGTCGCGCGGCTCGTAGCGGCAGCAGAAATCGCAAAAGTTCCCTTCGAACACGCTGTCGCACGTGTTGAACAGGTGTATGCCGAATCCACTGTTGTAGTTGGCGAGGTTGCCGCGGATGGTGAGTTTGTTGCAGTAGTACGTCAGCAGGCCGTTCTGCTGGTGTTGAATGTCATTGTCGCAAACCTCGGCGTCCTCGACGCGCTCGAGCAGGATCGCGCCGCCGTAGGCCTTCTCACCCGGAAGCCAGATGTCGAGAAAGACCGTGTTGGCCGGCACTTCCCCGGTCGCGCTGATCCGGTTGTTCGTGAGCCCGACGCCGCGCGAGTCGCGCACCACGATGCCGTGCTTGTATTCCCGTAGCGTGACGTTGCGGATCGTAACGTTTTTTCGCCCGTTGACGGCGATCCCGGTCTGGTTCCGACCGTCGCCGATCAGCGTGGCGCCGTTGCCATCGAGCGTGACGTTGTCGGCCGCGATGGATACGCCCTTCGGGACCAGATAGGTACCGGGCTCGAGCCGGGTGTCGGCTGTGATCGTCAGGACTTCGCCGGGGCGAATCACGATTCGCTTGCTCCGCCGGCATCAAAGCCCTGAGCGCCGCTGGCGGGCGACCGTGGACCCGCGCGCTCGCGCTCGGTGGGCTCGTTGAAACCGCCGGTATTCTACCCGCGCGCCGGCTTGCGTGCGTGGAATTTCGCGCTCCAGACCTTGCCGGCGAACTCGCCCGCGAGTTGCTTCACGGTCTCCGCGGTGACCGGAACGCCGCAACAGCTCGACAACGCTTCGGCGGCATCCAGATCGGATTCGATCAGAGCATTGAGCTGCGACGAATCGTAAACGACCCGCTCGCTTACGTCGTCGACCTCGAGCCCCGCGTCGCGCAGCCCTTGTAGATACTCGGCCTCACTGATCGCACCGGCCACGCAAGCGGAATACAAGGCGGCGCTCTGCCGCGCCCAGTCCGGCAGATCCTCCACGACAATGTCCGAAACCGACATCTGACCGCCGGGCTTCAGCACGCGCGCGATCTCGCGGAACACCTTCGGCTTGTCCGGCGACAGATTGATCACGCAATTCGAGATCACCCAATCCACCGACGCGTCCTCGACCGGCAGTTCCTCGATGAACCCCTTCCGCACCTCCACGTTCTCAAAGCCCGACGCCGCGATGTTCTCGTTCGCCTTGGCGATCATCTCGTCGGTCATGTCGATCCCGATCACGCGCCCCGTGGGCCCGACCTTCTTGGCCGCGATCAGCAGGTCGATCCCCGCACCCGCACCCAGATCGACCACCGTCTCGCCCGCTTGCACGCCGCTGAACGCCAACGGGTTTCCGCAGCCGAAGGAATTGACCACGGCGTCGCTCGGCAAGGTCTCCAGCTCTTCGGCGGTGTACCCGGCCGTCTTCACGGCCACGCCCTTCTGTTCCGGCTTGCCACAGCAGCTTTCCGGCCCGGGTTGGCTCACGGCTTTGGCGTACGCCTCGGCAACCGCCCCGCGAATGTCATCGTTGTTATTCATGGTCTCGCTCATGGTCTCATTCTCCTGGTACGGTTTGCCGCCCGTCGCGCGGCCCATTCATTTCGAAACCCCAGTCTTGGCGGATTCCTTAGGCGGACAACACGCCTCGATCGCGTCGGCGATCGCGCGCAGCGTGGCCGCGAACTCGGTGCAGCGCACCGAGTAGTACACTTCCTTGCCGCGTTTCTCGGCGTGCAAAACGCCGGCGTCCCGCAGCGTGGCCAAGTGCCGCGAGACGACCGACAGATCGGTAGGACAACACCCGGCGGCCTGGCTGACCGTGGTCTCACCGCGCCCCAGCGCGAGCCGGCAGAGGATCGCGACGCGGGTGGGGTCGCAGAGCGCCTTAAAGAGCTTGTGGTCCATAAGTCCGGTAATATCGCTACAGCAGTTTCCGGAAGTCGATTTGTCGTTCTTATCCTTGTTCATTTGCGTCACTATGCAAATGAGAGCACAAATCTGAGCCGTGTCAAGGAAAACCGGCGGAATTCTCGCAGAATGTTCATTCACCCAGGGAATCGCGCCTGTTGGAGCCGCTGCTTGCGAGCCGAAACTCATTATTCGCTATTCTCCATAGAATTCCCCAAGCTGGCAACGCTGGAGAAGATTTGCCGGCCACGTGTTCGGCCGCAGGGATCGACGCGCTGCGCGAGATCGACGCCTCCTTTCGCAAGAGCGGCGAGGGCTTTATCCTCCTGACTGTGTGCGAGATTCTCGACGAGGAGATCGCCAGGAAGCTGCCCCGACACGCCAACCAAAGAGTTCGATAGTACGATGAGTCAACATTCCCCCTCCAACCCGCGGCCCAAGCGCCAGCACCACGTGCCCCAACTGCTCTTGAGACAATTCTGCGCGGAAGGGTCGGATCGTCTCTGGGTGTTCGACAAGCATACCGGCAAGATATGGCAACAGGCGATCCGCGAGATCGGTCACGAGAAGTACTTCAACGAAGCGCCGCTCGGAGACGGCTGGTTCGTTTCATATGATGAAAAGTTTCAGCATGTCGAGAATAAGGCGGCGCCGGTCCTGGCGA
>JACZRH010000153.1 GCA_022574815.1 Planctomycetota bacterium | reverse complement strand
GGTCCACTCGCACCTCCACGTTCACGCTTTGCCGTTCAGTCGTTTCATTCGCTGCCCGCTGGTTTCCACGCTGCACGGGGCTGCGTGGGTGCGTGCGACCCACCCGGCATTCCTGCGCTACCGTGATTTGCCCTACGTCTCACTCTCGGACGGCGAACGGCAACTTCTGCCCGAACTGAATTACGTGGCCACGGTTCACAACGGGATTCGGATCGAAAACTTTCCCTATGAACCGACCAAAGACGACTACCTGCTGTTCGCGGGAAGGCTGTCGCCCGAGAAAGGGCCGGCCGAGGCCGTCGAACTGGCCCGCCGAACCGGCCGCCGCCTGCTCATTGCGGGAATGATCGAGCCGCAGCACGAAGCCTACTTCAACGCGAAAGTAAAGCCCTACATCGACGGCCGAAATGTCGAATACCTCGGGCTCCTTTCTCAGCAAGAGCTCGCGCCGATTTACCGCAAGGCCGCCGCCCTGCTGTTCCTGATCAGTTGGTGCGAGCCGTGTGGGATGGTGCTCATCGAATCGCTGGCCAGCGGCACACCCTTGATCGGCACGCGATTCGGTTCTTTTCCGGAAATCGTCGTGGACGGCAAGACCGGATTCGTCGTGGATTCCGCGGACCAGGCCGTCGAAGCCGTCGGAAAGCTCGACACCATCTCCCCCGCCGACTGCCGCGCCGACGCCGAGGCCCGCTTCACCGCCGCCGTCATGGCCAAGGGCTACGAAGCGGCATACAAACGGATCACCGGCTCTTCAGAACTCTGACGTCGTGAATCAAGACGGTTCTCGAAATAGAATGACCTACATCGGCGGTCGACTGTCGTTCAGGCAGAGGTCCACCAGATCGTCGATCCGGGCGGTGCCGACGCACATCACCTGATCCGCCCCGCCCCAATAGATCTTGACCGTGCCGTCGTCCTCGGGAACCGCCCCACAACTGAACACTACGTTGTGAACGTAGCCGGTCACTTCCCACGGGTCCTGCGGCTGAAGAATCCATCGATCGCCCACGCCGATCACCTTCGACGGATCGGTCAGGTCGTGCAACGCGACGCCCAGTCGATACACCGCCCCAGCCATGGTCTCGAACACGCCGTGGTAAATGTGCAGCCAGCCGCGCGGCGTCTTGATCGGCGGCGCACCAGGGCCGATCTTCATCTCGTCCCAGTGGTACGGCACTGGCTTCATCGCGACGTGTGAATCGCCCCAGTGCAGCAAGTCACGCGAGTAGCTGACCCAGATCGACCAGGGGCAGATTTCGCTATGCGGGCGGTCGAGCCGGGCGTAGCGCTCGCCGAATTTCTCGGGGAAGATCACGACATTGCGCATATCGGCCTGGCTGATGAACGCGACGCGCTCGACGGTCTGCCAGTCGCGCGTTTTCGCCAGTCCGATCCGCACGCCGTGCTTCGAATACGCGCTGTAGGTGATCAGGTACTCACCGTCGATGAACGTGATGCGTGGGTCCTCCACGCCGAACGCTTCGTACTCCGCGAAAGAGTCTTCCCGCGACGGGACCATGAAGGGCTCCGGCCGCGGCGTGAATTTGTAGCCGTCGTCGCTCTCGGCGAGCCCGAGGATGGAGCGGCCGTTGGCCCGGTGGGCTCGAAACAGCATGATGTAGCGCCCCTCGTGCTTGCACATGCCGGCGTTGTGGACCGTCTCGACCGGGTAGGGGATGTCCTCGGGCGTCAGGATCGGGTTGTTTTCGTAGCGGCGCACGACGCGAAACGGCATGGGATCAGACTCCGGCTTACAGGTGCAACGGCCAAGCTCGCCCGACTTTTACGCGCCCATCTCGAACCGTTTGCTGCGGTGGATTGGACGCCAGCCGAACACGGGCGTCAATCAAGCTCGTGCCCGCTGAGCCGGGCCACTTCGACGCAGTCCTTGTCGCCGCGGCCGCTCAGATTGATGACGATCGTCGCGTCTTCGGGCATCGTCGGAGCGAGCTTGACCGTGTGCGCGACGGCATGCGCGCTCTCGAGGGCCGGGATGATGCCCTCGGTCTTCGAGAGCAGCTCGAACGCGGCGAGGGCCTCGGCGTCGGTCGCGGCGGTGTATTCGACGCGGCCGCTCTGCTGCCAGTGGGCGTGCTCGGGGCCGACGCCGGGATAGTCGAGCCCGGCGGAGACCGAGTGAACGGGCAGGGTTTGCCCGTCGTCGTCCTGCAAGACGACCGTGTGCATGCCGTGCAATACGCCCGGTTGGCCCTTCGAAAGCGTGGCGGCGTGGCGGCGGCCGTCGAGCCCCTCGCCGGCGGCTTCGACGCCGATCAATCGCACGCTTACGTCGTCGAGAAATGGAAAGAAGATCCCCGCCGCGTTGCTGCCGCCGCCGACGCACGCCACGATCACGTCCGGCAGCGCGTTTTCGACCCGCTGGATCTGCTCGCGCGTCTCGCGGCCGATGACCGTTTGGAAGTCGCGGACGATCGTCGGAAAGGGGTGCGGCCCCATCACGCTGCCGATGCAATAGTGCGTGTGCTCGACGCTGCCCATCCAGTCGCGCATGGCCTCGTTGATCGCGTCCTTGAGCGTGCGCTGCCCGCTCTCGACCGGGACGCACTCGGCCCCCAGCAAACGCATGCGGTACACGTTCAGCGCCTGGCGGCGCATATCCTCGGCCCCCATATACACGCGGCACTCCAGCCCCAGCACCGCGCACGCGGTCGCGGTCGCCACGCCGTGCTGGCCGGCGCCGGTCTCGGCGATAACGCGGCGCTTGCCCATGCGGCGGGTCAGCAAGCCCTGCCCGAGCGTGTTGTTGATCTTGTGCGCCCCGGTGTGGTTCAGGTCTTCGCGCTTCAGATAGATTTTCGCCCCGCCGAGCTTCTCCGTCAGCCGCCGCGCGAAATACAGCGGGCTCGGGCGCCCGGCATAATCTCGCAGGTACTCGTCGAGCTCGGCCCAGAACGCCGCGTCGGCGCGGGCCAGCTCGTATTCCCGCTCGAGCTGCGCGACGGCCTCCATCAGCACTTCGGGCACGAACTGGCCACCGAAGGGACCGAAGCGGCCGGCGATCTTGGTTGGCTTGGCGTCTTTTGTCATCGTCTGGCTACGCATACGCCGAAGGAATCTCGCGCGATCTGAGTTCGCGCATTTCATGGTCGGCCAGAAGCGACCGGCGGTCAAATCCGTGGGGGCATCGCGGCCGAAGGGCGCGCTAGCTGTGGATCCCCGGGGGCTCCGCAGAACCAGGCTGACTGGCGAAACGATGGACTGACTGACGGCCACCAAAGCTGCCAGAATCGGTGATACTGATGCTTTGTGGCGGGTGTGTCCGTCCGGCGCGCCCCACCGCCCATCGCACAGGTCATCCAAACCAATTAGCGAGGAGGCTCTTGTTCGCGAACGCGAAGAAAGCCAATTGCTGGACTTCGGGTTGACGGGTGATTGCGGCGAAGCACAGCACCATCTAGCATGGCCGGGCGCGAACGCAGGAGAAGCGTGTGCCGTTCAAAGCCGTTTTTGTCTCCGTAACGCTCGGCACCGCACTCATCGTTGCGGCATTCATGCTCAACGCCCGACGACCGGGCCTCGGAAACCGGTCCCGCGGTGGACCGTTCCTCGCGGGCCAGCCGTCTGCATCGTTCGTGCGGGCGACGGGCAAGTGCGCCGAGTGCCATCGGCACGAGACCGCCGCCGTCGTGCATCAGTATGAGATGAGTGTGCATGCGGCCAAGGGCGTCAGTTGCCTCGACTGTCACTCGCCCGTCGAGGGACAGATCGAGATCGCTCACAGCGGCTTCACGATCGCCCGGCATCTCACAGCGGCCAATTGCCGGACCTGCCACACGACCGAGTACGAGCAGTACGTGCGCAGTCGGCACGCGGCGCCCGCATGGGCCGCGGTCGCCGGCTCGCAGGGTTTCACCGCCGAGCAAATCGCGTTCGGCGAGAAACACCACCCCGGATGGGTCGATCGTCCCGCCAACGCGCTCGCACAGGCGGAAGGCCCGTCGGCGATCACCAGCGGGTGCGCCGAGTGCCACGACATCGGCAAGCCCAACCTCGACGGCTCCCTCGGCACATGCACGGCATGCCATGCGCGACATGCCTCGTCGGTCAGCCTCGCGCGCCGGCCCGAGACGTGCGGGCAGTGTCACATGGGGCCCGATCACTCGCAACTGGAAATCTACCACGAGTCGAAACACGGCGTTCTGTACAACGATCAGCAGCATATCATGAACCTGAGCGCCGATCCCAAGCATCTGACCACGAAGGACATGTCCGTTCCGACCTGCTCGACCTGTCACATGAGCGGTCTGGACGGGCTCAAAGTAACCCACGACACGACCGAGCGGCTCAGTTACTTTCTGTTCGCCGCCGTCTCCGACAAGCGGCCGGCGTTCCAGCGCGGGCAGACCGAGATGAAGGAGGTTTGCCTCAAATGCCACTCAAAGACACCGATCGACAGGTTCTACGACGAAGCCGCGCAGGTGGTGTCCGACACCAACGAGAAGGTCCGCGTCGCGGCTGAGATAATCCGCGGGCTGCGCGACGACGGCTTGCTGACACCAAAGCCGTTCGACGAGCCGATCGAATTCCTTTACTTCGATCTGTGGCATTACTACGGGCGGACCGCCAAGCACGGCGCCTTCATGGGCGGCGCCGACTTTGTCCAGTGGCACGGCAACTACGAACTACTGCTCAAGACGACGGAGTTGCGGAAGATGGCCGAGGAACTCAGGGCGAAGCATGAAACTCAGCAGAGCGCTCCGTGATTTGCGTCTGATGGTCGAGCTCTTCGCGCTGGGGAACCTGGCGTTCCTCGCCCTCGACATTTACCTGGCACACTCTGTGAACGCCTTTCGGCACGTGGCGGAGTGGGTTCCGTTCGTGTTTTCGCTCGCCGCGTCCGTCGCGCTCGTCGCGGGTCTGGTGCCACTGCGACCTCGCGTAGGGCACTTGATCGGCCTCGTCGTCGGGTGGGCGGCTGTCCTCGTCGGCGTCGCTGGGTTGGTCTTTCACCTGAACAGCCGTTTCTTTGAAGCGCAGACGCTACAATCACTGGTCTACACGGCGCCGTTCTTGGCGCCGCTGTCCTACACGGGCATCGGCCTGCTCCTCATCCTGAACCGGACCACCGACTCGAGTAGTGAAGAATGGGCTCGCTGGGTGCTGGTGCTTGCGCTGGGGGGCTTCGTCGGCAACTTCGGGCTCAGTCTCGCCGATCACGCTCAGAACGGTTTCTTCGACCGGCGGGAGTGGCTGGCCGTGATCTTTGCGGCCATCGGCGTCGGCTTTCTCGTAACGGCCGCGTTTCTGCAGCCGTGTCGTCGATTCATTCAATGGTGTGCGGGAGTCATGCTCGCGGAGATGGTGATCGCCATGATCGGGTTCGTGCTGCACGCGGCCGCCATCCTGCATGGACCTTCCGCCAACATGGTCGACAACTTTGTCTTCGGAGCACCCATCTTTGCGCCCCTGCTGTTCGCCAATCACGCCCTACTGGCCCTGATCGGTCTGTGGGCGCTGAGCCGGCCAGGGAAAACGTGTCAGGAAGAATTTCTTGGGGTTCAAAAAACATCCTGAGACCCTTTCTGTCCCGTTTCGGCCGTCTACGTCCGGCGAGGCGCCGGACGCTTCATCCCTCGCGCGGCGAGGCTCGTGGTTCACGATTGCGATTCGATCGCAGGAGCCTGCTCGACGCGCTGCATCCAGTCGTCCCACCAGCCCTCCGCTTGCCGCAGGGCATAGGCTTTCAGGCAGCCTTTCACCTCGTACGGGGCGAGCCCGGGCCGGACGCTGAGCAGCCGCGCGGCCAGGCCGGTGACCAACGCACACGCGTAACTCGATCCCTCGACCACGCGCGTCTGGCCGTTGCGCCACGCGACTTCCATTCCGCCGCCGGCGGCGTTGAACTCCACCAGGTCGTGCGGTCGAAACTCGAGCCGCGCGGCGGGGAGCTTCTTGTGCGCTACGCCGATCGTGCCGGCGAAGGAGGTCGGGTAGGCCCGTCCAGTGCGGTGATATCCGCGGGCGCAGACGCAGGCGGCTCCGCGGGCGTAGAGGTCGTCGACGGCGTGCCCGATGTGCAGCGCGAAGCGGACCCGCATGGTGGAGAGGCTCAGGTTGACGACGTGGACCTTCTGTGTCTTCAACCAGCGCAGGGCGGCGAGCAGCGATTGCGAGGTGGATTGCAGTGTTTCGCCGAGGATGCGAATGCTGACCAAATCCGCTGCCGGCGCGAATCGGCGGACCTGCCCCGCCGCCGCCGTGCCGTGCCCGAAGACGTCCCGGGGCTCGACTTCGACGACACGGTAGTCGCCGCCGTCGGCTTGCGTCAGCCCGTACGACTCGACCAAGCGGCCGCCGACCCAGGCGTGGTCGGCCTCGACGCCGGAGTCGACGATGGCCACGCGCACGCCCGAGCCGTCCGCATCGCGTAGCTCATCCAGGATCGCCGGCATCCGTTGTTCCCGATTCCAGGGCCGCGAGCCGTTCGCACATCCGCCCGGCGACACGTTCGTAGAGTTCGAGCTGCGCCGCCGCAAACCCCGCTTGGGACTTCGAGTTGATGGCGGTGATCGCGCCGTATTCGCACTCGGGCGTCGAGAGCGGGACGGCCAGGATCGATTCGGTGGTCGTGCCCGAGCGGGCGTCGGTAGCGGGATAGAACGAATCGCTTCGGCGCACGTCGTTGACGATCATCGGCTGTTGCAGGGAGACGGCCAGCCCGGTGATGCTGCCGGTCAGCGGGACCTCCTGACCCAGCAGCTTTTCGGAGCTCGGCGAGCACGAAACCACGAAGCGCAGCGCCGACCCGTCGGACACGAGCAGCAGCAGCGAACCCTCCCCCGCCCGGACGCTCCCGACGGCTTTGTCGAGCAGGGTCTGCAAGACCGCGTCGCCCGCCACACGCGAGCAAAGTTCCGCCGACGGGGTGCTGGTCGGATCGGCATCGTGGCTTTTCATGCCGCGCTTCCTGTCCCGGAGGGCAGCTTGATGATTGGCATTCGAAGGCGCGCCGGCTGCGTTTCTCGTGCGGTCCTCATGCCGTCGAGGCGTCGGGCGAGTCCTTGGCATCGAGCAGGCGTGTGAGTACGTCCGGCGCTTCGCGCTGCAGCCGCGACACGACCAGCCGCAGCGCCGCCCAGCGCCACGCCGACGAGACCTCCATCGACTCGATCGCCTCGCGCACTTCGATGAGGTTCAAGGGCGTCGCGTTGCGAGCGCCCGCGAGAATGCGATGGTACCCGAACCGCAGCGGCATCGCGGCGTCGCCGGCCAGGATCGCCGCCGTCTCGCGCTCGCGCTCGACCCGATCGCGCACGAATCCGTTGTCGTGCGAGTCGGCGTCCGCAAACGTCGCGAGCCCGCTCGCTGCGGCGGCGGGTTGGTTGCAGAGATTGGCGACCGCCGCCTCGAGCAGCGCCACCTCGACCTCGGATACGGATTCGCCAGGGGCGCGAAGCGCCAGTGTGATCGGCCGCGGCCAGTCCAGCGGGTCACCCTCCTCGTCCCCGTCGGTCGCCGGCCGGGGCGGAGCAAACAGCAGCCCGGCCGGACAATTCGGCGATCGGCTGGCCTGGTCTCGCCGTTTGAGCAGCGTGCAGGTGTCGGACGAGCTCAGCATTTTCGTCAAGCATTGAGCCCAGCGCTCCGACAGGGCGCGCTCCAGCGAGGAATCCGCGAGCAGCGGCGCGATCAGTGCGGCCGGATCATGTCCGAGAACATCCGGCCCCGGCCCCGCCGCGGCCGCGCCGGCAAAGGTCTGCTCCTCGATCCCGGCCTCAGCCCCCTCGAGCATCCCCGCCAGCTCCTCGGTCCACCAACTGGCCGGCGGTGAGATTCCACGATGTTCAAAAAAGCCGTTCATCATCCGTTCCATTCTGCCGGTGCCCGGCGGGTCTCACTCTACCAAGCGGCCGGTGCGACGGGATTTCACTTCGATTGACGAGAATCTACCGCCGCCGAGCAGTGGCGAACAGCCCCGGCCGTCGGCGGAGGCCCCGCCTCGCACGGTTCATTCGGAGATGACTCGGCTGCGGCGAAGAAACCGGGCCAGTTCAGTCCAATAGTGCTCTACGTTCGCGCGGCCGGGGAAGTCGTTGTGGCCGCAATCGTATTCAACGTAGGTCGCACTTGGCGCCAACGCACGCAAGGCCCGCCCGTGTGAGACCGGAATGATGTCATCGGCCGAACCGTGGGCGATGAACACCGGGACCTCCAGCGTCGACAGGACGCGGTCGATGCGAAAGGGGTTTTTTACGAGGAACGCCGGCACGCCGTAGCGGCGGGCCATCGACGCCGCACTTGTAAAGCAGGACTCGAGAATCAGAGCGGCCGGTTTTCGCCGCGCCGCCAAGCCGGCGGCGACACCCCCGCCCACGCTGCGCCCGTGGAACGCGATGCGCGCGGGGTCCACGTCCGAGCGGGCGGCGAGCAGGTCGTAGAATCGCACGGCGTCGGCGACGAGAGCCTCTTCGCTGGGTTGGCCGGCGGAGCGCCCGTAGCCGCGGTACTCGGGCAGCATCACCGAGCAGCCCAGTGCGCGGTAGCGTTCGATCACTTCGACCTGGTAGTCGATGATCTCGGCGTTGCCGTGAAAGAACACCACCGCCGGGGCGGGTGCGTTGTCGCTCGCTCGCGGGGCCGGGATGAACCAGGCAACGACTTCGCCGCCGTCGGCGAGCTCGAGCCGCAGTTCGACCGTACGATCGTTGTACAATTTCGGCGTGGGCGGCGGCGCATATTCGGCCGGGAACAGCATCGAGCCCTGCATCGCGTAGAGCGCCGCGCACCATAAGACGTATAGCAACCCGAGCCGTGCGAGCCAGCGGATCCAACGCCGCCGAGTGGGCGAACCAGAGCCCCGGGCCGTCGAGCGCGGGTCGATCGGCGGGTCGGGCGATTCATCGAGCATTGGACACCCTGGTTGCGACGTTGCGCTGGCGCGCGAATGCGAATGGCCTGCGAGCACACCTATCGATCGTAGGCGCCCATTATGAGGCTAATCGCGGGTGTCGGGCAAACAAGTCGCACGGACGGCCGGGGTGTTCGGGCCTACAGGAGGGATAGCCGCCCGTGCGGAGGGCGAGCCTGTCTCCACCCGTCTGATTCTATGCCCGCCGCGGGCGCCGGTTCCACCGGGGCCGGCGGGATGTTGCGGGCTCCGGCGCCACCCGGGGCGGCGACGTGCTAGACATTCTAGGATACGGCGCCTAAACTCTTCTGCGAGAGACTCGATGGGCCAAGCGCCAACCCGGAAACTGCATGCACGCCGACGAACGCCGCCGTCTCTGCGCTGGGCGCGCAAATTCCTGCCGCACTATTTCACCGACGCCCCCTGCGAATTCCACGCCGAGTTGATGGCCGACCTCGAACGCTCGAGCAAGCGCCTCGTCGCGCGGGTCGCCCCGCGTGGGCACGCCAAGAGCACCTGTGCCGCGTTCGCGTACCCGCTCTGGTGCATCTGCGAGCAGAAGTGCCGCAACATCGCGATTCTGACGCACGAGTCGTCGCTGGCCAAACAGTTCGTGCGCGACATCCGCAACGAACTCGAATCGAACGAAGCGATTCTCGCGAAATACGGGAACCTCTGTGCCGACGAAACGCCGCCCGAAAGGCAACCGCCCGATGCGGCAAAGGAAATAACGCCCAAGAGCACGCCGAAGACCCGCAAACGCTCGCGCCCCAAGTGGACCGAATCCTACTTCACCACGAGCACCGGCATCACCGTCCAGGCCAGGGGGACCGGGGCGGGCTTTCGCGGGACGCGCAGCGGGCCGCACCGGCCGGATCTGATCATCTGCGACGATATCGAGAAGGACGAGCACGTCGAGACGCCCGAGGGGCGCCGCAAATTGGAGAACTGGTTTCGCCGCGTGCTCATGCCCGCTCTGGCGCCCCGTGGGAGGATCTTCGTGCTGGGGTCGCTGATTCACTACGACTCGCTATTGACGAACCTGTGCGACCGGAAGCGTTTCGCGCGCTGGGATTACAAGGTCTATCGGGCGCTCGAGGCCCGCCCGAACGGCGACGGCACTTTCAGCCTCGTCGCGCTTTGGCCGGCGCGCTGGCCGGTCCGGCGGCTGCAAATCGAGCGCGAACGCGTGGGCACGCTGGCGTTCGAGCAGGAGTACCAGGCCAACCCGATCGACGATTCTCAGCGCGTCTTCAAACCCGAGTGGCTCAGGCGCTACGATCCGGAAAAGCTCGACGAGCGCAAGCTCACCACGCTGATGGCGGTCGACCCGGCGACCGGCATTCAGGGCGGCGACTTCTTCGCGATCTGGGTCGGCAGCGTCGAACGTGATACGGGAATCATCTATACGCGCGAGCTGACGATCGATCGCATCGGCATCGTCGAACAGGTGCGCCGCATCATCGCCGCCTTCGAGCGCTGGAAGCCGGTGCGGATCGGCATCGAAACGACGGCGTATCAGGTCGCGCTCAAGGACGTGCTCGACGAGCACAGCCGCAAGCAGCGCATCTACATGCCGATCGTTGCGCTGAAGACGATTACGAACAAGCTGGCGCGGATCGAGGGCACGTCGCCGCTTTACGAGAACGGGACCTTTCGCCTGCCGCCGGTGCTGGCGCCCGGCGTCGAGGAGCAGTTCCTGCACTTTCCGAAGGCCAAGCACGACGACGCGCCGGACGTGTGCGCGATGGGCATCGAGCTGGCCCGCTCGCTGCGGGCGGCGTGTGAAATCAACGGGGCCACGGGCAAACGGAATCCCTACGCCCGCCGGGGCGGGTGGTAACGCGGGCGCACACTCGTACGAGCCGCCCCTGGCAAAGCGCGTGCTGGACGAGGGCCGGCTGGCCCAGGGCCTGCTTACTCAGGGCGGCCGGGCCGAGGATGAACGGACTACGTTCGCATTTCGCCAGCTGACCGGTCGGCGTCCCACTCGGCCTGAGCTGAGCACTCTGCGGCGCTTGGAGGCCGATCTGCTGGCGATGTCCACCCGGCAATCCGTCCGATCCGACGACCCAAATGCGCCCGCCGTACCCGAGCTAGCCGCGTACTCGCTGCTTTGCTCCACACTGCTGAGCTACGATGCGGCGGTGACGATCAGATGAGCATGAAGCACAGGACGTGTCAGATGTAAAACCTAAGTGCGCGCCATACCTGCTCGAACGGGACTTTGAGGCCTCGGACCACGTAGATCGTGAGGTCGTTGTCGTACGGCCTGGCGTACCGCGACCA
>JACZRH010000152.1 GCA_022574815.1 Planctomycetota bacterium | reverse complement strand
AGCAGGAGGTTTTCGGTAGGAAGATCGAGTTTGCCTCGGCCTCGTGAAGTACAGTATCGACACCTCCGGCCTTCTGGATGGCTGGGTCCGCTACTACCCACCCGACCTCTTTCCCTCACTCTGGGACGGGCGCTTCGACGAGTTGATCGAGGAAGGAAGGCTCATCGCCACCGAAGAAGTGCTCATCGAGCTTGAGAAGAAAGAGGGGGACGCCGTTCATGCTTGGGCTCAGAAGCGGTCTGCCCTCTTCGTGCCGGTGGATGAACCGATACAAGCCTGCGTCACTGACTTGCTTGCACAGTACCCCTACCTAGCAGCGGAGCAGAGTAGACGGAGTTCAGCGGACCCATTCGTGATCGCCCTCGCCCAGATCGAGGGCTGCGCGGTCGTCACCGGCGAGCATCCATCCAACAATCTCAAGAAGCCGAAGATCCCCGATGTGTGCGCGGATCAGGGGATTCTCTGTTTGGGTCTTCCCCAGGTATTTCGAGAGGAGGGCTGGGTCTTCCGCACCTGACGGGCTAAAGGAAGAGCTGGGACTATGATTCCGTGAGGGTTGCTGGCGGCCAAGAGATTGCGACCGGGAGGTCCCACACGAGTATGCGCGACTACCTGCGAGAGCCCGTATCAAACGGAAACCCTCGGGAGCAAGCTCTGATCCGTCGCTGGTGGCACGAGACCCATGCAGCGAAGGGGCTTCTCGTCTGGGAGTACCACCTGGAGGGTAGGTACGCCGACGCGATCTGGTTTCCTGACGTCGACGAAGCTGGAGCTGAGAAGCCAGGCAAGGACGCGACAAAGCTCTATCCGATCAGGGGGCAGAGGATTGTCCTTTGCGAAGCCAAGCTATCCCTCAATCCTGAAGTCGTTGGGCAAGCTCTCATCTATGCACAATTCGCAGAAGATGCGGGTGCGGAGGTATCTGACATTGCAGTTTTCTGTGAGTCTGGAAGTGACTCGCTGCGAAGGACAGCTCGCGAGCTGGGTCTCACGCTTGTGATTGGCCCGTTGTAGGGCCTCGGCCCGATTGTTTTCGCGCGTGTCCGCCATGTCCTCACCCTCGTTTGGTCCGGCTTGGCAAAAAAAGCGACCCGCCGCCGCCGAGCTGGAGTCCTTCGCCGCCCGGCGCGGCCCCATAATTCTGGTTGGTATTGTGCAAACAAATACCTAACTGTCAAGAGACCTTCAGAGATTCTGCCGCCCCGGGATGAGCTCGCGCGGGACGCCGATATCCACCACGACCACCCGCCCCAGCACGGACCGCGCGGCGGTGGTGGCAAAGCCGACTTTCTCGGCGACGAGCGTGACGGTTGCGTCGGCGAGAAAGCAGGGCTCGCAGACCTTTCCCGAATCCGCGTCCAGCCCGGTGGGGATGTCGATCGCCACGCGCCGACTCCGCGACGCCGCGTTCGCGGCCTGGATCATCTCGGCCATGGGTGCCCGCGGCGACCCGCGGCTGCCGGTGCCCAACAGAGCATCGAGAATCACGTCGGCCCGGTCGGCTTCCGCGCGCACGGCGTCGAGCCCGTCGGATGCAAAGGCGTCGACCAACTCGACTTCGAGCCGCTCCAGGATGCGCAGGTTGATGCCGGCGTCGCCGCTCACGCGTTCGCGCGAGGCCGCCAGCGCGACGGTAACATGGGTGCCGCCGTTGCGCAGGTGTCGCGCGACGACGAATCCGTCCCCGCCGTTGTTTCCGGGGCCGCACAGGATCAGCACGCGTGCGCGCGAGGCATCCACGAGCAATCCGTGGACGAACTCGGCGACGTTCCGCCCGGCGTTCTCCATCAGGACCAATCCGGGCACGCCGACGTGTTCGATCGCCAACACGTCCAGCTCGCGAATCTGCCCACAGGTCAGCGGCTCGCCGGGCGAGTAGGGTATCTGCATTCTCGAACTCCGACGCTACCTAGCCGCCGACTGGCGCAATCCGCGCCGAATCTCCTCGAACACGACCGTGTCCATCCTCGGAGGGAATTGTAAGACCGGGAGCAGCGGCGCCCAAGGAGGTGTGCGGGCTTTGGAGCGCAGCGCCAACTCACGCCCAACCGACGCCAGCGCGTAGCCTTCCGGCACACCCGCGGCGCGGGCGCGCGCGAGCCAAACCTCGAGCCACTCCAAATCCTGTTGCATGCGCAGCAGGGCTTTGAGGCGCAGTGAAGGTTGGGGAGCTGGCGTTCCGATTCGAGTGCCCGGGTACATGATTGCTCGTGGGGCGGCGCGATCCCAGTGCTTGTCGAGACCAAGCGACTCGGGCACGACGACGCCGCGCGCTCCGGCCAGCCGCGCCGCCCAGCACCAGCGATACGCCGAGGACCAGCCGAGCTCGGGGCGCAGCTCGCCGCCGGCGGTCCATACGGTCGGGAATCGCTGCGGGTTCGTGAGCACCAGACGCCCCTTCTCGTAGAAGGACTCGTCCAGCACCGACAGGTCGCACAGGCCGTCGAGCAGCCCGCGCTGGAGTTGCGGGTTGGTCATTGCGGTCCGTATCAGAATCCGACCCGGTCCGTCCGCGCCGAGCGCGTCGCGGTACAGGCTCAGCCAGAAGCGCAGCGCGAGAAAATCGTCCAGCACCTCGGCCCCGTCCATGAGCCACCAACGGGACAATTGTGCCTGCAAAATCCGATTGTTCAGCAACAATTGAAAGCTCGTGCGATCCCACGGGCTCTCGCGGATGTGTTCGGCGAACCTGCGCAGCACTTCCCGGGTGCCCTGGGCGTAAGCGTCATCGAACGCCGTCTCGACCGGCCAGCGCATGTACGCGTCCGGGCGCGGGCCGGGCTGAATCCGCGGACTGACTTCCGTTTTGGTCGTGCGGTAGTGGTACTTCACCGCCAGCGGCGCGCCAGCCGGCGCGCGACGCGCGCGAAAGGGCATCGGCCAACCCTCGAAGAACGGCAGCACGAAGTGATCCAGCGGCACGGCCTCGCGCGGCAGGTCGCGAAAGGCCGACCCGTCCAGATAGCGCCCGAACCGCCGGTCCCAGTCCTCCCAGTCGATGCGCAGCGCGTCGCCTTCCTGTCGTAGCGACGGGGCAAAACCGGCGTGCATCTCACCGACCTGCGTATACGGCATGATCGCCAGCGTCGCACGATGCTCGTGCGCGAGCCGGTGGTATTGGTTGAGAGCCTCCCAGGCCGCCGTCGCGGTCTCCTGCAGCTCGAGTGCCGCGGACGGCGGAGCGCTCGCGCCCAGGCTGACCTTGAACGTCAAAGCGTCCGGCAGCGTCGCGTCCACGATTTCGAGCTCCACACGAATATCGAGCTCGGCAACACCGTTGCGCAGCGCGACGACGCGCGAACGCCACACGCCGCGCGCGGTATTCCGCGGCACGTACAGTTCGACCCAGACGCCCTGCACGAGCGGCTTTTTGATCGGTTGGCTGGTGGGTTGGGCGGCTGCCTCGGGCGTCATCAGCTCGAGCAGCATCTCTTCGCCCAGGTCGAGCGGGATCATCGCGTCCGGCGCGTATTTCTCCTTTCCCAGGGGAATCTGAACGTAATGCTGGCGATAGGTGCGGACGCGCGGCGCCGGCTGAGCGAGCCCGGGGGACTTCCAGTCGGCCATCGTCACGCGATAAGTGCCCGGGCCGCCGGCGAGAATCACCTGAAACGAGACGAACTCGCTGCGCCCCGCTTGCAGCGTCACCGGTCCTTTGAACGGTCTCCACCAGGTCTGGCCGGCATTGCGAATCCACTTGCCGTCCAAGCTCAGCGATGGCCCCTCATCCATCGTGAACGAGCGCGACATCGTCGTGGGCAGGTCGTAGCGCGGAAGTGTGGGCGCCTCGAGGGCCGCAGGCACCGGGGCCGCGTCCGGCAGTTTGGCCGATGCGAACGGCGACCACATCCCGGTGGACTCGACGGCGCGCACGGCGACGTGGGTGTGCGCATGCACGGGATAGAGTGAGAGGACGGCGATCCGCGTACCTGCGCCGGGCGCGGGCATGGCCCAGGTGTCGAGCCGGCGCGCGCCGCTCAGTTCGCTCTCGTTCGTGATCAACCGGTTGGTGAGGTAGATCTCGTAGCCGAGCGCTTGCGGCGCCGTGAAACTGACCCATTCCATTCCGAGCGCATCGCGATGCGTTCGCACGTCGGCGGGCGGCGCGGCCGCAGTCGGCTCGACCGGCACGGCCTCAACCACCAGCTCCGGCGGCGATTCCGATTCGCGCGACCAGACCGTGGGCAGCGTGTCATGTCGCCCGAAATCATCGCTGACGCACAGCCCGCCCGGCTGCAAGCCCAGCGCGAGCGCCTGCACGAACGCCGGCGGCACGTCGATTTCGTACCACATGCTGTCCTTGTCGAACTTCGCGACGCGCTGCGCCCAGCGCGACCCGCCGCCGCCGAAGACCACATCGGAAAAGTCGCTTCCCGCCCCGGCCCACCAGCGCGCCTGGCTCGGATCGGGCTGATACGCGGCCAGGTCGTAACACGCCGACCCCGGCTCGGCTCTTGGCTCCTTCGACGTACCCTCGACCCAGTCGGATGCGATGGTGCTCACGCCGACGCGCACCAACAGCGTCTCGACCCGCCGCAGCCGTAGCGTCGCTCGGGTCACTTTCATGCCGGCGAGCTTGGCGGTGTCGAACTTCAGCGCGAGATAGTGCCGGTTGCCCTGGGCGAAGATCTTCTCGGCCCCGCCCAGGTTGACGATCCGCCCGCCGCGCCGCGACGCGACGATCGAGGTATCCGCGCTAACCGGGCAGACGATGCGGCGCGTCTCGTCGGCCGAGACCGCGAATGCGCAAACGACCGCGAACGCGCCGGCGGCCAATCCGGGTGTCCGCCGAAGGGTTCGAATCGGGACGCAGCAACGGATGCCCATCGGTTCTCCAACGTTCTGGCAGGTGTAGCCAATCTGCTCAAGTCTGCTCAATGGGGATTATAGGCGTGGGCGACAACCACCGCCGAGCGGCGGCGCAACGAGATCTTGTGCCCCAGAGCCCGGTCCGCCGTGCGGAGAATGGCGAGTAATCGTGCGATGGGTGTCAATCGGGCTTTTGGGATCGGACCGGCAATCGTTCTTCATCATAAGCCCGGCAGAGTCGATCATACGCCGCTTGGTAGGCGAGAAACCGGATGTGGAATTCGGCACGCTGCCGGTCGTTTTCGGCCTTGTCCGGGTGCCAGCGCTTGAGTACCCGCCGCCACCGTTTCTTCAAATCGTCGCGCGAGGCGCCGGCGTCGAGTCCGAAGAGTTCGAGCGCGCCGGCCTCCGGTAGTTGGGCCGCGCGTTTCCTGACCTGTTTGGCGACCAGCTCGCGCTCCTCATCGTCCGCCGCGGCGCTTAACCACTTCCAATCCCAGACGTCGGGCAGCATAGCGCCGAAGCTGGTGCCCACGACGGTCATGAATCGGGTAAAAGGCTTACCCTTGAGCCGCAGCGCTCCGTCTACCAACAGCCCGGTCGCGACGGCGAGCTTTCCGCCGAAACGGGCGGTCTTTCGCCGCTGTGCGGCGCGTTTGTCGCGCAGCAGCGGCGCGACGTCGTCGCGCCACACGCGCCGCATGAGCCGCCGCAGGGCTTCGTTGTCGACATTCCCGTGGGTTGGCACGGTCGCTCCGCGAATCGAGGGAACGGGCGCAAACCGCAACGCACGGCCGCGCAGTTGGTTATATCATGCCGCTCTTGGAAAAGGCAGCCCAAAAGCGGACGATTGGAGCGCGAGCGCGTGCAGCTTCAAAATGCAATCAAGGTGGTGGCCGAAGGCCCGGCTTCGGACGTGAATCTGATCGGCGTCGCCGCCGCGGCCGGCCTCTCGCTCCTGGTCTCCTGGCTGGTGCGCCGCCGGCGACCGGCCGGCCTGAGCGCGGGGCTCTTCGTGGCCGCCATCAGTGGGGCCGCGGTTTTGACCATGATTGCGGACTTGGAGGGGGGCGCGCGGCGGATCGTGATCGGGCATACCGCCACCGTGCTATGTGTTGTATGGTTCTTTGCGAGCCGCGCCAGGCAATCGGCGGCGCAATCCGGGGGCAGTCTCGCCTTCGATCGCAGCGTTCCGCAGGCCCCTTTCGATTCGGCCGGCGGCGGATTCGCCGGAGTCGATAGCCGCAGCGGGGTCTTTGAGTTTGCCGCGACGGTCTGCGGCCTCGCCGCAGTGGCCGTTGCGCTCTCGCTGCCGCGGGAGGCGACGACATTGGGCCGTTATTCCGCGATGGCCGATCTGATGGCTCTGGCCGCCGTCTTGTTTTTGACCGGTCGGCCCGGCGGGTCTCGAAACCGCAATGGCACCAAGTCCTTAACCGGTTCCGGCGGACGACCAGCGGATTTGGTGCCGATCGAAACGGGGCGGCCGGGCCTCTCGTGGCGCAGCTACGCCGGAATCGCGTTGCTCGCCGGGGGTGTGTCAATCTGGCTCCCGACCGTGCCGATCGAATCAAAGCGGAGCGCGATTCCGGCGTCGTTGACGTCGGCGGGATTCGGCAGTCTGGCCGTGTTTCTCGGCGTCGTGCTCTGGAATTGGCGGCGTCGAGTCCGCCGTTGGCTGCACGACCCGCAGCGACTGGCCGAGCACCGACCCGAGAGCGACGTCCTCTTCCGTTTGCTCGTTGTGATATCCGTTTGCGTGGGAGTGGTGGCGTGTCTATTCGCCGATTCCGCGACGGCAGCGGTGTCGGCGCTGGCGGCTTGCCTGACGTGCCTCGGGATCGGGCACGCATCGTCGAGCCGGGTCGTATCCGAAACCGGGCTCATTCTGCTTGGAATCTCCCTGGTGACGGCGGGGCATTGGCTTGCCTCGGACGGGACCGGGGCCCTTTCGGGCTTGGCCCTTTGCGGCTGCTATTTCCTTTGGTTGGGCAGGTTCTGGGAGCAGCAGCTTTGGCAAGGCCGGGCCTGGACGACGGCGGGGCGGTTGATTCCAACGGTTCGGCGTTTGGGGCGCGTTGCCGCCGCCGCCGCAGCACTGGTCGCGGGCGCGTGCCTGAATTACGATGGGGCCGGGTTGATCCGAATGTCGTCTCTGTCGGCGACAGCGTTGCTGATCCTGCTGTCGTTGCGCTTGGCCCGCGACGCGGTCGACCATCAGGATCGCCGCAGCGCCTTTGCGAGTTGCTTGGCGATCGTCGCCGCGACCGTGCCCTTGGCGTGGGTTTTGAAGGAAGTCGTCGCCCCATTGCCGGCGGCGTCGCTGCTCGGTTTCACGGCACTCGTCTTGGCCGTCCGTATCCCGGGGCGCGAACCGGTCTTCGTGGCCCCGGTGTACACTGCCTTTTTGGGCGGCGTCATCCCGGTCACGCTACTCTTGGGCATGGCCGTCCCGGGCACGTACGCCAGCTTGGGCGGTGGATGCGCGTGCGCCGCGGCCGCACTGGCAGCGCTGGCGTTTCGGCTGCGGACCGCGGCGGTTGCTCGACGCGTCGCTGATTTGACAGCGCCGTAACCGCGTCGAGAATTGCGTGTTTCAGGATCTGCCGCGGAACGACAGGCGGCATAGACGGGAGCTCATGTTGGGTCCGGCGCCGTAACTGGAGAGATCTTGCCTTTCCAGCCATTCGCAACCCGATCGGCCGAACAACGCGCCGTCCTGATCCCCTCCGAGCTCGGGGCTGAAGAGCGCGAGCGCTTCATTAAACGCATCAAGTCCGCCGTTCAGAAACAAGCCGAAAGTGCCCAAAAGTGCGACGCCATTCTGCGGGTGCAGACCGAAGTACAGGTCGAGCAGGATCGCATCCTCATCACCCATGAGCCCGCCGCCGTGGCGGACCCCGAGATCATCGAATCGTCTGACGACCGGCCCGGCATCGATACGCTGTGGTGGCTGACGGCGTCGCTGGTGCGGGCGTTGTGCGGCTTCGCAGCCGACAAGGCGCCCCATGGCGGAATCCAGCCGGGGGCGCTGTATCTCGACCAGACCGGGCGAGTCAAGCTCGGCGATTTCGGGATCGCACCGGCATTCGAGTCGGTTTGCGGGCTCGACAATCGCCGCTACCTCGCCTGCGATACGGCCGCGAACGAGTCCGGCGGCGTGGGGCTCTCGGGCTGCTGGGGATTGCTGAACGAGGATGAATCGCGCGACTACGGCTGGATCGCGCCGTATTTCGCCCACGAACTGCTCGAAGGGCGGGTCCGCCTGAACTTCAAGTCCGACCAGTTCGCCCTCGGTGTGCTGCTGTTTCTGCTGGCGAGCGGGACGCACCCCTACGGCGCGGCACTCTCCGATCCGACCCTCTTGTTCTATTTCCACCTCGAGCCGTATGCGTTGGATGACGAGCGCAGCGATTGGGAGAAGATCTTCGAGCGCGAGTCCAAAGGCGTCGCGGGGTCGGCGGACAAGCCGGTCCTGGCCTGGGCGGAGCTCGTGCGGCGGATGTGCGCCGGGCCCGAGGCAAGTGACCGCTGCTCCTCGCCGGCCGAGGCCGAAGAGCAGGTCAAGCCGCATCTACAACCGGCTTGGGAAGAGGCGTCGGCGGCGATCGCCGGGGCCGTGGAGTGCCTCGAAAACGGGCAGGCGGACGCGGCGCTCGAAGGGGTCTCGGCGTGGGTCGACAACGAGGCGTTGTCCGACATCTGGCGCGAGCGTCTCTCGGCCTGGGCGAAACGGCTCGAGGCCGAAAAGGAAGTCATCGTCCACCGCAACGCCCTGAAGCGCCGGCTCGAAGACGGGCAGGCGGCGCTCGACGATCAGGATCTGGAGCGGGCTCGCGCGATCGCGAAGGAAGTGGCCGCGGACGAGCAGGCCGACGACACACTCATGCGCGAGGTGGACCGCCTGCTCCGCGAGTGCGACGAGCACGAGGAGTTCGTCCAAAAGGGGGCCGGGGAACTGGCCAATCAGTACCTGGAGTCGGGTCGCGAAGCGCTGGCCAAAGGCGAATTCAAGGAGGCCCGCGAGAACTTCGAGGCTGTCCTGAAGGACCCGGCGATGCCGTCGGCACTCGTCGAACAGGCCAACAAGCGCCTGCTCGAGATCGAGGCGACCGAGAAGCGCGGCAAGGAACAGCTCGCGGCGTTAAACGAGGCGATCGTCGAATACCGCGAAGGCCGCTACGCCGAGGCCCGCAAGCGGCTCGAGGCCCTGCTCGCGGACGAGGCCCTGCCGGAGAGCGTCGCCGCGCAGGCGCGGCTGCTGCTCAAGGACGTTATCGAAACGGGGGACCGTGTCGCCGAGTTCACGCATGCGCTGGACGACACGCAGGCCGCGTGGGAGCGGGCCGACCTGGCGGCGATGGAAGACTGTCTCGGAAGCGTTCCGCAGGACTTCGCCGACCCGAACATCACCACGCGGCGCGGCGAGCTGGTGGAATTGTATGACAAGCTCCGCACGGCGGTCGAGCACAAACGCAATGGCGAGCGCCTGCTCGAAGCGGACGACGCGGCAGCGGCCCTGCAAGAATCGCGTCAGGCCGCGGCGATCGAGCCGTTGCCGCTGGTACTGTTGGAGGAACTGGCCGCACTGACGGGCCGCTGTGAGCAGAAGGTCCGCGAGCAGCAGGCGGCGATTCTCGAAAACGCCGGCGCGATGCTGGACAAGGCCGAGCTCAGCTACGAGGCGGGCAGCGCCGCGGAGTGCCGCGAGCTGGTCGACGCGGTCCTTCAGACCGAAGGGCTCTCGTCGGAGATCATCACACGGGCGTCGAATCTGCATGAGTCCTACGAAACGCTTCAGCAGGCTCTCGCCGCTCTCGACACGGCCCAGCGACACCTGGGGGAAGACCGGTTCGGCGAGGCCGATGCGGCACTGGACGGGGCCTCAACCGAGGGCCTGCCGAAGGTCGTCGCCGAGCGATCGGCGGCACTGCGTGCCGAGATCAAAACCGCGCGCGACGACGTGGTGGAGCGCGAACGCTTGCGGCTCGAGCGGCAGATCGATGAAGTCATCGCGGCCGAAGCCGAGGGGAAGCTCGAGCACGCCGACACCGTCCTCGGCACGCTCGAGCGCTCGCAGCACTTGCCCGATGCGATGCGGTCACGCGTCGCGGAGTTGCGTTCGACCATCGCCGCGCAGCTTCCGATTCTCGAAACGGTCAAGGCAGCCGAGGCGGCGCTCAACGGCGACGGGGCGGACTCGGCCCGCGTGCTGTCGCTGCTCGACGAGCTGCCCGGCGACCTGCCGGCCTGGGCGGACAGTCGCGTGGCGGCCATCCGCGCCCGAGCGGAGGAGATCGAGGAGCAGCGGCGACGAGCGGCGGCGGAGCGCATCGAAAACGCCTTGCAGACCACCGAGCAAAAGCTCGACGAACTGGATTGGAAGGCGGCCCGCACCGCGCTCGAGCGAATCGCCAAAGACGTAAGCGCGGACGCGGCGTTCGCAAAGCGCCACAAGGACTTGGCCGCGCGGGCCGAAGCCCTCGCCAAGCACATGCCCACCGTCGAGCAGCTAGAGCAATCCTTCGCGGCGGGCAAGGTCCCGGAAGTCTCGCACAAGCTGATAGCACTGCTCAAGGACAAGTCCATCCCCGAGCCGGCCGTCAAGCGGCTCAAGACGCTGCGCGCCAAGTGCAAGGCCAAGATTACGGAGGCGCGCGAAAAGGTTACCGCCGAGCTGAAGACGCTCGAGGCCGCGCTGGCCGCGTGTCAGTTCCGCGACGCCGCCCTGGGTAAGCGAATCGCCGCTATCGCGGCCGACCCGCTGATCACCAAGGAGCAGCGCGCCGCCGCCGATGCGCTGCAACAGAAGCACGACGCACTGCCGGTCAAGAAGAGCAAGGCGGTGCCGGTCCTCGCGGCGGTCGCGCTGCTCGGAATAATCGGCAGCACGACGTGGTATTTCTGGCCCAGGTTTCCCACCCCCGAGCAAATGCAGGCGGCGATCGAGCGGATCGAAGGGGAAATCCACGCCAAGGGCATCGAATTGGGTCGAAACCCGCTCGAATTCCGCTTGGCGCAGGCACGGGAGGACGATGGGGCGCCCACGCTGACACTTATCGTGAACGGTGCCGGGCTTCCGCCCCGAAGTGTCGAAACGCTCGATGAACTCGCGGCCATCACGGGCGACGACTACAACTGATACGTAATCCCGCCTACCGACGATCAAGTGCAGGTGGCGATTGCCGACATCAAGCAGGAGATTCAGGACCGAGCCAGGGCTTTGAACCGAATTCTCCGCGTGTACGAGTTCAAGTACGAGCGGGAGGCCGACTGGAGCGTGACGCTGACGCTGAACGTTCAAGGCGAGTCGGCGGCCACCCGGCGAATCGAGACTCTCGACCAGCTCGCGGCCGTCAAGGGAACCGATTACGAG
>JACZRH010000151.1 GCA_022574815.1 Planctomycetota bacterium | reverse complement strand
GTGGTCCCAGAAGCGGCGTTGCCACACGCCGCGCGCGCCGCGCTTGCGGCGTGACGCGCTGCGCGGCGTCTCGGTGCCGCCGCCGGCAAGGAACAGGTCCGTGAAGCGCCCCTTGATCGCGGACCAGCGCATCGAGTAGCGCGTGTCGTCCGGCGGCAAGGTCCAGAGGCAATGCAAATGGTCCGGGAGAATGACGATGGCGTCGATCTCGAAGGGATGGTGGGTGAGCTCTTCGCGAATGGCGGTCCGCAGGAAACCCAACACTGCCGGGCCGGGCAAGATCGGTCGGCGGAAATCCGTCACGACCGTGAAGAAGAAGGTCGCGCCGGGGGCAATGGGGCGGCGATATTCGGGCAGTGTGCAGGGGAGATAGCTGCCCGTGACGGTTTGAGCAAAGAAAAAGGTGCGTCCGGGACGCACCCTACCAGGACTACCAGGACCGGACCCGGCGGTCCGAGGTTCACGGGCAATTCCCGGTGCCGAGGCAATCGAAGAACGGGTCGATGTCGGCGCCGTTGAGCGTGTTGTCGCCGTTCATGTCGCCGTTGAGGACGTCGCAGTTGGGGAATTGCAACAGGTAGGCGGCCGGGTCGCCGAGTGCGAGGAAGAAGGGGTCGATGTCGGCTCCGTTGACCGTGTTGTCGCAGTTCATGTCGCCTTTCAGGCCGCTTAGGTGCAGCGCGATGCCGAGCGGGGCATCGAGGCCGCTCACGAGGGGCGTGACGTTGGCGCCGTTCAGATCGGCCCGCTGGATCGTGTTCTCGATGATGTCGACCCAAACCATGTGCCCAGCGCGGATGTCCAGCGCGAGGCCGCGGGCCCAGGTGAGTCCGCGCACGAGGGTCTCAATGTTTTGACCGTTCAGATCGGCCCGCTGAATCGTGGAGCCGACCGTCCAGTAGATCATGCCGGCCCCGAGGTCGAGGGCGATCCCGTTGGCGTTGACGGCCAGCACGGTCTCGACGTTAGCCCCGTTCAGATCGGCCCGCTGGATCAGGTCGGCGTTGAGGTCCGACCAGTAGACCTTGTCGGCGCCCGGGTCGAGCGCCACGCCGGTGGGCGCCTGCAAGCCGCCGACGATCACCTGCACGTTGGCCCCGTTCATGTCGGCCCGCAGGATGCCGTCGATTGTGTCGGCCCAGTACATTTTCCGGTTGTCCAGGTCGAGCGCGATCCCGCGCGGCAGCGTCAGGCCGCTCAGCACGGTTTGGACGTTCGCTCCGTCCAAGTCTGAGCGTTCGATCAGGCCGCCGCCGGTCCAATAGACCTGGCGGGCGCGGTCGTCGATGGCGATGCCCTGGGGGGCGTTCAAGCCGGGCACGATGATCTCGACGTTGGCGCCGTTCAGGTCAGCCCGCTGGATCTCGTCGAGGCCGTTTCCGTTGCTGTTCCAGTACATCTTCTGGCCGAACGCCGCGGCGGAACCGCCGAGGCCGAGCACGATCAGTGTGGCGACGAGTGTGTTCGGATTTCGCAGTTTCATGGTCCCTCTCCTAACACGTGATTGCGGCGAGTCCATCGCCGGCGCGGCGTCGGCGACGCGTTCAGGCGCACCAGTCTACCGTAGCAGACACGACATCCAAAGTGCAATCCGACGTGACCGTGCGCTCCTCCGTGCTCGCGGAGCGATGATTCCGCGCAGATCCTGATTGGGCCTCACGTTCGGCGCAATTTCCGCGCGTTCGGCGGGCGAAAAGCGAAGCGGCCCAAAGATACTTCTTGAACGCGAGTCCGTGCCAGGTAAAATACCGGACATAGTCAGGACACATGCACTCTACGGTGGGGTCGAACGTCGCGGCCGTTCGACCCCGTGCCCATTACGAGACGGAACTCACGGGAGCACCGCTTGACAGTCGCGTGCGAGGAGCACGCTATGCAACCGGTACAGTACGTCCCGCTGCCCCGAGACGTGATCGAAGCCCTCGATCGAATCCGCTCGACGGCCCACGCGAAGAACCGCATCGACGTCATCCGCCAGGCAGTGCTCTGGCTCTCGCGACAGGACCCGGACACGCAACGCTTCGTGCTCGGCTACCCCTGGATGCGAAACACCAAGCTGCCGAGCATCGAGCGTACGCGCGATCAGAGTTTCGACCGCAACGTCGAACTGGCGCTCGGCGACTTGGTGGTCGTCGCGTCCGCCCTCTATCCGCACGAAATCCGCGAGTACCAGCAGGACATGATCGAGGCCCTCACGACCGTGCCGCCGATCGAGCCGGAATCCGACGTCGCCGAGGCGTGAACGACCAGGCGCCTCCGCCGCTCAGGGGCACACGCCGCCTCCCAGACAGGCAAAAAATGGGTCGATGTCGGCGCCGTTCAGCGACCCGTCGCCATTCATGTCGCCTAGCAGGATTTCGCAGTCGGGAAATGCGGCGGCATAGCCGGCCGGGTCGCCGAGCGCGAGGAAGAACGGGTCGATGTCGCCGCCGTTGACTGCCCCGTCGCAGTTCAGGTCGCCGGGTGTACCGGCGTCGAGGCCGCTAACGACCAGCGCGAAGACCGCATCGATCTCGGGCGTTTCGAGGAATGCGTCCTCGTTGATCTCGTCGGCGATGACCTCGATCACCCAGGTGCCCGCCGCGGGGTTTTGAACAAAGACGTTTTCGACGGTGTCGATCGTGTTCGGCGACCCACCGGGAGTGGACCAATTGCCGTCGAGCAGGCCGTTGTTTCCCCAGAACGTGCGCCCGTTGGGCGAATCGAGCCTGAGCGTCAGGTCGTTGATGCGGTGTTGGGCCGAACCGGGGTTGCCGGGCGGGTCGCGAAAGACGAGCGTGGCCCGCAGGGCCGGCTCATCGAGCGCGACTACGACTTCATAGCGCACACTCTGCAGGTTCCTCAGTACCTCGGTCTCATCCACGATGAAGAGGCTGTTTCGCGCGTCGTACATGTTGCGCAGGTCCGGCATGCCCCAGCCCTGGCGGAAGCGCGACAGGTCGTGGCCCGGCCCGCTGAAGGGGTATTGCGCCGCCGTGTTGATCACGAAGGCCTTGGCGGTGGTCGCGTGCGGCCGGCTGTCGAAGACGGTCGCGCCGCGCCCTTGGCCGCGGAAAACACCTTCGTGCCACAACTGGTGAAACAGGCCGAAAACGCCGGCGACGATCGCCGTTGCGCCGCTGCTGCCGCCGAACTGCCCGTAGCACGTCGCGCAGTTGCCGGCCGGCGCGAGAATGTTGTCGTAAAAGTGCGTGAAGTCCGGTTTGATGCGCCCGTCGGCCGCCGGTCCGGTACTGGCAGAGCCGCACCAGCAGTCGTCCGTTTTGGTGAGCGTGTTGTTATGCCGGACTCCGCCGACGCTGACGATATTCTTGGCCCACGCCTCCGGCCGGGAGTTGGGGTTGCCGGAATTCGACATCGTCTGGATGACCAGCAGGTCGTTGTGAAACAGGATGTCATCGATCATCGCCGAGATAGTCGTGTATTGCCTGGTCCGCGGCGAGCCGAGGCTGCTGGTCTGAAACACGGCTCGATACGGCCCGTTCGGGTCGATCAGCTCCGCCGTGTGGGCGAACCGATCAGGAATCTGCGACCAGGCGGCGAAGATCGGCTGGCCGGCCGGCATGAGCCCGCGCGCGGCGGAGTTGCACGTCCCATCGCCGAAAACGATCCCCATGATCGCGGTTCCGTGCGAGGGAGAGTTGTTGTTGGGCGTGTGCAGGATGGGATTGCGATTGAAATCGCAATGCCCCTCCAGAAAGCCGATGTCCAGCACCTCGCCGCGAACGCCTTGCCCGACAAAGCCTAGCAACTGCTCGATGAAGTTGGCGCCGCTGATCTCGCGGGCGATGTCGAGATCGATCCCGACCGGCCCCCAGCGATCGATAAACGCGACCTCGTTCATGCCCGCGATCGCGCGAAGCTGCGCGGCGGTCAACGTCGCTTCCATGAGCAGCCCCCGCGGCGATCGCCGGTGAACGGCCCCGCCCGACGCGAGAATCCGCTCAGTCACCGCGCGCTGCGGCCCGACGCCGTGTTCGAAGAGAAGGATGTTGTATCGCCGTGCCGGGAAATCGGCATTCGGGCGGCCCAGCTCCTCAAGGATTCCCTCCTCCAACCGATACGCCGGATGATGCGGCCCGATCCACCGCACGTAGGGCAGCAGCGCGAGGGCGTCGCGCGTCGCTCGTTCCATTCGGACGAGAAACGCCTGGTTCGCGAGAAAGCCGAGGACCGTCCCGCCGAGCCGCTCGATATCGCGGCGAAAGTCGTCGAGCGGCTGCGTATCGAACTGCACGATGTACACGGCCTCGCCAGAGGTATCTGCCGCGAGCCCGTCGGGCACACGCGGGGCGCGCGACAGTGGGTCGAATGCGTCGTAGCGCAGCAGGATTTCATGCGCGGCGCGCCGGGGGCGCTGAAACCCGCGGCCGTTCAGATTGATTGCGTACTGGTGCGTCAGACCCTGCTCCGGCGATTCTTCGTCCCACAGCGCGAGCACGGTCCTCGTGCCCGGCACTTCAATCAGGCGCTCCCCGCCAATCGTCCGGCCCGTGGAATGGAAGACGGATTCGCCGAACAACGCCCACGCATCGCCGCTCGAGCCGTGCGTCTCGAGCTGGATCGCTGCTCGCGCCTGCGACGACGAGGGGGCGACCGCCGCATGGATGCGTTCGCCGACAAGGAGCATCACAAGGACCGGGACAACACAGAGCCAACGGACCTGAGCAACACGCATGGCCATCTCCCAAACCGGGCTTCCCAAGCGGAGGAGCACTCGCGCCCTTCCGCGCACGACGCCTTTCGGCGACGCGGCTTTTGTGCATTAGAACGCATCAATCTCGAATCTCCAAAGGTCGCGCCTGGGAATGGCAAACCCACCCACCCCGGCGCGTTCGCGCCCGATTCGCTAGACACCCGGCTCCGTCTCGAATACAACTTCCGGGTCCGAATCCCGGCGAGGTCGCCGGGCACGAGACGGCCAATCAGTGGAAATCAGCCATGTCAGACGACGTCGCGTTCACCTACGGAGAAGAGGACGAACCGGAACGCTTGATCGGCATGGACCTGGCGCGGGCCAGCGAGGCGGCGGTGCTGAACGTCTTCCGCTGGATCGGTAAAGGCGACAAGATCGGCGCCGACGCCGCCGCCACGGACGCCATCCGCGGCATGCTCAACATGGTCGACATGTGCGGGACCTGCACGATCGGCGAGGGCATCAAGGACGAGGCGCCCGGTATCTTCGTGGGTGAAAAGCTCGGCACCTGGAAGGAAGATTCGACGCCGGTCAGCATCGCGCTCGACCCGATCGACGGCACGACGCTCACCTCCAAGGGGCTGCCCGGCGCGCTGTCCGTCATCGCCGCGGCCCAAGCCAAATCGCCCGAGGACCGCGCTTTGGCAGCCGTCCCGTCCTATTACATGGAGAAGATCGCGGTCGGGCCCAAGGTCAAGGAGGGCACCGGCACGATCCGGCTCGGGGCCCCCATCGAGCAGAACCTCGAACTGATCGCACTCAAGCTCGGCAAACGCGTCCGCGACCTCGTGGTCTGCGTGCTCGACCGGCCGCGGCACGAAAACCTGATCACGAGCGTGCGCCAGACCGGCGCGGCGATCCGGCTGATCGGCGACGGCGACATCGCCGGCGCCATCGCCCCTTCGCTGCCCGACAGCGGCGTCGACGTCTACATCGGCATCGGCGGCTCACCCGAGGCCGTTCTCGCCGCCGCCGCCATCAGGAGCCTCGGCGGCGAAATCCTCGCGCGCATGTGGCCGCGCGACAAGGAGGAGAAAAAGTTCCTCGAAGACCAGGGCTTCGGGGACCAACTCCGCAAGACCTACACCTCGCGCGACATGGCCCATGGCGACGGCGTCGTGTTCGTCGCCACGGGGGTGACGGACAACGCGATGCTGCGCGGCGTGTCGGTCGTGGGGCACATCGCGTCGACGCACACGATGATCATCCGAGCCCGCTCGCGGACGGTGCGCTACATCCGCGCCTATCACGACCTGACCCGCAAGACGATCCGCCTGCAAAGCGCCACCGGCGAGTCGCGGCTCTAATGCGTACGCCCCGCCCTCGCGGACCACCCGCAGCGCGCCACGTCGAAGGTGCGGCCGGCGCCTCGTCGGTCCTGGTATGCGCAAAAGCGCCAGCACTTGAGCCCGCCTTCGTTCCCCGTACAATCCGGGTATGTCTCTGACCGTGCGTCGAACCGGAACTGCATTGGATCCGGTCGCGCCCCCCGCCTGAGCGCCAACTAAGACGCGCCGGGGGACTACTGGTAATCGCCGAAGAGCAGGATTCTGGCGCCGAAGCCCGCTATCTGAAGGGGCTGCTCAAGTCTGACAATTCGCTCGTCGTCGACAGTGCGCTCGAAATTATGCTGCTGCGGTGGATGCGTGGTATTGAGTCATGGGAAAACGTGAATGAGCTTTTCAACGACTGGTTTGTTTCGGCGAGCGACGAACAGCGATGGGCCCATGTCCAACCTATCGTGGGGCTAAGCGGGATGCTGTTGGCCCGCGTGGACACGTTATCGCTGGAATCACAAGTCCGAGTGCTCCAGCGCGAGCCCGAGTATCTGCGGTGGCACCTCGCGTCAATGGTGCATCCCGACAAACGCTTTCGTCGTTCGCTTGAGCCCCCTTTGTTAGAAAGTCCTGATCCGGCAATCCAGGCGCGTCTCGACCGGCTGGACGGCTGGTTTCCGATATACGAACAGGAACAGCAGCCGGCCTGGTGGCCTAGGATCGACGCCGCGGATTGGGTAGTTGGGGCAGTCGACGATCCGTTTCCGCAGGTGCGTTGGGCGGCCGGGTTAGTCCTCGCGCTTTGCCGCGACGAACGCGGTCTGCACGCAGCCTACGATTGGCTGCAAAACGACCCGAACGCCCCTGCCTCCGCCAACCAAGTGCTCGACCAACTCTTCGGCCCCGATTGGCGCAAGCCTTTCGAAAAGTAGCGCGCTCGGCCGGCGCTTTCGATCGATTGCGACACAAAGGACTGGCCCAACGTCGCCTTCGGTCAGCCTGCAACCACTGCCTTCTCCAAATCGTGTCTTGAAGGAAACCACCAAGAACACCAAGGACACCAGTTCTTGGTGCCCTTGGCGTTCTTGCTGGTTTGATCACGCGCAGAGCGCGCCCCCCGTCTCAAATTGGGCTTACCCATCCGGGCGTTCCGGCGCACCGCTGGGCGCGCCGGCCGGCGAAGCATCGCGACGCTCGGACAGAACCGGCCCATCGGACGGAGAGGCGTCAGTCTCCGGACGCTCACGCCGCGGAGCCGGGCCCAGCAGGTCGGTCAGGCTGCGCGTCTCCATCACCAGCCGGGCCGGAATCGTACCGTCGCCGTCCAGACACAGCGACTTGAGCACCTGAATCACCTGCGCGTAGCCCAAGCCCAGCCCGCGCAAGCGACCCTCGTCGTCCTCCACCGGTAGCTCGGCCAGCGACGTGATCACATCGACCAACCGCGGCGGCGCGCTGATCTTCTCGCTGAGCCACGCGCCGGTGCGCGAGCGCCCGTACAACGTTATGTCGCGGGCGTCGTCCACGGCGTTCAGCGTCACCCACTGCTGGGGGTGCGTGTAGAACATCGGGATCCGGACCGGCACGCGGGCCCCGAAAATCACGAGTCGCGGCGTGCGCGTCAGACGCACGTAGATCATCGGCTCGCCGAGCGAATCGACCACGTCGAGCACGAAGCTCGTGTGGCGACCGTCGAGCGCGAACGGAAACAGCCGCGTCCGGATCGCCGGATGGGAGTGTTCGCGCAGGGCTTCGTACGCGGCGATGCGCACCTCAACATCCTCGCTGTCGAGCAGCGGCGCGAGTTGCAGGCCGGCCTGTGGGAAATCGGACGCACCCAGCTCCCGAATTGCCTGAAACCGGTGCAGGTGCTCCTCGGCCAGCGCGATCTGCGTCATGACCGGCAGCGCGGTGACGTCGCGCATCCGCAGGCCGGAGCGGGCCACGTAGAAGCTGACCGATATGTTGTCGTGCAAATACAGCGACTGCATTCGCGGAATCGCGACCCGACCGATGCCCTCGTACGCCAGCGCGATGTGCTCGTACGCGGCCCGCGGCTCCGCGATCATCTTGTTCAGCGTGTTTAGTCGATCCTCGTAATAGGCCGGGTGACCCTGCATGTACAAATGAGTGACGATCTCGGTGAAACGCTCGGGCCGCTCGGCGAATTGAGTCGGCGTGTGCAGAATCACGAACGCCATGCTGCCCGCCTCGGCGACTTTCGGTGAGTGCCCGAAACGCTCGTTGATGCGCCGTTCCATCCGCCGGGCGCGCGGAAAGGACGGCTCGTTGAGGACCAATCGGATCGTGCGCTCTTCGGTTGTGTAGCCTCCGCCGAGCACAAAGCCGCGCCGCACGTCGGCGTCGGACGCGAAGGGGTTTGTGAACACCGGCCCGAAGGCGCGGGCCACGATTTTGCCCGTGACCATACCCTTGCCGACCGCAGACGGATCGAACACGCGCAGCTCGCACGGCAGTAGCAGCCCGCGCTCCAGCGAACGCGTTTCCGACCCGGGAATCGCCTCGACGCTGACATCCAGACGCATGCCCTTGCGCGCCCCGGGCGGGACGAGCCCCACCACCTCCACCACCGCGGTGTTACTCGAGTCGATGAGCCGCGCCGGCGAGACGCGCTGCCGGTTCCTTCGCGGACCACGAGCGTCGCGCTGCTTCGAGAGGTAGTCGATCAGGTACTCGCGAATCGTCGTGGGGCAGTTGCTGCTGCCATCCTCGCCCAGCCCAACCACCAGACCGAATCCGTGTACGCGCTGCCGCTCCATGCTCCCCAGCAGCGCGTGCGCGCCGATCGTGTCGACCAGCGCGGGCACCGGAGATTGCAGCGGCTTAGGCGGCGGCTCCGGCGGCAGCGCTTCCTTGCGGCCCCAGCCCGCCTTCCCATCCATGCAGCCCGCCGCGAACAAAGCGGCGGCCGTGAAAAACAGGACCAGCATCGCAAATCGGCTCGGAAAGCCACTCATCGCCTTGATCCTTAGCCCCCCGGACAACACAGCCCGCCGCGGGAACGGCGCCGAAGCGGGCATCTTATACCACAGATTGGCCGCAGAATGTAGCTCTTCCAACCCCGCCGAGTTTGCGATCTGGAGAATGAAACGCCGATCCGCGTGCTGAGCGAAGCGAATCATCTTGCCGCAAATCGGCAAGCTTCCTCGCTTCACTCGCAATGACCGTGTTCAGCCCACCGCGTTCAGCCCGCCCTGCCCATGCGGGCCGCTTGACCCTCAGCCGAGTCCCATCCATTGTATTGGTTGGAAACAAGTGCGCAGCGCGCGGCAGACTTAGGAGACTTAGACCATGACCAGCGTGGCGGTCATCATACCGGCGGCGGGCGCCGGCAAGCGCTTCGGCGGCGACGTCAAGAAGCCCTTTGCCAAGCTCGACAATCGCCCCGTCTTCATCCGCTCGATCGAATTGTTCATCAACCGCGACGACGTCTGCCAGACGATCCTCGCCGTCTCGCCCGACGACTATGACGTCGTCAAGGATAAGTACGCCGCCAACCTCATGTTCATGGACATCAAGCTCGTCAAAGGTGGGGCCGAGCGCTTCGAGTCGATTCGCCTCGCGCTCGACGCGGTCGACCCGGCGGCCGAACTCGTCTGCGTCCACGACGCCGTCCGACCGTGCGTCCTCGACTCCTGGATCGACCGGGTCTTCGCCGAGGCGGCCAAGAGCGGGGCGGCGATCCTCGCGGCGCCCCTGACCGGGACGGTCAAACGCGTCGCCGAGTCGGGCTTCATCGACCAGACCGTGCCGCGCGAAAACCTGTTCGAGGCCCAGACCCCGCAGGTGTTCAAGAAGGAGCTGCTCACAAAGGCCTACGCCGATCTGCCCGAGGATTACACGCCGACCGACGACGCCGAGGTGGTCGAGCGCTGCGGGCACGGCGTTACCATCGTGCGGACCGACCGGCGCAACCTCAAAATCACGCAGTCGTCCGATATGGCGCTCGCCGAAGCAATCCTCAAAGGAATCGAGCGCAGCCGCAAACCGGCGGCCCCCGGGGGCGCATTTGAAGAGGCCCAGTGGTAATCAAGCCTACAAGATGCTACAATTGCGCGCTTTGCAGCGTTGTATCGGCGGCACCCGCGCCGCGGGGCGCTGCGCATAGCCGTGGCAACATTTAGGTAGCTCCCATGCGACCGGTACGCGCGCCGGAACGTGCATGGTGGATCGGCCGGCGCGGAGCGCGATTCGTTTGCATCGGCGGCATCCTCGCCGCGCTAGGGTGCAACGGCTCGTCGCGCTCCTGGTTTTCCTTCCCGGGCAGCGCTCCCGAGCCGACCGACCAGATCCTCGATGCCGACACGCCCTTCACCGAGCCCGACCCGCGGCCGGCGGTGGCGCTCGGCCCGCCGGGCGCGATCGTCTCCGCCTCCGCGCGGATCTCTATCCTGCACGTGCGCATTCCGCGCAGCGAGCAGCCCCGAACCGAACTCCTCTGGAACCACCTGCGCGAGGATGCTCTGGGCAGCGAAGTCGTGTTTCGCCTGCGAAAGAACGGCCTGCGCGTAGGTATCGGACGCCGCGAATGGTGGGGCGCCGTAAAAGCCATTCTGGACGCGATCGACGGGCACCGCGTCAGCAGTCTCGAGCCCATCCGCATCGCCCCGGGGTTCCCGCTCGGCCTCGAACTCGATGCCGAGCCGCACGACCAAAACCTGTGGGTGTATGAAGCGGACGGCGTACTCAGCGGTGAGAGCTGGCCCAAGAGCCGCAACTTCCTGCGCCTTATTTACACGCTGGATCGGCAACGACCGGAGCGGATCTTCCTCACGATCGTCCCCGAGGTCCGACAGCGCCTGCCCGGCTGGCGCTGGGTCCGCACCGAGGACGGGCTCTGGCAGACGCCCAAGCACGGCGGCCGGGCGTTTCCGGCGGCAGGTTTTCGGGTGGCGTTGGAACCGGGCGAGTTCCTTGTTATCGCTCCGAGCGCCGACGCCGACATCGCCGGTTTGATTGGCAGCTCTTTCTTAACCGAAGAGGATGACGGGCCGCGTCTTGATTCGTACATATTCATTAGCCCGGATCTAAAGCATGTCCGCCAGCCCGGCTAAAAACGCCGCTCCACACACGAGGTTGGACGCCTCCTACCTCGAAAGCCTGTTTCAGGGCGCCGGTCTGGCCATCGTGGCCTGCGAAACGGACGGGGCCATCGTCGCCTACAACGCCAAGGCCGCACAACTGTTCCGCAACGACCCCAACTGCGAGGCCGCGACGC
>JACZRH010000150.1:3339-11307 GCA_022574815.1 Planctomycetota bacterium | reverse complement strand
GACGGCACCTTGGTCCGCGACTACTTCTACGTGAAGGACGCCGTCGAGGCTTACCTCTTGCTGGCCGAACAACTTCCTGACCAGCGCTTTGTCGGTGAGGCGTTTAACTTCGGAACGGAAACGCCGGTATCGGTGCTCGCGCTGGTCGAACAAATCCTGTCTCTCAGAGGCACGACATCGCTCGAGCCCGTGATTCTCAACGAGAGCAGCCACGAGATTCCGCGGCAGTTCCTGGACTGCTCCAAAGCGCGGCGCATGCTCGACTGGAAGCCGAGCTTCGACCCGGACGATGCGTTGCGCGAGACGATCGCGTGGTACGAGACATGGCTGCGCCGCGGCGAGCGGTCCTAGTCTTGCGCTGGAATGTAACTTTGTGCGGATGGAGTGGTACGTTCCCAATGCCGTTGGCCGCAATCTTCCGGTAAGCCGCGATCTCCCCAGGCTTGGTTGACCAAGACGCTCCTCAACGAGCATCCAGAGCTCATCGCCGCGGCGCCAAGCGGCGCCCCCGCAGGTAACAGATGGTATTCATCACGATTGGCATCCTATTGATCTCGGCCGCGGGCTTCGTCTCGGGCGCCGCAATCGAAAACGCGCTGCTGGGCGACGCGACCGGCCGGCTTTCGTGGGGGCCGGCGCTGTTTCGCGCCTTGCTTGCTCTCCATGGGGCCGTGCTGGCGGCCTGCGGTCTGCACCGGATCCTTCGCCGAGCGGCGCTCCAACCGCCGAATGAGCTGGCGGCGCGTAAAACGACGTCCGCCCGTATACACCTGGCCTTGGCCGGCCTGCTGGGCGTGGCGCTGGTGCTACGGCTTTGGGGCCTGAACAGTTGCCTGTGGTTCGACGAAGTCCTAACCCTGGTGACGATCGTGCGGCTGCCGCCGGGAGAGATCATCTCGACATTTCCGTCGCAAAACCAGCACATGTTCTATTCGGCGCTCGCGTTCCTCTCGGTCTCGGCGCTCGGCGAAAGCGCCGCGGCGCTGAGGCTGCCTTCGGTGGTATTCGGAATCGCGAGTATTGTCGCGCTCTTCCTGCTCGGGCGCCGCGTGGTGGGGCCGCAGCAGGCATTGCTGGCGTGTGCGCTGGTTACGGTTTCCTATCATCACGTGTGGTTCTCGCAGAACGCACGCGGCTACATGGGGTTGCTGTTCTTCACGCTGCTGGCGACGTGGCTGTGGATGGAAGCCTCGTCCCGCCGACGGGTGAGCTGGTGGGTCGCGTACGCCGTTGCCATCGCGCTGGGAGCGTGGACGCATATGACGATGGTGTTCGTAGCGGCTGCTCACGCTCTGACGTGCGCGGCCTGCGAGCTGCCTGGGTTGCTCGGTCGTCGAACGGATCGGGCCAAGAGCGAATGGCGTGGCGGTTTGCTGCCAGCCGTGGCGGCGCTCGCGCTGGCCGGAACGCTGACGTTGCAGCTCTACGCGCTATCGCTTCCGGAATTTCTCCAGGGCGCGCTGAACGAGCAGTCGCTCCCATCGGCGTGGACCAATCCGCTGTGGGTCGTGCAGGAAAGCGTGCGCGGCCTTCTCAACGTCGGGCCGATCGGCCTGACGGGCGTGACAATCGGGGCAATTGTGACATTGGCGGGGTGCGTCAGCCTGTTCCGCGCCGACCGGCGAACGGCGGGTCTGATGGTCCTGCCAGGATTGCTCGCGGGGGCGACGATGGCGTCGCTCGGGCACAATTTCTGGCCGCGACTTTTCTTCTTCTGCATGGGCTTCGCCGTCCTGTTCGTGATTCGCGGCGTCGCGATATTGCCGGCGTTGCTGCGCATCGGACCGCTGCGGTCCCGTCTTAGCGCCGCCGCCGCGCGCCGGACCGGCCTGATCCTCGCCGGCTTGATGGTTCCGGCGTCAGCGTCTATTCTGCCGCGTTGTTATGCGTTGCCGAAACAGGACTTCATCGGAGCACGCGAGTTTGTCGAGCGCACACGGACGAAGGACGAGCCCGTGGCGGCCGCCGGGCTGGCAGGCATGGCCTATGAAATGTACTTCGCGTCGCATTGGGCCAACGTCCAGGAACCGGCGCAGCTCGAGCGCGTCCGCGCGGCTTCTCAAAGGACCTGGATGGTCTATACGCTTCCGATTCATCTTCGGAACTACCACCGCGCGATCTGGGACGTCATCGAACGGGACTTCGAGGTGGTTCGGGTGTTCCCCGGCACGCTCGGCGACGGCGCGGTGACGGTCTGCCGCGAGAGAACCGTCGACCCCACGCAATCCGAGGCGGCGGCGGTCCGTCCGGCGGACCACTCGCAAGAAACAGCGCGCCCGCGACCCTAGAGAGGTTTAACTCATGACGCAAAAGCTGAGCGTCATCATTCCGGCGTACAACGAGGAGGGAGCGATCGCCGGAGTACTAAAGGAACTCGGCGACATGCTGCAAGCTGCGGGCATCGACGCGGAGATCATCGTCGTCGACGACGGCTCGCGCGACGCGACCGCCCGAGAGGCGCGCCGCGCCGGGGCGCGCGTGCTGCGGCATCGCAGCAATCGCGGCTACGGGGCCGCGCTCAAGACCGGCATCCCCGTCGCGAAGAACGACATCGTCGCGATCGCCGACGCGGACGGGACCTACCCAACCGGGCGTCTGCCCGAAATGCTCGCAGCGCTCGACGACGCGGACATGGTCGTCGGTTCGCGCACCGGCGAGAACGTCAACATTCCGCTCGTTCGCCGGCCGGCAAAATGGTTGCTGAATATGCTGGCGAATTACATCTCCTCCGCGCGGATCCCCGATCTGAACAGCGGGCTGCGCGTGTTTCGCCGAGACGTGGTCATGCAGTATTTCCCGATTCTGCCCAACCAGTTCAGTTGGACGACCACGATCACGCTGGCGCTGCACTGCGACCAGTACGCGGTCACGTACATACCGATCGACTACCGCAAGCGCAAGGGCCGCTCGAAGATCGTGCCCTGGGACGCCGGCAGTTTCGCTATCCTGATCCTGCGGGCGGCGATGCTGTTCCGCCCGTTGCGCGTGTTCATACCCCTGGTATTCGCCACGTTCGCGGCCGGTGTCGTGAAGATGCTCCGCGATTTTTTCGTCGGCGACAAAATGATCTCGGCCTCCGCGATCCTGATGTTTTTCAGCGCCCTGTTGATCCTGTTGATTGGCATGGTCGGAGACGCGATGGCGACGCGCCTGGGGCGACTGAACACCAATGCCGTCGCCGGGGTCAGCACGAAGGAATTCACCGAAGACGCCCCCGAGTCCGAACCGCCCGCGGCCGACTGAGCGCCGTGCTCGATCCGGCGGAAACCACCAAGGAACAGCAGCGCAAGTGTGCGGCATCTGCGGAATTCTGGAGTTGGCTCCCGAGCCGCGCGAAAGGGACTCCGGTTTGATCGACCGGATGACCGACACGCTCACCCACCGCGGGCCCAACGACCGCGGGACGTGGCGCAATCACCAAATCGCGCTAGGCCACCGGCGGCTTTCGGTCATCGACCTTTCGCGCGCCGGCCGCCAGCCCATGGGCAACGAGGACGGGAGCGTCCAAATCGTCTACAACGGCGAAGTCTACAATTTTCGCGAGTTGAAGGAGCGTTTTCGGCTGGTGGAGCGCGGGCACGTCTTCCGGTCCCGCACCGACACCGAAGTGCTCATCCATCTCTATGAAGAGCTCGGCCTGGAGATGGTGCCGCACCTGAACGGGATGTTCGCGTTCGCGATCTGGGATACCCGCCGTCGGCAGTTGCACCTGGTCCGCGACCGCTACGGCATCAAGCCGCTATTCATTCAGCAGGACGAGCAATGCTTCCGGTTCGGCTCCGAGATCAAGGCGATCCTCGAGGACGAGCGCGTGCGGCGAAGGCCGTCGCGACAAGCGCTGCACGACTTTCTGACGTTCAATTACATACCCGGCCCGCAGACCGCTTTCGAGGGGATCGGGGAGGTCTCGCCCGCCCATTGCATGACGATCGAAAGCGACGGGCGGGTCACGACGCGGCGCTACTGGGACCTCCCGGCGGAGGACGACGCGATCGACGAATCGCACGCGATCACGCAGGCGGCGGAGCTGATGGACCGGGCGGTGCAGCGCCGCCTGATCGCCGACGTTCCGATCGGCGTGTTGCTTTCGGGCGGGATGGACTCGAGCGCCATCGTGGCGCTGATGAGCCGGCACCATTCCGAGCCGATCCACACCTATTCGGTCGGCTTCGAGCAGGCCAGCTTCAACGAGCTGCCCTACGCGCGCATCGTCAACGAGAAGTTCAAGACCGTCTCGCGCGAAGTCGTCCTCACGGCCGACATGGTCCGGGCGCTGCTGCCCGAGTACCTGCGCTACATCGACGAGCCGTACGCGGACGGCTCGGCCATTCCAACCTACTACGTGTGCGAGCTGGCCCGCGACGAGGTCGTGGTGGTCCTGTCCGGCGAGGGCGCGGACGAGGTCATGGCCGGGTACGAGACCTACACGGCCTACAAGGCGTCGAACTGGTTCAAGCGCGTGCCGCGCTGGATCCGGCGGGGGCTGATCGCGCCGCTGGTCCATGCCCTGCCTGTTTCGGACCGCAAGCTGAGCCTCGAATTCAAGCTGAAGCGTTTTCTCGGAGGCCAGGATCTCGCGCCCGAGCAAGCGCACCTCTGGTGGCGCATCGTACTGACCGAGGCCCAGAAACTCGCGCTGTACAGCCCCGCCATGCTGGACGAGCTGACGCCCGCTTCGTCCGACCGTTTCTTTCGCGAGGCGTTCGGGCGCTCGAGCGCCCGCGACGTCCTGAACCGCCTGATGTACATCGACGCGTCCGTCTTCCTGCCGGACGACTTGATGATCAAGAATGACCGGATGAGCATGGCCCATTCGCTCGAGGCCCGCGTGCCGTTTACCGACCCCGACCTCACGGAATTCATGGCGCGGGTTCCGGCACGGCACAAGTTGCCGGGGCTTCGCAAGAAGCACGTGATGCGCGCGGCGCTGCGCGATGACCTGCCGCCCGAGATTCTCAACAAGAAAAAGGTGGGTCTGGAGATGCCTTACGGCCAGTGGTTCCGCGCCGAGTTGAAGGACCTGCTGACGAACTACTGTGGCCGCGAACGCCTGGAAGCGACCGGGCTGTTCGAGCCCGCCGCCGTGCAGGCCCTGATCGACGACCATCTCGAAAGGCGGCGCGATAACGGCCGCGCCTTGTGGGGCCTGATGAATTACATGATGTGGTACGAACTCTACATTCGAGCGTGAGCGTCCCGGTGATTTCTCCGACTACATCGCAAGATACAACGGTATCGCCCGGCCAGCCGAGTCGCCGGCGGGAGGGCGGCCCGCGCGCGTCGGGCGACAAGGCCGCCGCCCCCGCGCCCGCCCGGCGGAGCGCGCAGCTCCCCCTGCTGGGATTGGTCGCACTTACGCTTCTGCTGTACGGGTACGGCTGGACGCAGAGCCGGGGTGCCTTCGGCGACTCGTTTCATCACTTGATCAACGGGATCTTCGTTTACGACGCGGCCCGCGACCCGGGCGCGGCTCTCTCCGACCCGCTTGAATTCGGCTACCGCTATTATCGCCACTTTCCGGCCGTCAATCTGGGGTACTACCTGCCGCTGTTTGCGATGATTGAGGCGCTACTCATGAGCGTCTTCGGCGTTTCCTCGGCGAGCGGCCAGTTTGCGGTGCTGCTGACGGCCGTGGCGATGGCGCTGTTCATGTATGCGTGGTGGCGCTCGCGTCTTGACGCCGGGGGGGGCGGCGACGGCGACCATTCTGCCCACGCCCTTGCTAGTGAAATGAGGGCGCGACATTATCCGGCAATTCGTCGAATCAGAAATGTAATTGCGGCAAGCACGTTTGACTTGCGAAGCTTAGCTTCTGCCCGTGCTGTGGCACTTCCAGCTGCGGGCATGTCGGCGAAGCGTACGTCTTCAACGGAATTCCGAAATCAAGGAATCCGCACAAGGAATTGCACTTGCAAGAGCCGAAGCCGACAGAACTCGTCGCACTAGATGTTCCGCGCCGCAACGGGGCCGCCCCTCTGTTGCTGATCACCTTTTTTCTGCTTGCCGCAGGACATGTAGTGTTCTATCTGGTGATGGAACACTTGGTGCTTGGGCGGGCAACCAGCGTGGCTGACAGACATGCGCGTCTTCACGATCTGGGTGGACTGTTCTTGGTCGCCTGGCAGTTCCCGCTGAGCGCGGTTGTGACGGTGCTTTTCCTCGTGTACTTTCGCCGAACGATCACACTGGGGCGTTCCCGTTTCCTGTGGGCGATATCCCCAAGACGTTGGATAATTGGAGCGGCCAGCGCCGCTACCGTCCTGGGAGCGACGTGGTTTGGAATCATTCTAGACGGCGGGGCGTCGGGCGTAGACGATCACGCATACCTCTTTCAGGCGGCGCTCTTACTGCGAGGAGAGGTTGCGCTTACCTTTCCCTGGGAAGGCTTTTCCCGCGCTTTTACGTGGCCATGGATGGTTGATCATGCCGAGCGCTATAGTTCCTTTCAAATGCCGGGACATTGCGTACTCCTTACCCTGGGCCTTCTATTGAAAAACGCTTGGGTTCTTCCTGCCATTCAGGGCGGCATTATGGTAGTTGCGACACATTATGCAGCGCGGCAGATGTTCGGCAGCCGCACGGCCTTGCTCGCATCCCTTCTATTGGTGACTTCACCTTACATGGTTGTCACCCAGGGCAGCTACAGCGCGGCAACGTCCGGGGCGATGTGCGTTGCCTTGGTTCTCGTCGCAGCTTCGCGTGTACTGAACGGTCGCGTCACAGCGACACGGGCCGCGGCGCTCGGTTTGTCGATCGCTCTACTTTGGTTCGTTAGACCCCCGACGGCGGCGGCGTGCGCTCTCCCGATCGGCGTAACGATGCTATGCTCGTGCCTTCGCGCGCGGGCGCGCTTCCGGCATCTCCTGATCACGATTGTGACGGCTGTGGTGGGTCTCATGCCGTACCTTCTCTACTGCCGGGCGGTCACCGGAGGTTGGTCGATGTCGCCGGGGGACGTATACGGCGGTCGTCTGGCCGGGCCCGAGATGAGCTGGTTGAATGTTTTCTCAAGCGCCGGTCATGATATCATCACGTCCTTTCCAAATCTGATTACCGCAATCATTCGCTTGAACTGTTACTTGTTCGGTTGGCCGGTATCGCTGGCGCCGCTGGCCATCCTGCTGTGGTCGCGGACGTGGCGCTCCCCGAATGGCTGGCTTTTGGCCACGTGTGGTCTGCTGTTCGCTTTCTATTGTCTAAGCGAAAAAATCCTCGGCTGGTACCTGTATGAGCTCATCCCCTGTCTTGCCATTCTCGGTGCTCGCGGCGTCCTCGAGCTAAAACGATGGACCAGGAGACGTCGTCCGGGCCGCCACGGTTCGGCAATGTGGATCAGCGCGCTCGTGCTCGCAAGTTGCGCCGGCGCTGTCACCGTAACGCTCCCCGCGACGATGCTGCGCCAGGCATACTTTGTTCGGGAGTGGACGGCGCCGATCCGTTGGATCGCCGAGCAAATCCCGCGCGGCCAAGCAATCGTTTTCTTCGACGCCCGTATAATGGATGGCGCAACCCGACATGTTCTTTCCGGTACAAACGACCCCTATCTGACCGCTCGTATCATCTACGCCCGGAGCGGCGAGGATCCAAACCTGATTGCTTTGGTCCGACATCATTTTCCCGCACGAACGGCCTACCAATATAGCCGGGACCGAGTGTCGGGCGCGCATTCTCTTGAACTTCTACCTCCATTACGACCTGAGGGAGCGTGCAGAACTCCCTCGGAACCGGAGCATGTTTTCCCGCCAAATCTCGTGCGACAGTTCCGACGCATAATCCCAGGTGCTGGTCTCAGCGCGTTTGATGCGAAGAACCCGGCAACGACGTATCCGCGTTGCTGTCGGGATGTTCTTAGCGTCCCAACGCTTGCCCACAGCTATGCCATTCCTCTTACTTCCACCGCGACATTTGTCGATCTTACCCCATTCCCGTACTCTGGACTGCGGAGCGTTGAGAATGAGCGGAGATAAC
>JACZRH010000150.1:537-3329 GCA_022574815.1 Planctomycetota bacterium | reverse complement strand
GCTCAAATGACCGATTCACCATCAACGGTTTGGTGGATCCTGGTGGGATTGTTGGCCTTGACTCTGGTGCTGTATGGACGTGGACTAACCACCAGTGGACCCTGGTACGGGGACGCATGTAATCACCTAATGAACGGGATTTTCATTCATGATGTCCTATTCGATATCCCTGCAGCCTTGTCAGATCCGATGAGTTTCGCTACGGACTATTACGCTCACTTTCCTGCGCTGAGCCTCGGATATCACCCGCCGGTTTTTCCGATTATAGAGGCGTTTTTCATGCTCTTATTTGGCGTTTCCAGTGTGTCGGCCCAGATCGCAACGCTGGCCATGGCAATGCTGATGAGCGTAGCAAGCTTCGCCTGGATGCGACGCTTTGTTGATCTCCCGCACGCAGCGCTGGGGAGCGTTATTCTAACAGCCACTCCGTTATTGGTCTACTGGGGACAGAGTATCAGCCTGGAGATACCAACACTGGCCTTTCTCGTCGTGTCCGCGTGGGCATTTGAGATGGTGATGCAGGCGCGTGGCGTATCTTGGCGATACAGCATGGTGTTCGCTGTCGCGTTGTCATTGGCAATCTGGACTAAGCAGCACGCAATATTTGTCGTGCCGGTATTTGGAATAAGCTTATTCATGCGAGGTCGCATACGTATCTTTCTGTCAATCCCCGGAATTGTTGCGATCGGAATGATTGTCATTGCCGCCGTGGGCATCCTACTGATGACGGTCAAGTTCGGCGGGAGCGCGGTAAGCCAAGCAGGAATTGCGGATCTTGAACACCTCAGCAAGCGGTTTGTGGGAAGGTTTTGGACCTACTATCCGAGCAAGTTGCCTGATGTGCTAGGTTGGCCTCTCGTCGTTTTGGCAGGCGTCGGGCTGCTCCTATCCGTCGCGACCGATTTCACCCGGCTCTCCGTGGTTTGGGGGTGGGCGGGGTTCTTCTACCTGAGCCACTCTTATCCCTACCCGCACGCGATGAGATATGCCTGCCTGTGGGTACCCGCCTTGTGTCTGCTGGCGGTATATGGTGTTGCAAGATTACCGGGAGGAATCCGGAGGGGCGGCGCGCGGACAATTCGATTCTCGACACTGGTCCTCGCGGGCATCGCCCTGTGTACAGTTGTTTCCGGTTTGCGGACTCGCGTCCCACGATTTCCCTCGGAACTGGAAGACGCGACGAAAACTGCAAGTCGACTCTTGGGAAAATATTCCTGCTTGTCGCTCGTGGCTGATTGGCCCAACCGCGCGGCGGCATATTTTCGCCTGGCATCGGAAGCCCTACGATTGGATGGGAAAGTTGGTACCGATGACTGGGGCAGATTGCTTAGAGCCGAACAGGTGGTGCGACCCGAGGACGGCGAGTGGCCCAGCGTGTCAGAACTGGGAAAGCTACTGCGGAAATGGAATGTGAAGTTGATTCTGGTCGAATACAAGAAGGATCGACCCCTGACCGAAAGCGACAAGCCATTGGCGCGGCTCATCGGCGACTTGGTCGCGACTGAGGAGTTTCGGATGGTGCAGCAGTACGAAGTTGCGGTTCCGATTGATGACACTTGGCGCACGTTGGAACACACGATGTGGCACAGTCCGCCGAGTCGAGACAGAACACTGGTGCTCTATGAGAGAACCTCGCCGCTGCCGTGGGATCCATCCGGCGGGCCGACCATCCGACCCGTTCGAACCGCGCGCGACATGATCTCCAGCGCGTCCGATCGGTGACGCCCTTTGACTAGAGCATTGCGGTTCATGATCTATCAACTCCATGCGACAAGCTCTCGGAAGGGACCCGGATTTGCCGCTATCGCGGAATAGGACTTGCCTTAACAGCCTTAGTGGATGAGGCGTCGAACGATCTGTGAGCCTTTGTTTTCATCGGCTTCAAGCCGTTGCCGCACATAGCCGCGGTATTCTTCAACAGTCTGGCAGGACGATGGTGAATCAGACGCGCGTGGCAATCGTGGGGGCGGGTCCTGCCGGGATCGAAACAGCCTGGCAGGCTCACATGGGCAGCTGCGGAAGCGAAACCATGCCGCTGAACGCGAGCGGCGGACCGCCCGTCCACACGAGAGGCGTTCCGATCAACATTCCACCAAAAGCCCTTTGGTCGCCATGAGTCGCGCGCGGATTGTCATCCTGGGTGCAGGCCCCGCCGGTGTCGGCGCCGCCCGGCAACTGCGCGCCCACGACAAGGCCTCGGTGATCGTGCTCGAGCGCGCCGCCGACGTTGGCGGCAACGCCGGGAGCTTTACGCTGGCCGGCATCCCCGTCGACTACGGCAGTCACCGTCTGCACCCCGCCTGCGCCCCAGCCATCCTGGATGACCTGCGGACCCTGCTCGGCGATGACCTGCTCGATCGCCCGCGGCACGGGCGTATTCGACTTCGCGGCCGCTGGATTCACTTTCCGCTCAAACCGCTCGATCTAGTCCTGCACCTACCGTTTTCCTTCACGTTCGGCGTATTGGCCGATACGCTGCGCAAGCTGAGGCCCGCGCCGACCGTGAATCCGGAAGAGACGTTCGAGACGGTCCTGCGGCGCGGGCTCGGAGCCACGATTTGTGACGACTTCTATTTGCCCTACGCACGAAAGATCTGGGGCGTACCCGCCTCGGACCTCTCACCCATACAAGCGCGCCGTCGGGTTTCCGCCGGTTCGTTGGGCAAGATGTTCCGCAAAATCCTGACGGCGGTGCCGGGCCTGAAGCCGCCCGGCGCGGGCCGCTTCTACTACCCGCGCGAGGGCTATGGACAGATCACCCGACAACTGGCGGCGGCGGCCACGAAGCTGGG
>JACZRH010000150.1:0-527 GCA_022574815.1 Planctomycetota bacterium | reverse complement strand
CCGAGCGCGGCGGGAAGCTCGAAACCGTTGAGGCCGACCATGTCTGGACGACGCTGCCGCTCGGGGTGTTCGCCCGCATGATCGATCCGCCGCCCCCGGAACCGGTCTTGCGCGCGGCCGACCGAATACGCAGTCGGGCGATGATCCTGATTTACCTGGTGCTCGAGCAGAAGCAGTTCACCGCGTTTGACGCGCACTATTTCCCCGAGACCGAGATACTCCTCTCCCGGCTCTCCGAGCCCAAGAACTACGGCGCGCGGACGGAACCCGGCGATCGCACGGTGCTCTGCGGCGAATTGCCGTGTCATGTGGGCGATGAACACTGGAACGCGAGTGACGAACGGCTCGGCGACCTCATGCGCGAGGCTCTGGCCCGCTGCGACCTGCCGGTCCGCTCCACGGTGATCGAAACGGTCACGCGCCGACTTCCATCGGCGTATCCCATTTATCTTCGAGGGTATGAGGAGCACTTCGAGCGGCTGGACGAGTGGGTGGCCGGCCTCGACCGTGTCCTGACTTTCGGCAGA
>JACZRH010000149.1 GCA_022574815.1 Planctomycetota bacterium | reverse complement strand
GCCCCAGGAGGTGACCGCCTATGCGTGCCGCCTGCTGGACATCGCGCCGCCGCTGTCGACGGTCCACCAGTCGATGGTGAAGTTGCCGGCCAGCGCGGCGGGGCTGAGGGCCAGGGTCAGGATGGCGGCCGTGAAGCACACCTCGGCGACACGAATTCGGGCACGGGGACTGGGATTCATTGAGCACCTCCATTCGCTGAAGCGAGGATGCCCTCGATGCGCGTCAGCCGCGCTTGCATCTCCGCATTCTTGTTTCGCAACACTTCGAGCTCCGCGTCCTTTTGGGCGGCGATCGACGCTCCCAGCCGGGCAACCCGACTGGCAAGGTCGGCGTTCTCGGCCCGCAGCTCGACAATTTGGCGCTGTAAGTCCATCGGCCGCAGGTCGATCTCATTCTTCGGCGCGGCGACGGAGCCGATCCGCTGCTCGTCCCACGCGTGCGATGCGGCGCCGGCTGACGCCGCCGGAATCGGTTCGACGTCTTCCTCTTCGGTCTCGATCGCGTCCGGGTGCTCTTCCGATGGGAACCCAGCCTGAGCTTCGCCGGCATCGCGGATTACGCGGTAGCCCTCGTATCCGGCCCGCACCGCCATGACGAGATAATCAAAGTCATACGTGCCGGTGCCTCCATTCAACTCCTCGACCACCACGCCAGCGAGCTTCTTGGACGATACGGCCAGCCCCGTGGATTCGGTCGAGAGCGCCGTGAGCTGGACCGTCATGCCGTCCTCGGCGGCAACGTTCTTGAAATGCTCGGGAAATTCAATGACGGCCCGACCGTCGACCAGCTGGCCGGTCCCGCGAATGTAGGCCGCGGCCTCCGGCCCTTCGATACAGGCGTACCAGATCTCGGTATCGGGGTCGGCGGGATTCGTCATTCGGAAGTTCTTGATGTCGGCGAACACGATACCGAGACCCGTGGGATCGTCGACGTACATTCCGGCTTGGCTGTTGGAGGATGAGTCATAGACAGCCATCCAGCCGTTATTTCTTTCACCCGAGAGATACGAGACAAGCACGTTGCGCGAAATGGTGCCGGTGAACTCGGCAAAACCGGTGTCGTTGCCGTCCGCGCCGATCCTCACACGGTCGTCCACGAACAGGTCAGCGCCGACGAAGGAGTCGCCCCCAACCTCGAGATCGTCTTCAACAAATACGTCCGCGATGCTGTTGATGACGCCGGTCGTCGGTGAACTGCCGAACGATCCAAAGTGGCTGTATGCAGTGGGCGTCTCCGACCGGCTGCCGACGCGAATCGGCCCGCTCACCGCGAGCGCGTCGCTAAACTCAAATCGGTCGTCGGAGTCATCGAAACGGAGGCTCTCTCCGGTGGGACTGTTGTTGTTGCGAAAAAAGACGGTCGCATCGTCCGCGTCGGGTCCGTCGGCGTTGATGCGGATGTTGTCGGTGTTGACGTTGACGGTGCCGTTCAGCGTGAGCGTGCCGTCCGCCGTCAACCCGTCCGGACCGGCGATGCGCAAGGGTCCGGCGTCGGCGGTGATCGTACGCCCGCCACCGGGCCCGCCTTGGTCATAGGCCTGGTCGAGCGTGTTGCCGGCGCCGGCCGTGGCGGCGCTGGTCTGCATCGTTCCGTCGGGGAACCGAATACCATCCACGCCGGGCGTTCCGGCGATGTGCAGCTTGGCCAATGGATTCGTCGTTCCGACACCCACGCGCCCCGCGACCGTCAGCCCATCCGGACCGGCGATGTGCACGGCGCCGCCATCGGCAGTAATGACACGCCCGGCGCCGGGCCCGCCTTGGTCGTAGGCCCGGTCGAGCGTGTTGCCGCCACCGCCGCCGCCGGCGGTGGTCTGTAAAGATCCGTCCGGGAACATGATGCCATCCACGCCCGCTATGCCGCCGACGTGCAGGGCTGCCCCAGGGCTGTTCGTGTTGATCCCTACGCCGCCGCCGGCGCGGATCAGAAACTGGTTCGCGCCGCTGGAGGCGAAATCGGCATTCGTATTGTCGGCCCACACGAAGGTCCCGGCGTGGTTAGCCTTAGCCTGTCGACCGGCTGCAAGGCTGTAGATTCCGGTCGCCTCATTGCCGAACCCACCGGGGACGGTGGCGTAGGCGCCCGACCCGGCTACGTTGTCGCCGCCTCCGCCGACGGCCGCGTTGGGGCCGCTGGCGGTGTTACGTATGCCGCCGGCGACAGTGCTATCGAACCTGCTGGCGGCGTTGTCTCGGCCGCCGGCTACCGTGGCGTACTGGGCGGCGCTATTGCGCTCACCGCCACCGATTGCGGACGAAATCCCGTTCGCCCGATTCTCCCTTCCGCCTCCAACCGTCGCGTTTGATCCTCCGGCAGTGTTGCCAACTCCTCCACCTACGGTGGCGAAAGACGCCAAGGCTTCATTGGGATCGCCGGTGTCGCCGCCACCCGAGATAGTCGCGCCGCCGATAAAACTCGGTACGCGGTTTTGGTGATGCCCGGCGATCACGTTCGCGCTGTCGGGGCTGCCGCCGCTCGGCGTGGTTCGTAACGCCGGCAGCGCCAGCGCATACGGTGCGGGGGTCAGCTCCTGGCGCGGCGCGAGGGTCGTGTAGTTGGTGCACGGTGACGGGTGGCAGACCTTGATTTCGAGCCAGCGCGGCCGCCCGGTGAAGCGGTCGTCTCCGAAATCCAGTCGAACGGTGAAGCGTCCGTTGCCGAGCGTTGCCGTCATGGTCAACGTCGGGCCTACCTGGCTGCCGGCGAGCGGATCGTCCCAGAGACTGAACTGGAAGTCACAGTCACCGATTACCGGGACTCCGTTCAGCAACAGTTCCCCCTGGTACGTAAAGGCGGTGCCCACGTCGTCACCGCGGACCACACACGCGTTCAGAATGCAGAACGCTGCCAAGCTGATCACAATATTCTTGCGTGCGTTCATCATCGCACTCCCTTCGAACGAAACCTCGTTTCATGATTACCCACGGCTCAGCGGTCGCGCGCTTCGCTTCAGCGGTTCTGAGGAGCTTTCATTCGTGGCTTCGAAGCGCTCAATCCGCGCAGCAGCACCGACATGAAGTTCGTGTGATACCTGCCATACGTCCCTCCGAATAGACCGTTGACGCGAAATGGAGTGCGCGGGCACGGCCCGCTGCACATGTGCAATGTACTACGCTACCCCGAAGCCGGCAACCCGGACCCAGCCCGACGTGAGGGCGGCGAACCGAACATCCGATAATCGCAGCATGCTGCCACGGCGCCGTTCCGGCCCGATGGTCGCCCGACACCGCCTGAGTGATCTATAGGCCGGGCGACCCGCAATATACGCTCGCGGGGCTCAGCCAACCCATCCGGGCGCCCTGGAGAGCAACGCGCGCCGGCCCCACGCGCGCTTGACAGTCCCCGCAGCAGCTTTAGCCTATGCGCTTCGCGCCGGCTCGGTGCCCGAGTGGGACTCATCCGGCCGAGCTGCGGGCGATTCGAGAGTTTTGTCGATGGGCTACGCCTACACGCCGGGACTGACCGTCGCCGAACATACCGTGCTGCGCCAGACACGCCGTTTGCCGCTCAAGGGCGAAGTGCTCGTCGAGGTCGGCCAAACGGTCAACGCCGACGACGTCGTCGCGCGGACCAACCTGCCCGGCGAGGTCAAGCCGGTCAATGTGGTCGGCAAGCTCGGCATCGCCACCGAGGAGTTGCCCGAAATCCTGCTCAAGAAAGAGGGCGACCCCGTCCGCAAGGACGAGCCCTTCTGCCGCACCAAGGGCTTTTTCGGCCTGTTCAAGTCCGAATGCCTGTCCCCGATCGACGGCACGCTCGAGTCAATCTCGTACGTAACCGGGCAAGTGATCATCCGCGGCGCACCCACGGCCCTCGAAAAGCTGGGCTACGTGCGCGGAACGGTCGTCGCGGTCGACGAAGCCGAGTCCGCCACCCTCGAGATCAACGGCTCGTTTATCCAAGGGATCTTCGGCATCGGCGGCGAGACCTGGGGCGAGCTCGTGATCGCCGTCGATTCGCCCACCGACGTGCTCGGCCCCGATCGCATTCGGCCGGAGCACGCCGGAAAAATCATCGTCGGCGGCAGCCTGGTCACGGCCGACGCTGTCAAGGCGGCGATCGCAGTGGGCGTCAAAGGCATCGTCTGTGGCGGCCTGAACGACGCCGACCTGCGGAGCTTCCTGGGATACGAACTGGGCGTCGCGATCACCGGCGAGGAGACGCTCGGCGTTACGATCGTCATCACCGAGGGGTTCGGCGAAATCGGCATGGCCAAGGCCACCTTTGACCTGCTCAAACGCCGCGCCGGACGCCTGACCAGCATCAACGGCGCCACGCAGATTCGCGCCGGCGTCATTCGCCCCGAGGTGATTATCCCGCTCGACGAAACGCCGGCCCACAGCGGCGATGAATCGGAATCGAACAGCGCCCTGCAAATCGGCACCCCCCTGCGAGCCATTCGCGACCCGTTCTTCGGGCGGATCGGCAAGTGTACCGCCCTGCCGGTCGAGTTGACGGCGCTCTCGTCCGAAGCCATGGTGCGCGTCCTGGAAGTCGAATTCGAGGACGGCGAGCGAGCGATGCTGCCGCGCGCGAACGTCGAATTGATCAAGCAGTAGCAGGCAGCGCCAACCGAGGCCCGAGCACGGGCCCTGTCAAGGAGATTCGGACATGCAACGGACCATCCGCACGCTTCGCGGCCTTTCGACGGGCGCGATTTCGCTCGGCCTCTTTCAGGCCTTTCAGGATCTGGATTTCGCGTCCATCTTCACTAATTTCCTCTCGACGCTGTTTTCCCTGATCGTCTCGCTGTTCCTCGCGCCGACCAGCGGGCTGTTCGCCTAGATCGTCAGGATCCCGCCCGAATCGGTGTCGCGGCGAACTTCGCGCCCTGCGCCATTGGCCTGTCGCACCGGAGCGGGTAAAAGGACGGCGTTGCGGCCGCCGCGGGCGACTCGCGACCGATCCAGCGCAGTGACGAGGCGGGCGGCCCCAGGTCTCCCCGCCTCGGTGACGGGAGAATCGCATGGAAATCCCCGGGCTCACCGGAGCGATGGGCGACCCGCAGATGCGGGATAAAGCCCAGCAGGAGTCCGAGCGCCTGCTTGATGAGCTCAAGAAATCCGTCAAGACCGTCGTCAAGGACGTCGGCGTGCTCCGCAAGGAATTGGAGATCACCGTCCCGTCCAAGGTCATTGGCGACCACCTCGCCCACAACTACGACGAGCTCCTGCACGACGCTCTCGTCCCCGGCTTCCGCAAGGGCCGCGCTCCCAAGCGGCTGATCGAGAAACGCTTCGGCTCGGAGGTCCGCGACTCGATCAAGACCTCCATTCTCGGCCAGTCCTTTTTCGCCGCCGTCGAGAACGAGAAATTCGACGTGCTCGGCGACCCGCGCTTTCACGTCACGGTGGGCGAGGAAGTGAAGCTGATGGAGATCGGCGAGGCGCTCCAGCACATCACCATCACCGAAGACGCGGACTTCGCTTACACCTGCGAAGTCGAGATCAAGCCCACCTTCGAGTTGCCCGAGCTCAAGGGCATCGAGATCAAGGCCCCGCAAATCTCAATCACCGACGAGATGATCGACGAGCAGTTGCTCCGACGCCGAAAAATCCGCGGCCGATACGAACCGAGCAAGCAGGCCGCCGCCGCGGAGGACGACCAGCTCATCGCCGATGCCACCCTGAAGGTCGACGGCACCGTCATCAAGAAGGAAGAGAATGTCCAGCTCGGCGTGCGCGCGGCGCGGCTCGACACGATCCCCCTGATGACGCTCGGCGAGGCTCTCAAGGGCGCCAAGCCCGGCGAGACGCGCACCGTCGAGTGTCAGGTCCCGGACGACTACGAGCGGCCGGACTTGCGCGGCAAAACCGGCACGTTCGAATTCAAAATCCACGAGATCAAGCGGCTGGTGCCGATCCCGGCCGAGGAATACGCCGAGCAGATGGGCTGCAAGTCGGTCGCTGAGCTGCGCGAGTTCGTGCGCGAGGACATCGAGGCCGAGCGCGACGATCTGATCGCGAAGGCCAAGAAGGAGCAGGTGCTCGAGTATCTGCTCGACAAGACCGCGCTCGACCTGCCCGAGGGCCTTTCGGCCCGCCAGACCGACCACGCCGTCGTGCGCCGCGTGATCGAGCTCCAGCAGGCCGGCCTGCCCCAAAGCGAGATCGATGCCAAGATCGACGAACTGCGCACCTCGGCCAAGCAGAGCGTCGCCCGCGACCTCAAGCTGGGCTTCATCCTGGGAAAAGTCGCCGAAGAGCTGGGCGCCGAGGTTACCGACGAAGAGGTCAATACCGAGATCGCCCGCATGGCCCGGCTCTACAATCGCCGCTTCGACCGTGTCCGCGACGACCTGCAAAACCAGGGCCTGCTCGACCAGCTCGCTGAGAAGATCCGCCACGACAAGTGCGTCACCACGCTGCTTGGCGACGCCAAGATCGTCGAGGTGATTGAGAAACCGGCCGCCAAGACCGAGAAGAAAACCGCCAAGAACACGACCAAGAAGGCCGCCGCCAAGAAATCGGAGAAAAAAGCCGTCAAGAAGGCGAGCGGCGGCAAGAAGAGCGATTCCAAGGCCGTTTGAGCGTTTCCCCGACCGTGTTCAACCCGGCAGGCCGCGCCGCCGAAAGAACCAGGAGAACCCCAGCGGCAACGCCGAACCACGCGCCCACGCCGGCGCCGTGACGCTACCAGCAAGGAGAGTGCATGCAAGCCTGGCACGACTACCAGCGCCCCCGCGTCCAAGGCGGACCGCAGTACCAGCAGTGGCGGCAGATGGGGCTGAACGAGATGCTCCTGGAGAACCGGATCATCTTTCTCGACCTGCCGCTCGACCCGCGCATTCTGGTCAACAACAACACCGTCTGTTCGCACGTCATCAAGAGCATGCTCTATTTGCAGTCCGTCAAGCGCGACCAGGACATCCACCTGTACATCAACTGCCCCGGCGGCGACATCGACGACACGCTCGCGATTTACGACACGATGCTGTTCCTGAACTGCGACGTCGCGACCTACTGCGTCGGCGCGGCCAGCAGCGGCGGCGCCGTCATCCTGACCGCCGGCACGAAAGGGAAACGCTACGCTTTGCCGCACGCCAAGGTCATGATCCATCAACCCTGGGGCATGGTCTACGGCCAGGCTTCCGACATGCGGATCCAGGCCGACGAGATTCTCAAGGTCAAGAGGACCCTGCTGGAGATCATGGCCAAGCACACCGGCAAGGACGTCGCGCAGCTCGAAAAGGACACCGAGCGCGACCGCTTCATGGATGCCCAAGAGGCCCTGGAGTACGGCCTGATCGACGAAATCCTGGAAAACGCCAAGCCCGAAAAGAAAAAGAGCAAATAGCCGAAGGAACGCCGCCCATGAGTCTGCACAACCAGTTGGTCCCGATTGTCATCGAGCGCGAGGGGCGGGCCGAGCGGTCCTACGACATCTTTTCGCGCCTGCTCAAGGACCGCATCGTCTTCATCGGCGACGAGATCGACGCGCACCTGTCCAACCTCGTGATCGCCCAGTTGCTGTTCCTGGCCAACGATGACCGCAAGGCCGACATCCACATTTACATCAACTCGCCCGGCGGCTCGGTGTACAGCGGCATGGGCATCTACGACACCATGCAGTACATTCAGTGCCCGATCAGTACCTATGTGATCGGCGCCGCCGCCAGCATGGGCGCCGTCCTGGCTACCGCCGGCTCCAAGGGCAAACGCTACGTCCTCAGCCACTCGCGGATCATGATTCACCAACCGCTCGGCGGCGCCCGCGGGCCGGCGACGGACTTGAAGATCGAAATCGACGAGATGATTCGGACGCAGAAACAGATCTACGAGGTGCTCGCCAAGCACACCGGCAGAACGATGGAACAGATCGCGGACGACTGCGACCGTAACAACTGGATGGACGCCGAGGAAGCGGTCACGTTCGGACTGGCCGACAAGGTGCTCGAAGCGATGCCCGTGGCGCCGGCGCTGCGGCCCGTCGATGAATAACGCGCGCGCCGTGCCGCGCGGCCCCCTTTCGAGTGGGCTGGCATGTTGACGCCCTTCCCAACTATCACAATGCGGCAAGCCTTGCCGTTCCGTGCGATCACTTTGCTTGCGGTGCTATTCGCGCTGGGCTGCAACAATTCGCAGGTAATCGAGTACGAGCGGAAGATCGCGGAGCTCGAGCGGACCGTCGACGCGAAGAACACGCGGCTCGTCGAGCAGAAGTCGTCTATCGACGAACTCAACCGCCAGCTCGACGCCGCCCGCGGCGTGCCCGACGACTGGGCCGAGAAGATCATCCTCCCCGAACGGCTGGTGATCGCCGCTCTCTCCGGCGGCGCGAACTACGACGACAAGCCCGGCGACGATGGCGTGACGGTCTATCTCCGGCCGGTCGATCGGGACGGCGACGCGTTGAAGGTCGCGGGCGACATCCGCATCGAGCTATACGACCTGGCCAATCCGCCCGGCCGCAACCTCATCGGCCGTTACACGGTCTCCGCCGACGAGGCCCGCGGGCTTTGGTACGGCGCGATGATGACGTCGCACTACACCGTGAAATGCCCCTGGAAGAACGGCCCACCCGCGCACCCGGAAATCACCATTCGCGCGACGTTCATCGATTTTCTCATGAAGCGCGTCATGACCGCGCAGTCGGTCTGCACCGTCGAGTTGCCGCCCTCACCGTAGACGATCCCCGTCTGATACCCATCCCGGTGTGCGCGTCCGGACTGTAGCGGCCGAGGTAGGCCAAGCCCGCTCAATCCCTGCCGCTGCTGCGGAGCCCAACCGCTACAGAACGATTTCACGAATCGCCGCGTCAGTAGCCCGTGTTCCCCGTCAGGAACAGGAACTGGCTCTGCGTGATGACCGGAATGTAGGTCGCTTGCGCCCGCTGGATCTCGGCCTGGAATCGGCTGCCGGCGAGTTGCTGCGTGCGGACCTGCTCGGCCACCTGCGGGCTGATGATCTCACCCTCAGCGAAGGTCGGTGCGTACGGGGCCGCCCCGATTACGAGGAAGTCCGTGGTCTCGTCGAGCTGGTCGACCACCTGCCCGCCCCACTCGCGAATCATCGCGGCGATCTTTTCGGCACCGTCGAAATCGACGTTCCGGTCGTAGTCCAGATCGAATTCGCCGCGCACGACGAATTTCGGCTTGCGGTTGCGCTCGTAGGCGATGTTGACGATGATGTCGCCTTCGATAATCGGGCTGCCGCGCACCAGACGCGTCACGCGGCACTCGGCCGTATCGGACATCACGGTCACGACCTCGAGCGAGGCCTTGCCGCGGATCGAGCGCGGCGTCTCGCGCGTCTGCGAGATCCTTGTTCGCCTCTTCCAATTCGGCGGTCCGGCGATGAACTCGTTCTTCAAGTTCCTGGTTTAGTATTCTCACTTCCGCTTGCGCCCGCTCGCGGCCAACTACACGTCCCAATTGGATACCGACATCGGCCAGTACGTCCAGGAGCGGTTGTTCGGGTTCTTTGGATTCCGCGGAATAGAACTCGAGCACCGCAACGACATCGTCTTCGACCAGTACGGGGAACGCGAACGCGCCCTTAACTCCGATATCCGAAGCGACCTTCGCACGTGGAAAATTCTTATCCCGTTTAACATCAATTATCCAAGCGGGCTCGCCGGTTTCGAGAACCCGACCCGGCAATCCGACACCCTTCTCGAAGCTCGTTTCCTCGGTCACATTTCGAAACGTACTAAATCGTTCGGGTTCACTCAGAAACCACACTTTTGAAGGTAGAAGTAGTTCCGTATTCTGTTCTGACGGCAGATAGGCGTGACCGACGGGCCAATTCGTGTGGGCGCAGACGCCTTCGAGTACAATTTTGAGAACGCTCCTGAAATCGGCGGCCTGGTTGGCCGCGTCCTTCTCGCGCCAGACGTCCATCGTGAGCTCCTGCGCGATGGACGCCGGGCTCATCTCCACCATCTCCTCGTAGGTGTGCGGCTTGCCGTCCCACGCCCAGAGGTTCGTGTTGGCGAGGTCGCGCTTCACGTGCTCCGGCCACTTCTCTGCCGGCGTGCTCAGCATCGGGCTATGGGACGTGCCCACTCCAAGGACGATCTTGGCCATCTGCGGCTTCCTTTCCCTTTCGCGGTCCGCGGGGGAGCGTATCACACGGGCGAGCCTCCGGAGGGCCGCTCGTCGGCCCGCTTGCGGACCGGCACCGCGACGAGGAACGCCGCGAACGCGACCGCGAGCACCACGGCGAACACGACGAACGCGGCGGCATAGCTGTCGCTGGTGTCGCGCACGTACGCGGCGAACAGCGGCCCGGCTGGATTGACCGCGACCATGATGGGCGCCGCGAAGCCGCGGATGGAGCCGAACGACCGCCGTCCGAAGTAGCTCGCGAACAGCAGGCGGCTCGTCACCGTCCACGCACCCAGGCCGAGCCCGTAAGTGACCGCGAAGAAGACCGCGCCCGCGAACGTGTCGGCACGGACGGCGATGAGCATCGCCGTGAACAGCAGCCCCACCGCCGTGAGCCCGACATACCGCACGTGGATGCGCTCGAGAACGAACCCCCACGGAAGCGTCGAGAGCGCGGCCGCCGTCGCGAAGATGGCGACAGCCGTCACCGCCAGCTCCACGGCCATGTGGTCCTGGAAGTTCGCCGTGATGTGCAGGTTCACCGCGTTCACGCTCAGCACCACGCTCGCCTGCGCCACCATCAGCGCCCACAGGGTCCGTGTGCGCTTCGCCTCCGCGAGCGTCCACGTCTCCTCGACGCTGTCGCCAAGCCCCTCCCCCTCGGCCAGCTCTCCGGGTAGATCGCCGTCGGGCAGGAGCCCGTAGTCCTCCGGCCTGCGCCTGACCAGCAGCCCCGACGGCACCACGAGCAGCAGGACCACCACCGCGGCCAGCGCGAGCCACGCCTCGCGCCAGCTGAAGGCCAGCATGATGGCCAGGATGGGGAGCGGCAGCAGCGCCTGACCGGCGCGCTGGCCCGTGCCGATCATGCCGATCACCCGCCCCCGCCGGCGCACGTGCCACGAGGCGAGCCCCACCATCGTCCCGAGCGCCACGCCGCCAACGGCCGCCCCGCGCGCCGCGCCGAAGAAGAGCCAGAAGTGCCACGGCTCGGTCATCAACGAAAGCCCAACCATGCTGAGCGCGATGACGCTCCCCGCGGTGACGATGACGACACGCCCGCCGCGACGGTCCAGCCGCCGCCCCACCCAGGGCGACGCGAGGCTGCCGGCGATCGTCCCGATCACGAACCCGGTGGTGAGCGTCAGCGCCGACCAGCCCATCTCCTCCTGGATCGGCCGGAAGAAAACCCCCATGATCGGGCCCTGCGTGGCGACCGTCGCGAACGAGCTCAAGACGGCCGCCAGCAGCACGGCCCACCCGTAGTAGACGCGCGGGAACGGCCAGAACCGCGAGATCCTGGGCTGGGTACGGTTCGGGGGCTCGGCCATGGCTGAGCGCGACGATACCACGGCCCGCGCGCCGGACGCGGATC
>JACZRH010000148.1 GCA_022574815.1 Planctomycetota bacterium | reverse complement strand
ATTGCTTCGCGTAAAGAAAACGATCGAGACGGTCGCGATGTACGCCGCCTCGATCGCCGACTCCCCAGCTAGCCGACTATCGAAGGAGGAGATTGCCGGCACATGAATAGATGTGCTTGGTTCCGGTGGGTCTTGCACACCGGCCGCGCGATTCGCCTATTTGTCGTGTCTGAAACCTGAAAATCGCGGCCTCGGGTCGCGCGGTGGCGACCGTCCGGACGGCGCGCGTCAGCGATCGCCGGCGGCCTCGAGCGCTTGCAGCGCGGCCGTCACGTCGGCGGCGATGGTCAGCACCTCATCAAGCCGCATCAGCTCGAAGATGTGCCGAATGTCGCGGTTCAGCCCGGTCAGCAGCAAGTCCCCGCCCTTGGCGCGCAAACGCTTCATGATCACGAGAATCGTGTTGATCGCCGGCGTGACGATGAAGGTTACGTCGCAGAAATTGAGCACCCAGTTCCGTTCGGCGCGGCTCTGGGACAACTCTTTCATCTCGTGGTCGAAGCGGTCGATGGCGTTCAGATTCGTCAACTGGCCGGACGCCACGGTCAGGAGCAGCGCGTCGCCGTGCGGTTCGAGTTGGATGATCGCGCCGGGGCCGAAGGACATGACCTTGCGCGGCCTCTAGGAGGAGGAATCGTCCGACGCCGATGCTTGCCTGAACCCGGCGAGGGCCTGCTCGGTGGAATCGTGAAACTCGAACATCTTGTCGAGGTTGGTGACCTTGAATACGCGCGCCAACTCCGGGCGAATCTTGCAAAGCACGACCTTGGTTGCCTTCCGATCGGCCTTGCGGCGGACGGTCAGCAGCACACCCAGCGCCTGCGACGACAGGAATCGCACGTGCGTGAAATCGAGCACGACGTTGGTGTTCGATTCGTCCTCGACGATCGCGTACAACTCGCGAGCGATCTTCTGGATCGTGACGGCGTCCAGCATCGAGGCGTCGCGAAAGCTCACCAGCGCGACGTTGCCGATCCGTTCCGTGATCAAGGATGATTCCGCCATGCACCGGCTCCGGTCAGCTTCGTTGCGCCGGGAGTATATCGAGTCCGTCACTCGTTGGCACCCGACGGGTCGCGAAACTTCGACGACCGGCCCGGCACGAGCGGGGCATCACGACCCTTCGCGGGCGGCGGCCCGCTCGTTGCGGGCGGGCGGCTCCCCGGGTTTGACGACCGTGACCGGCGCAATGCGGGCCAGCTCGTCTTCGAGCTGCTCGGCACTGCCCACTACCACGACGACCATCCGCGACGCATCGACGGTCTGCCGCGCAAGCCGAATGCAGTCCTCGGCCTGCGTGCGCGACACGCCTTCGAGCATCCGCGCCGAATAGTCCGCCGGCAAGCCGTGCGACTCGAGCAGCCAGAGATGACTCGCGAGCTGCTGCGGCGTCTCCCGCCGAGCGGGGAACCCGCCGATGGTGAAGGACTTGGTGTCGCCGAGCTCCTCGGCGCTGGGCGGCTCGTCCAGCAACCGGTCGAGCTCGCCGAAGATGGCCGCGACGGCCTCCACCGTCGTCGCGGTCTTGCTGAACGTGCTGACGCGAAACTGACCGGCGAAGCGCTGCGCCGAGAACCCGCCCCGCGCGCCGTACGTGAGACCCTTCTCGACGCGGATCGTCTCGTTCAGCCGCGAGTTGAACCCGCCGCCGAAGTAGTTGCCGACCACGCGGCTGACGAAGTAGTCCGGGTGCTCGCGCGTGAAACCGATGTGGCCGACGCGTATCTGGCTTTGCGGGCCGGGCCGATCCACCAGGTAGATGTGCGTCGGTGCCGGCGGCGAAATCTCCGGCAGCTTGGTCTCCGGCTTGGGTCCGCTCGCGCTCCAATCGCCGAAGGCCGCTTCGGCTAACTGCACGGCCCGCTCCGGCTCGACGTCCCCGGCGATGATCAGGGCCGCCATGTCGGGTCGCACGAACCGGCTCCACCACTCTTTCAGATGATCGACCGTCAGGGCCTCGACGTCGTCGGTCTCGCCGGTTGCCGTGCGGGCGTAGGGGTGGGCGCCGTAGACCCGCCGGCGAAACTCGCGGTCGGCGACGTACGTCGGCTGGGCCGAGGAGATCGTCAGACCGGTCAAGGTCTGCTTCTTCAGCTTCCCGAACTCGTCTTGGGGAAAGGTCGGCGTCCGCACGACCTCCGCCAAGAGCGGCATGGCCCGTTCGAGCTGCTCGGCCAAACAGCCCGCGGTGACGCCGGCCGTGTCCATCCCGCCGCTACCCGCGAGCGAGATCGCGTAGGTTGCGAGCTCCTCCGCGAGCTCCCCTTCGGAGTGCTGCTCCGTGCCCTTCGTGAGCATGCCCATCGTCATGGCCGCGGCCCCCGGCTGGTCCTCGGTCCAGGCCCCCGCCATCAGTCCCAGCCGCACCGACACGTACGGCACCTCATGGTTGGGCACGACGATGACCTTCAGACCGTTCGCCAACATGCGCTCCGTTGACTCGTAGGCGAGCTTGGGCTCCTTGACGGCCGCCACCGGCGGTTTGGCCGCGAACCACTTCGGGCGGGCCACGTCGCCGCGCCCCGGCGGCGGCGTTTGTTTCTCCGGCTGGGCGGTGATGGGGGCGTCCTCTTCGGCGTTCTTTTTCTTCGAGAAGAGCATGCCCATGAGGTTGCGGTCGATCTTGAGGCGGATCGCACGCTGCGGGGCCATGTACTTCTGCGCGACCGCGAGCAGGTCGTCCGCCGTCACGCTCCGAATCGCCTCGAGCCGGCGATTGACGCGCGAGGTGTCGCCTTCGAGCACCGCGGCCGCACCCAGCAAACGCGCTTTGCTCTCGACCGTGAGTGCCCCCGTGACAATCTGCTTGAGCATCTGGTTGCGCGCCTTCTCCAACTCGCGTTCGCTGACCGGCTCGGCGCGCAGCCGTTTGATCTCGTCGTTGATCGCGACAATGGCCTTCTTCGGGCTGCCGCCCACGGGCGGCAGCACGGCCCCGGCGGCGATCGCGCCGTCCTGCTCCAGCGAGAACGCGGCGGCGAGGGCCATCATCGCGAGCTCGTCCTCGGCGACGAGCTTGCGGTAGAGCCGACTGCTGTCGTCGCCCCCGAGAATCCGCCCCAGCATCTGAAGCGCGACGTAGTCGTCGTGTTTCTGCGGCACGGTGCGATAGAGCACGCCTACGACCGGCGTCGGAGCGTTGTCGGCCTTGATCGTCAGCGTGCGGGCCTTGGTCTGCGGCGGCTCGACCACGTCGACCCGCGGCGGCTGGGCGTAGCGCGGAATCCAGCCGAAGTACTTCTGGGCCAGCCGAAAGATCTCCTCGTGCTCGACCGCCCCGACCACGACCAGCGTGGCGTTGTTCGGCACGTAATTCGTCGTCCAAAACGCGCGCAGCTCCTGCACGGACGCCGCCCGTAAATGCGCGATATTCCCGATCGGCAGCCAGCGGTAGGGGTGCGTCTCGAGGATTTGCGGGAGCAACTTCTCGGGCACAGTGCCGTACGGCCGATTGATTCCCAACCGCCGCTCCTCCTCGACGACCTTGCGCTCGGTGTCGAAAGACTCTTGGTCGATCTTGAGGAACGCCATGCGCTCGGCTTCGAGCCAAAGGGCCAATTCGAGCTGGTTGGCGGGCAGCGTCTGCACGTAGACGGTCTGGTCGAAGGAGGTGTAGGCGTTGCAATTCCCGCCGGTCCGCCGGACGTAATCGAAATGTTCCTTTGGCCCGAGCCGCTCGGTGCCGCGAAACATCATGTGCTCGAACATGTGCGCGAAGCCGGTGCGTTCGGGGTCTTCGTCCTTCGAGCCGACGTGGTACCAGAGGTGTACGGCGACGATCGGGCACGAAAAGTCCTCGAGCGCGACGATCCGCAGCCCGTTGTCGAGGACCTGCTCGCGAAAGTCGAATTGCTCCGCGTCGTCCGCGGCAGCCGGCAGTGCGAGGAAAGTGACGAACGCGCAGAGCAGAGAAAAACGTTCATTGATGGCGAGCATGCATCGCATCCTTGTAGTAACGCCGATCCCCATGGGCCGACGAGTAGGCCGGGCCTATCGTCCCAAAGGTCGCGCGCCCGTCAGAGATCGAACCCTGCAAAGCAATCAGCGACCGCGAGCACAAGCGGCGGGCATGCGACTGCGGGCACCCAGTGTAGCGGCCGGCGGTGCGCCCGTACACGCAGCGACAGAATCCAACAAAACGCTCCCCTAAATCTCGCAGTGTCGAAGCTCGACAGACGCTCAAGACGCTGGGTGCTATCGGGATAGCCCCTCGCGATCCGTCACGAACCCATTCTCCCCAAAGTGCCGATAACGTCTTCAGGATATCACCCGCCTTCGCAAGGCGCAACTGCGATTGACGTCGGGGCGGACCGATACAACCGACGTCAACGGCCCGCGCCGCGCCGAAGCGCCGGCCGAGTAGGAGTGCCTTCATGCGATTGGCCCCCACTCTTTGCGTCGCACTCTGCGCCGCCGCTACGATTGCAGGGGCTGCCGGCTGTCAGGTCTCCGGCTCGCTGTCGATCCCGCTGCTCGACCAGAAGCCCGCTGCTTCCGATTCGAAACCCCGCGGGCACCCCGACGAACGCGGATCGGCCGGGTCCTCACGCGAGTCCGGCCCCGGTGCCGCTCCCCCGGGCGCCCCGATGTTCTTCGGTGACCACCCCGATCTGGAGAGCGTGCCCTTTGAAAACCGACTGACCGCGAATTTCTCGCAGCACACCTTCACCACCGAAGGGCTCGATTTCGACCCCGACATCGGCGCCAGCGGCCGGACGCTGCTCTTCGCGTCGACGCGCAATTCCGAGCGCGCCGACATTTACTACAAGTCCGTCCTAGGGACCGCCCTGACCCAGCTCACCAACGACCCCGCCGACGATGTCCAGCCCCGCTTCAGCCCCGACGGCGAACGGGTCGTGTTCGGCTCGAACCGCTCGGGCAACTGGGACATCTGGATGATCCGCCTGGACGGGACCGGCCTGGTCCAACTCACCCGCGACCGCTCTGATGAAATCGCGCCGTGCTGGTCGCCCGACGGGGCGCGCATCGCGTTCGCGCTCTGGGGCCGCCGTTCGCACCGCTGGGAAATCTGGACGCTTTCGATCGCTCGGCCGGGAGTGCGCCAGTTCCTGGCGTACGGAATGTTCCCGTCCTGGTCGCCGGACGGCAGCCGGATTGCGTTTCAGCGCGCCCGACAGCGCGGCAGCCGCTGGTTCAGCGTCTGGACGATCACGCTGGTCGGCATGGAGGCTCGGCACCCGACGGAAGTCGCGCACAGCGACATCGCGGCCTGCATCGCCCCGCGCTGGTCGCCGGACGGCCAATCGCTCGCATACGCGGCAGTGCGCCGCGGGGTCAACTCGCCGTCCGGATCATCCGATAAACATGAGTCGGCGGACATATGGGTCATTGACTTGAAGTCCGGCCTGCGGATGAAACTGACCGATGGTGCGGCTCCGTGTTTCAACCCCACCTGGGGCAAGGCAGGCCGCGTGTATTTTGTCTCAAGCCTTTCCGGCACGGAAAACATATGGTCTTTGGTGACCGACATGGATGCCTACGCGACCGGCCGGGACCAGGGCACGGAGCACGTTTCGCAAGCTTCGCCCGGAGGACCGGACGAATCCGGGACAAAATGAGCCGGATGGCGGGTACCCTCCCGCGAAATCGGCGAGGGCGTGGGTTCCAGGCACCCGTAACCGCGCACGGAATGTTTGCGGACGCCGTCATTGCCGCTTCGACATTTCGCGATTTGACTTTACCGGACGGTATGTCCGAACCTAGAATCCATCGGCGGTTCCGCAATGCGTCTCGTCATCGCGCTGGGTCGGATGCCACGATGGTGCCGCGCGACTCCTCGCGGCCCTTGTTGACGATCGGCCTCCTCGCGCTGCCGCTGGCTTGGGGCTGCGCACAGCGCGACGACGCCGCAACCGCGATGACTTCTCGGCCGCCGACGGTGATCGTTGTCTCTCCGACGATCAACCTGAGCGGCGGCGAGGACTTTGACCCCTTGAAGGTCACGGACATACTGGCCTCCGAGTTCCTTTCGTTTCCCGAGGTTTCGGTCGTCCCCGTGAATCTGGCGCTTGCGGCCCTGGCACGGCGGGGAAAGACGCGTGTGGAGACCGCAGAGGAAGCGCTTGCGCTGGCGGAGGAGCTGGGCGCGGATGCGACGATTGTGATGGCCGTGACCGAATACAACCCGTACGATCCCCCGTCGGTGGGTCTTGTGATGCAATGGTACGGAGTTTCCCGGCGGGGGTGGGGCGGTCGATTGGACCCGGTGGCGGCATCGCGACGGGCGTCGCCGACGCCATTCGAGTTATCGGCCGCGGATGCGTCGGCGCCGCAGTGGCAGGTGCAACGCGTCTTCAATGCTGCCCAGAAAGATGTGCTGGAGGACGTGAAGGCCTTCGCGGCCCAGCGGCCGGGAGCCCGCAGCCCCTATGACTGGCGGCGCTACACAAAGTCGCAAGAACTCTACGTCCGCTACTGCTGTTGGGCCATGATCCGGACGATGCTATCGCAGAATGATCCTGACCTCGAATCCGAGCGGCCGACCGAGGTGAGCCGATGAGCCGTAACCGACGTTGCTTGAATCTGACCAAAGGCCGGCATCGCTACGTGTTCGGGTACGAGGAGGGTCGCGAGTCCGACCTGCTGGCGGCGTTGGTCGAACTCGCGAAGGACGAGAGCAGCGCGTTTGACTGGTTTGACGCGGCCGTTTTGGCCTATGAGATGGGCAAGCAGCTCGAGACCGAGCTCGATCCCGTGATGTAGTGTGAACCGCTTCGTGGAGCGAAGCGAAATCAATAGTCGGTGAAATGAACGATTTCCCGAAACCTTCGCCGTGGATGTTGGCCAAGTGATGAATGAAGAAGTCAGTCTGATCCAGCAGTTTATCGAGCACCTTCGTGCCGAGCGGCATTTCTCGCCTCACACGGCCCGGTGCTACTCCGCGGACCTCCAGCAGTTCTGCGCCTACTTGCGCGATCTCGACGCGCCCGCCCGAGACGCCGCCGAAGACGGGGGCAACGGCGAGAACGGACAAGACGCGCCGGCCGCCCCGCCGATCTCGGCGGTGGAAGTGAACAAACGCCTGCTCACGCTCGAAACTGACACCGCGCGGCTGTTCATGTCGCACTTGCGCGACAAGAACTACTGCAAGAGCACGGCGGCGCGCAAGCTGGCGACGCTGCGCAGCTTCTACAAGTTTCTGATCCGCCGCGGCTACCTGACCAACAGCCCGGTCGCGTCGATTCGCACGCCGAAGCAGGACAAGCGGCTGCCGAAGTGCCTGGAGATCGAGCAGATCGAGCGGCTGCTGGCGAACCCCGACACGACGACGCTGCTGGGGGCTCGCGACCGGGCCATGCTGGAGACGCTGTACTCGACCGGCATGCGCGTGAGCGAATTGGTGGCGCTCGACATCCAGGACGTGGACCTGAGCACCAACTCCGTCCGCGTCCGCGGGAAGGGTAAGAAGCAACGGGTGATCCCGATTGGGCCCGGGGCAGTGCAGGCGATCATCCACTTTCTGGACCTGCGGCGCAATGACGCGCGCAGTGCTACGTTCCACGCCGATGCGATGTTCATCAACAAGCATGGGCAGCGGCTGAGCACGCGTAGCGTCCGCCGCAAGCTGGACAAGTACCTGCTCGAGGCGGGTCTGGACCTGTCGATCAGCCCGCACACCTTGCGGCACAGCTTCGCGACGCACATGCTGCGCAAGGGGGCCGACCTGCGCAGCGTCCAGGAAATGCTCGGGCACCAGAGTCTGAGCACGACGCAGGTGTACACGCACCTGTCCGGCGAGGCGGTCAAGGAGACGTACGACAAGTCGCACCCGCGCGCCTGAGACGATCGTTCGTCGATCCTCTTGTGGAAGAAGCCATCGGCCCGCTTCGATTGGAGCGGGCCGCTTTTTTGCGCTGCGGCGGTCTGCATTGCGGCAGGCGGGCCGTACCAGGCCGCGCCCGGACCTGTAGCGCAGGCCGCGTCTCGGGCGGGCTCGGTCTCGGGCGCAGGCCGACGTGGTTGCGACCATCTGCTGGTACCTCTCGGTTCGTCGATGACATTGAAGGTCGGTGAGCGATCAAACGTCGCTCAAGCACCGATCGCGGATTGCAGGCCACGACCCACTCGGCCAGCGGTCCTTCCCCGAAGAAGACTTGTCGCGGGCGCGGCACGTTCCGCACGATCTCCCGCAACGCCGGCATGGTCGTCGGCGTTCGTCCGCGCCGTGACGGCCGGCCCCTCGGTGTGGTAACAAAAAACCGGGTGAACTGGCAATGCGCCTTCATCGCGATCACGTAAACTGGCTCCATCGGGGCCTCCTGACCGTCGGTGTAGATTGTTCGCACAATCACGATACCGGCGGACACCCAGGGGTGCCCTGACTTCATATATCTTCAAGGTGCGCCGCTCGGGTGGCCGCTTGCGGCCCAACAGCGATCCGCGCCGGGCCTTAGAACCTATCCCAAAAGCGAAACTACACCGGCGGGACGCCGGTGCCACAGTGGTTTTGGGATAGGTTCTTATTACTGACGGCGCGTCACCACGAATTCGGCCATCGCGGCCAGGCTGGAGCGGGCGTCCGACAGCGGTAGTTCGTCCAGGGCCTGGACCGCCTTCTTGATGTGCGCGTAAGCGGCGTCGCGGGCGTATTCTAGGCAATCGGCGGACAAGATCGTGCGGGCCACGCGGCGGTGGCGCTGCGGATCGTCGGCGCGCAGGATCGTCAGCAGCCGCTCGCGCTCGGCCGGTGTGCAGCGGCCCAGGTAGTAGATCAACGGGAGCGTCAGCTTGCCCTTTTCCACGTCGCGCCCCAGCGATTTGCCGGCCTCTGCCTCGTCGCCGGTCAGGTCGAGCACGTCGTCGGTAATCTGAAACGCGATGCCCAAAGAGACGCCGAACTCCTCCATTCGCCGGACCGTGCGCGGGTCGGCGCCGGCGTAGTAGGCCCCCAGTCGACAACACGTGCCGATCAGCGAGGCGGTCTTGCGCGTGATGATGTCGAAGTACTCCGGCTCGCTCAGCTCGAAGTTCTCGCGGTTGGCGACCTGCATCAGCTCGCCTTCGCAGACCGTGTTCGTGGTCTTGCCGATCAGGCGCGACGCGTATTGCGAGTCGAGGCTGCTGCACAGGTGGTAGGCGTGGCTGATCAGAAAGTCGCCCAGCAGCACCGCCCGCTCATTGCCCCACAGCCGATTGACCGTCGCGGCGCGGCGGCGAATGTCGGCGTCGTCCAGCACGTCGTCGTGTACCAATGTCGCAATATGGACTATTTCGACCACCGCTGCCAGGGTGTGATGCTCGGGGCGCAGCTCGCCGCAGGCCCGGGCCGAGAGCAGCAGGATCGCGGGTCGCAGCATCTTGCCGTGGAACTGGCCGATGTGTTGGCAGAGATCGCTGATAAAGCCCTGGTCGCTGATCAGCTCGTCGCGGAAGATGTCCGCACTGCACTGGATATCGTCTGCGACCGGTGCGTAGAGCTCAGCAAGCTTCAACATGACAGAGGCCGTTCTCCGGGTCGGGGGCGTAGCCGACCATTTCGAGTCTCGAGGTCATCATTGCGGATCGAGCCGCACTGTCCAGTAGACGTTAAAACTTTCAGAACTATTGAAAGGCTTGTCCGCGGCTGCGACGCCCCGCCCGCTACTTCTGCCCCAAGAGTGCGTCGAGCAGATGAACGGTCTCACCCTTGCGTTTGACCAAGAGCACCGGCAGCGGCGAGTCGCAGAGGATGCGTTCAGCCGTCCCGCCGAGCAGCGCCGCCGGCGAGGTGCTCACGCCGCGGCTGCCCACCACGATCATGTCCATTTTCATGACCGACGCGAGATCATGAACGGCGGCGGAGGTGCGCTCGGAGCAGGTGCAGATGAACTCGAAGTCGACGCCGTCCGTGTCCACCTGGCGAATGAATCGGGCGAATTTCTTTTGGATGCGATCCTCGAGCTGCCGGCCGGCCTCGTGAAACCCCACGCCGGTCTTCTTGTAGCCGTACCCGACGCAATAGACGGTCTGGGCGACGACCTGCGGCTTTTCCGTGCTGTTGGAGCGCGCGAACGCCAACGCGGTCTCGAGCGCCATTTTGGAGTGCTCGGAGAAATCGATCGGCACGAGGAAGCGTCCCAGGTGCAGGTGGACGCGATTCGGGACGACCAGCACGCTGCACGGGGCCTTGCGCGCCAGCCGATTGAACGTCGATCCGATCCCCATTTGATTTGAAGGCAGCCTGCGTCCGACGATCATCAGGTCGAGCTCGCGATCGCGGGCGCTGCGCAGCATCTCGGGAACGCCGGAGCCCTCATGCACCTCGACGGTCGTGCGTTCGGCGATTTCCGGGGGCAGCATGGCGAGCACGCGGGCCTTGAAGTTCTCGGGTTCGAGATCGGGCCAGGCGGTCTCCTCGCCCTTGTCGTGAACGTGAATGCAGAACACCGATTCGGAGTCGGCCAACGCGGCCAGACGCGCCGTGTAGGCCAGCGCGATCTCCTCGGCCGGCGAGTCGTGCAGAAAGACCCCGAGTCGCTTGAACCGTTTCATGCCCTACCTCGGCCGCCCCGACGCGGCACACTATTGTACCCGACTCGCCGCCCCGCCGCGTGGGTTTTCTCCGTCACGACTTCGGCGAATGGCTTGGGGGATTGTAGAGCAGCACCACGCGGCCGACGCGCTGCACCAGCTCGCAGGGCACGCGCTCGGCTAATTCGCGGGCGCTCGCTTCACAGACCGAACGATCGTCCGTGCGCAAGCGGACCTTGATCAGCTCGCGCTCGGCCAGGTAGCGCCGGACATGTTCGATGACGCCCTCGGACAAGCCGGCCGGCTCAGCCGAAAGCGTCAGACGGGCCTCGAGTTTGTGGCCGCGGGCGGACAATTCACGGCGTTGCCTGGAAGTGAGCGACACGGCGCACCCTCGTTTCAACGAGCCCGCCCGAAACTGTACACGGCCCATGAATCGGCTACCATAGGCTCGCAGTCGCCGAATTGCATGCTGATCCGACGGGTGCCGCGCGGCGCCGCTCGCCGGCGCTCGACGACGCGCGCCAAGGATATCAGTCCACCGCCAAGGATGGCAGCCATGAGCCCCCGCAGCCGCGATCCCGCAACGGATACGCCAAATCTCTTTGAGCTGGCCGAGTCGGTCTCGGCCGGCGCGGCAGTGGCCGAGATTCCCCCCGCCAAACCGGCCGAGCCGGCGAAGGAGCTTCAACTCGTGAGCGCCGGCAACGGGAAAGCGACGCAAGCGCGAGCTGCCCCGCGCCCTGCGGCGTCGAAGAAAACCGCTCGCCGCGTTAGCGCCGAATCGCTGGCTACCAAACAGCGTGACATCTCAGTCTCCGAGTTCTTCGCTAAGAACCGGCACCTGCTCGGCTTCGACAACAAGCGCAAGGCACTGCTCACCACCGTCAAGGAGGCCGTCGACAACAGCCTCGACGCCTGCGAGGAAGCCGGCATCCTGCCCGAGATTCACGTCACAATCGACCAGCTCGCCGAGGACCGCTTCCGCGTCACCTGCCGCGACAACGGCCCCGGCATCGTCAAGGCCCAGATCCCCAACATCTTCGGCAAGCTGCTGTACGGCTCGAAATTCCACCGCCTGAAAATGTCGCGCGGCCAGCAGGGCATCGGCATCTCCGCCGCGGGCATGTA
>JACZRH010000147.1 GCA_022574815.1 Planctomycetota bacterium | reverse complement strand
GGTCGAGAGGTGCTTAAGCCCCGCGTCGGTGATCTGTCTGCAACCTGATAGGTTGAGGGATTGCAGACGGGTCAGGACCGCGACGTGCTGAAGGCCCGCGTCGGGGACTCTCGTGGCCACTAGATCAAGCCTGACGACTTCTTCGCGATCCTCGCGTTGGGCCAGAGGCGCCAAGTCATGAATCTGCTGTCGGTAACTTCGCGGAAGCCAAGCCTCGACGGATGGGTGCATCCCGGCCGGCGGCTCGGACGTGACCCGCCGAACGATCTCCGGGATCTTCAGCGGGTTCATCCCCTGGACCAGTTCCCCCAGCAGGGCCGTTTCCTTTTCCCCGACCGTGTCGGCATACTCTTGCAGCGTTTGCTCGGCTTGCTCCGTCGAGATCAAACGCAGCGCCCGCACGCAACGCACCTTTTCCCGCATGCCGCGACCGGACTGGACCTTTAGTTCATGCACCACCGCGTCGCCCAACGCAGCCAAGGCCTCGGCGTCGGCCATGGTCCGCGGCGGGAACATGTCCTCGCGCAATCGATCGATACGCTGGGCCAGCGTGGCATTGGGCGAGACCGCCACCTCACGAATGCGGATGGCCAGCAGGCGGCGCTGGTGAACATCGGGCGCAAAGGTCTTTTCCGCGCGGCGCCGGCCCTTGCGCCCCTGCTGCGCGGCGGGTGGATCGGCGGGTAAGACCTTGCGCAGCAGATCGTCGACGAATCTCTCGGCCCGCTCGGCGGCCGCGGCGAAGAGGCAGACGTTCTTGAAGCCGGCCTGGAGGCACTTTTTTGCGAGATCGGCCCAGTGGCCCTCCGCGATGAAACGGTCCGAGGCCAGGAACTCCTTGAACGTGTTGTGGATAAAGTCGATCTCGGCGCTCGATAAAACGCGGAGTAGACCGCTGCGTTCAATCAGCGTGTCGGCCACCGTGGCGTCATCGTCATCGGCCAGATCCGCAAATGCCGCCAGCCCGACGCCCGCCTTGGCCAGCAGCGCCTGGCGCGGCACGGCCGAGAGGCCGCCCAGGACCATGTCGTAGGCCAGCCGGGCGAGAATCGCCTTGCGCTGCGGATATTTGAGGCGCCGGTAGGCCGCAGGGAAATCTTCGAGGCTGAAGTCCGGCGTGTGTTCTTCGCGCGAGTGCAGCAGCACCTTGCAGAGTTGCTCAATGATCTCGTACTGGCTGTCCGGCAGTTTGTAGTCCAGTTGCCCGCATAGGGCGCAAAGCATGGCGCACATCAGCGGATTGGCGGCCACCTGCGCCACAATCGGATTGGCGGCCAGGTCGCGCTTCAACCGCTCGGCCTTTTCCGGCAGGGCCTCGGCCTCTTCGCCGCGCTGCAATTCGCGCAGTTGCTTTCCCACGGCCTTGTGCCAGCGGTCGATCAGGTCGTTGCGGTCGGTCTCGGACATGGGGGCGATGCGGGCCTCGCGGAATCCGTGCGCTTGAATCCACGGCGAGTCCTCCACCAGCGGCCGCGACGTGGCGACGAAGAGGTTGCCCTTCTTGCCGTAAAGCTTCAGCAGATTGTCGATGCCCTTGTCGATGGCCTTCCGCCACTTGGGCGGGACCTCGTCGACCCCGTCGATCATCACCAGGCCGCGGCCCGTCTCAAGGATGGACTCGACCCAGTTGTCCGGCGGTTTGCGGAGAGACTCGTTGACCAGCGCCGGGAACACGGCACAACTCGGGAACTTGCCGCCCGAGCACTTTCGAAGCGGGACGAAGAAGGGGATCTTGGGTTTCCAGGCCGGGATCTCGACAAGCCCGTGGAGCTCTTCGGCATCTGCCGCTGCTGGATCTGGCAGAACCAGTTCCCCCGATTCGTCGATAAAGAGTTTACCCTTCCAACGTCGACCTCTGCTTCTCGTGTAACCGGCCGAATCAACCTCCTCGAGGTTGGAATCGTCCGCCAGCCACTGCGCCGCTTCGATCGCAGCCCACTTCAGTAGCGTGGTCTTGCCGCTGCCGGCGTCATCGCGGATGAGCACCTTGTCTCGCCCGGCGGGCTCCAGACCGGCCAGCAGTTCGGCAAAGGGTGTGGGGGCCTGGTCTTGTCCGCGCTCGTCGGTGAGGTTCAGCGCCAGGTATGCGATCGAGAGCTGCTGCTTGCGCTTGGCCGGATCGATACGTGGATCGATGCCGAAGAGCTCCATCTCGTCGAGCGACGCGGTGACAGCGTTCAGGTAGTCCCGCTCGAAGGTGTCTGCTTCTGCCCGCGGTAGGTCCTCGACCAGCCGGCTGAGCATGCGGAGGATATCACGCAGCATCAGGTCGGCGGTGTCGTGGTAAATGCGCTCTTCCTTACGGCCCTCCCTGATCTCGCGGTTCAATCGGGCGACCTGCCGCGAGGTCGCCAAACCGGCGGACCTGAGCCCGGCGACGATACGGTCTTTGAGCTCTTCCTGTGTGAACCAATCGAGCGTAACGCCGGCCTTGCCGTCGGCGATGTCATTGATCAGCCGGAGGGCGGACTTCTGCCCGCCCTTGAGCTTCGCAAACTCAGCCGCCAGTTGGGCGGCTTTCTTCTTTTCTGCGACGCTCTGCCACGCCTCGGTAATGCCGAACAACGCCGCCACCGCGAGAATCGTCGCACCCGCGGGACCGCTAAGACCGGCGATGGCCGCGGAACCTCCCACCGTGGCGACCTCGGTGAGGAACGCGGTGATTTGATTGGCAAAAACGCCGGCCGAGAGTTTGCTCAGCGGCGACAGCGCCCGGGCGAGCAGATCGGGTTCGCTCGATTTGCGCGGCATGGCAGTGCGGGTCTAGCGGGTCCGCCCGCTCAAGGCAAGCGCCACTCGCACCCCGGTCTGCCGCTCGGGAACATTGCCCGTCAGGTCTTGAGCCACCGGGCATGTTGGACCCTAATCACCCACGATCCGTATTCTCGGTTCGACGATCTGGTCAGCGTCGCGATCGGGCGTCAAACTCTCCAGGATTCTGCCGTCGCTCATGGAACCAACGACTAGCGCGAAATCGATGACGAAACCGCCGACTGACGAATCAGGTGAAGCAACGCCCGGGCTCGGGCTTTCGATCGTGATCCCCGCGCTCGACGAGGCGAACCGGCTGGGCAGGACGCTCGAACGCATTGGCGTGTATGCAGACCAAAAACGGGGCCGCTGGGAAGTGATCGTCGTCGACGACGGCAGCCGGGACGGGACGGCGGAGCTGGTTCGCCGCGGGTCGTGGGAGCCGCTCGAAGTTCGTCTGCTGGTTAACGAATGCAATCGGGGAAAGGGCTTCAGCGTCCGCCGCGGGATGCTCGCGGCCCGCGGCGAACTGCTGCTGATGTGCGACGCCGATCTGTCCACGCCCATTGAGGAAATCGAGAAGCTGCTGGCGTGCCTCGAGCGGGGCTGCGCCGTCGCGATCGCGTCGCGCGACATGCCCGACTCGCGGCTCGACCCGCCGCAACCGCTGCGCCGCCGGCTGATGGCGTGGGCGTTTCGCGCGGTGCGGCGGCGGTTGTTGCTGCCGGCGCTGCGCGACACGCAGTGCGGATTCAAGCTGTTCCGGCGCGACGCGGCCCGAGCGCTCTTCTCGCGGCAGACCCTCGACGGCTGGATGTTTGATTGCGAGATCCTGGCCGTCGCCGAGCGACTGGGATACCGGATCGGGGAGGTCGGCGTCGTGTGGCGTGACGACCGCGACAGCCGCGTGCGGCCCGTTTTCGAGGCGTTTCGTTCGATCGGCGCGCTGTTTGCGATCCGCCGTCGGGTTGGGCGTATGGCCCGAATCCGGCGCAGTTAGCCTCGCAGCCGGCCGTGCGCGTTGGGGCGGTGTTGGCATCCTTGCCGCGGCGGGCGACGGGGTGGCCGATAAAACACGCAGCGGGGGGCGGCAATCGGAACATGATCAAGGTACTCAAAGTTTCGCGAAGAGTTTTTGCGCACCTTGGTCGAGCGCACAACGCGCAGAGCGACTCTCGGGGCTCCTAGTTATTCTAGCGTTCCTTGCGCGGATTTCAAGGGGATCAAGGGATTGAGGGAGCGAGGGATCGGGGATCGGGGATCGGGGATCGAGGGATCGGGGGATCAAGGGATCGAGGGATCGAGGGATCGAGGGATCGAGGGATCGAGGGATCAGGGGATCAAGGGATCAGGGGATCGAGAACGGGCGAGGGGCGGGAGTTTGCCCAGTTTGCCGCGGGGCGGGCGGGAGTTGGCGGTTTTCGGGTTCTGATTGTTCATTTCTCTGCTTGGAATCAGGTGTTTGCCCGATAGCGGGACGCTCAGTTGGCCGTACGATCAGGGCAATCGCCGCGCGTCTGGGTGGCCGTCGCGACCATCAGATCTCTAGACTGCCTCTTTCAACCCGGACGGTTTCGAGCCTACCAACGCGGAGCGTTGACGCGGAGCCGCAACAGCGCCATTCTGTAGCAATGGGACGCAAGAAATCCGCAACGAAAGAACCGCAGACATCATCCGCGCCCACGCCGGTCGTTGATCTCGTCGCCAGATTTCGCGAGCATGCGGACGCCTACCACGCCGGCCGCTACAACGAAACCCAGATTCGCCGCGAGTTCATCGATCCGTTCTTCGAAGCGCTAGGCTGGGACGTCGCGAATAAACAAGACTACGCCGAGGCCTACAAGGACGTCATCCACGAGGACGCCATCAAGGTCGGCGGGGCCACCAAAGCCCCGGACTACTGCTTCCGCATCGGCGGCGTTTGCAAGTTCTTCGTGGAAGCCAAGAAGCCCAGCGTCGATCTCAAGGCGGACGGCGATTCAGCGGCAGATCGACGCCACCGGCCCCCGGATCGACCAGCTCGTCTACGAACTCTACGGCCTGACCGACGAAGAGATCGCAATCGTTGAGGACGCGACGCAATGAACTCGGTCGAAAGTGAGATACTGCTGCCAACGCCCTTCGATAGCGCGCGAGACATAATTGATGCGCTACGTCCGGGTGCTGCATCGTGGAGCGGTCGTATCGCGCGCCAATACCAATGGGGTTTCCGAGGACAGGCGGATGCCACGTGGGATTTGGTTCCCTCTGCGCTCCGGAAGGGCACCACCCTCGGGTTTGACCCCAACAGATACCAGCATGTATCAGAAGGCCGCGGTGCGTGCTCGAAGCAGGCGAACGGGGAGTTCATGGCGGTCAAGCAATTCCTCGAGTCAGCGGATCGCGTTGGCCTCACTGTCCCCGGCGATCATCAACTTGTTCGAATGCACGCTGTCGACGGATTCTATCCAGTTGGAGGTATCCTAGGAACCGCAGAATGGCCGCCGACCGAGCTGCGAGAATTGCTCGCGACGGCGCAACATCACGGAGTGCCGACCCGGCTGCTCGATTTCACATACAATCCTTTGGTAGCGCTTTACTTCGCAGCCGCTTCGGCCATCGAGAACAGTGAGAATGCGAGCAGCCCCAACGCGGAGGCGGTTGCAGTCTGGGGACTTGATCTCGATATTCTCAAAGAAAATGGCGGCGGAGTGACAGTTGTCGAAGTTGCGAAAGGTCGGAATTCGTTTCTCCGTGCTCAGCAGGCCTTTTTCGTCTTCGATCTGTTGGCGAACGAGGGAAAAAATACGGAGGAATCGCCATCGATCAACCGGCGCGTCGCCGACTGGATATCGAGAAGTCCCGAGCGACGTGGTTCAGTCACAGGAAGCATGATCAAGTACACCGTGCCATTTGGTGCCGCAACGGACGTTCTGCGCCTCTTGTCGTTGGAAAATATCGACAAGCCGCACCTGATGCCTACGTTCGACAACGTCGTGCGCTTTCTGAAAGATGTGGGGCGCCAGGTGCCGAAGGTAAGTCCGGGTAGCTGACAAGGATACGGTTGGCGACATGACCACCAAGATTGAAAGCGAAATCCGCAGCGTCCGGCGCCAGTATGCCGTGCTCAAGCAGCCACTAACGGAATTCGAGCTGCTTGATCCAATGTCTGAACCCCGAGGGCTCCGAGTCGGCGCGGGCAGTCGTTTTTCGTTTCCGCACGAGGGCATCATAGACAGCATTCTCAGCTTGGCTCAAAGCGTCTGGCACTTCAAGGACTATCTGATCGATTCCCACGGTAAGCGAACGCCCGTCGAGGATTACGCCGAGGGGAAGCCCGACCTCTTGATTTGCTGCGACTTGGCCAACGAAAAGAAGCATGCAACGCTGCGCCGGAAGAAAGGCCGCTCCGGGCTCGCTCCGCAGTTGGGCATCCTTAGCAAAGGCGAGCCGATGTACGGCGTCGTCGCGTTTGATACTCGCAAGAACGGCATGGTTGAGTTTGCGTACACCGGCAAGACACGGGCACATCGCTTCTGGGTCACGCAGCCGGTTGGAATTCCGTTTCGCGCGGAAATACTCATCGCGCGCAAGCGAGGCGTTGGCTCCAAGGGTGACGCAGTGGAGTTTATCTTCAAGGCGTTCAAGCAATGGGAACCACTGATAAAGCGTCTCGGCATCACGGCGCGCTCGGAGTACATCGAGTGAGCCCGCGTACCGTGCATCCAAGAAGTCCAACGTGTACCATTCCGTCGCCGACAGGCATTGGTGCGCTGCCGCGCCCCCGACCGGCGTCGGGGGTTCGGTTTGGAGGCCGCTGTGACGGTGGGAGGCGTTTCAGCGCCAGATCGACGAGCTCGTCTACGAACTCTACGGCCTGACCGACGACGAAATCCGCATCGTCGAGGAGGCGACGACATGAAGCGAGACATCGACCTTATCCGGGAAGTTCCGTAGGGTGGGCACCGCCCACCGTTCCGCTCTGCCAACCGAGCGTCCCGCTAGCGGGCGAAGACCTGATTCCAACCAGTAAAATGGACAGTCACAACCCCACCACGCCCCGCCACCCCGCATCGCCGGCGGGCTTTCGATCTAGGCCGGCTACTGAGACCCTATCCCAGAACCCCGAACACACCGGCGAGACGCCGGTGCCACAGGGGTTTTGGGATAGGTTCTAAGCGCCGGTAGGCGCTTCCCCCCATTCCGACGCTTCGGGCGTCCGGCACGCTGAGCGCTTGCTACGGACATCCCGGACGGGGCCCGGACCCTACGAACGTCCGGTGCGGGGCCCGGACGCTACATGGGACGGGCATTACAAGCCGTATTCCTTGATCTTGCGATAGAGCGTGCGGGTGCCGATGCCGAGCATTTTGGCGGCTTGTTCGCGGTTGCCGCCGCTGGCGGTCAGGGCGCGTTCGATCATGATCCGCTCCATCTGGGCCAGGGTCAGGCCGGCCATGCCGCCGGCGGCCGGGACGATCTCGCGCGTGCCGCGGATGTCCTCGGGCAGGTCTTCGGCCTCGATGCGGCGGTCCTCGGCTTCCCAGGCGGCGCGCTCGACGGCGTTCTTGAGCTCGCGGACGTTGCCGGGCCAGTAGTATTTCGCGAGATAGCCGAGGGCTTCGCTCGAGAAGCCGTCGACGTGCAGGTCGTTCTCCTCGTTCACGCGGCGCAGCAGGTGGTGCGTCAGCAGCGGAATGTCCTGCCGCCGCTCGCGCAGGGGCGGGACGGGGATGACCCATTGGTTCAAGCGGTAGTAGAGGTCTTCGCGAAAGCGGCCCTCCTCGATCCGCTTGCGCAGGTCGACGTGCGTGGCCGCGACGACGCGGACGTCCACCGTCCTTATGTCGGTCGAGCCGACCGGGGTGATCTCCCGCCGATCGAGGGCCCGCAGCAGCTTGGCCTGCATCGGCAGCGGCATGTCGCCGACCTCGTCGAGAAACAAGGTGCCGCCCTCGGCGGCGCTGAAGTAGCCTTTGCGGTCCGAGATGGCGCCGGTGAACGAGCCCTTGACGTGCCCGAAGAGCTCGCTCTCGAGCAGAGTCTCGCTGAGCCCCGCGCAGTTCACCGGCTTGAACGGTTTTTTGGCGCGGCCGGAGCGGTTGTGAATCGCCTCGGCGATCAGCTCCTTGCCGGTGCCGGTCTCGCCGAGGATCAGGACGGTGAGCTTGCTGGCGGCGGCCTTCTTGATGCGCTCGACGATGCGTTTGATGGCGGGCGAGTCGCCGACCATGCCCTCGAAGACTTCGTATTCGTGCTCGTGCATCGACTTTTGCAGCAGGCGGTCCTGGCGGCGCCCGACGGCCTCGCCGGCGGCGCGGCTGATGGGCTCGACCACGTCCTCGGCTTGGTCCGTGTCGGGCAGGGAGAGATGAGCGATGTGTTCGGGCGCCGGGCGGGCGTTGGTCTCGCCGATGGTCAGCAGGGTCGCGTCGGGCGCGAGGCGGTCGAGCAGTTCGACCAGCGAGCGGGTCGTTTCGAGCCCGGCGACCCTGGCGGCGGCGACGACGACATCGGGAGCACGGCGGCGGATGGAGGCGAGGGCCTCGTCGAGCGTCGTGACCGTATTGCACGAGTGCCCGTGGTCGGCGCGCAGCAGCTCGTGCAGCCGCTCGCCGATGGCTTCGACGTTGGTGACGATCAGGATGAACGCGGTCTGTGGCATTGCACGTGCGTCGGGTAGCCAAGAGACGGCGGCGCGGTCCGGGTCGGGCCGTCCGCGACCGGCAATCCGCGAGGATTCCGGCGAATTCGTCATGGTATACGAAAGTGCGTCGCCCCGTCACGCCCGCTACTGAAATCGCTCCAGCAGCCGCTTGCAGGCCTTGATTCCGGCGATCTCGCTCAGCCGGCTGCCCTCGTACTCGATCCCGACGAATCCGCTGTAGCCGGCGTCGAGCACAATCTTCATCATGCGGGCGTAGTCGATCTTCGTCTCGGCGCCGTCATCGCCGAAATCGTAGCACTTGGCGCTGACGGCCTTGGCGTAGGGCATCATCTGGCGCACCGCGTCATAGCGGTCCACGCCGGCGGGGAAGTTGCCGAAGTCGGGCAGCGTGCCGAAGAGCGGGTCGTCGACCTTCTTCATGACCGCGATGAGCGAGCCGGGGTCGGACGAGAGCCCGCCGTGGTTTTCGATGATCACGTTCAGATTGTCGGGCCGGGCGTATTCGACCAGGGCGGCGAAGCTCTCGGCGCAACGGCTGATCGCGTCGCGGTCGCCGGCTTTCCCGCCGCCGCTGTTGCAGCGGATCGAATGGCAGCCGAGCGTCAGCGCGATGTCGACCCACTTGCGGTGATTGCGGACGGCCTGCACGCGTGCGGCCTTGTCGGGCTGGGACATGTCGCCTTCGGCGTCACACATGATCAGCAGGATCTTGACGCCGAGATCGTCGGCTTGTTTTCGGAGGTCCTTGCAATAGCGGTATTGCGGGCTGGGGAAGAAGCTGTTGACCAGCTCGAGCCCGCCGATGCCGAATTCGCGGCGGCAGAGTTCGGGCATGTCGATTTGCTTGAGTTTGCCGGCGAAGACCATTTTGTGTACCGACCAGGCGGCCAGTGAGATGTCGAACTTGCTCATTGCGTATCCCCAATTGCCGATTGCCGTCGCGGGGCTGGTCGCCAGTGCGAGTCCGGCCGCTCCGCGTGCCCCGTTTTGGATGAATGCTCTGCGTGTGCAACGGATGGTTCTCATGCGGTGCTGCTCCGATCTCGCACGTGAATAGGCGGGTCGTGGCGATTCATGGTATCGTGCCGGCGCGTCGCGTGCGAAAGGGTAATCGAAATGGCCTGGATCAATACCATCTCGGACGAAGAGGCGAGCGGCACGGTTGCGCGGTTCTTCGAGGCTGCCCGAAAGCGGGCCGGGCGGGTCTTCAACATCGTTCGACTCATGAGCCCGAACCCGACGGTGTTGCGCGCGTCGCTCGGCTTCTATCGCGAGATCATGTTCGGCGAGTCGCCGCTCTCGCGGGCGCAGCGCGAATTGCTTGCAACCGTGGTGAGCAAGACCAACGAGTGCGAGTACTGAGTGCAGGCGCACGCCAATGACCTCCGGTCGGAGGTCGAAAACGATTGGAGTACGCTCGTCGATCCGGACAGCGAGCCGGCGGGTGAATCCGCATACGATCGGTTCGTCCACCAGGTAGCCGATGGATGGCGGGACGCCCCGCTGACGCCGGCGCTGCTCGAACTGCTGGAATTCACCGAGCGTGTCACGCTTTCGTCGGCGGCGCGGACCGAGGCCGACATCGCTCGCCTGCGCAAGTTCGGGTGGTCCGATCGCGCGATCCACGACGCCGTGCAGGTGATCTCGTATTTCAACTACATCAACCGCGTGGCCGAGGCCTTGGGCGTGGAGGACGAGGAAGGGCTGCCGCACTGGGGCAGCCGCGGCCGCGCCTGACCTGAACGCCCGGGACACAAACGGAACGCAACGATGGCAAACAAACTCCGCATGCAAGTCGGGCGACCGGCCGACACCGACGCCGTCGCCGCGTTGGCGGACGTGATCGACCAATCATTCGCCGGCTTCGGGCGGGGGCCGGAGGCGGCGCGGCAGTGGCTCGATCAACTGGGACACGAAAACGTGCGTGTCGTACGCGTGGGTGCGCGGGTCGTCGCCGGGCTCGGCATCCTGAATTTCGGTCAGTACTTCGGCGGCCGCTCGGTTTCGTCGGCGGGCATCACGTGCGTCGGAGTGTCGCCGGACGTGCGTGGGGCGGGCGTGGGCACGCGTCTGATGCAGGCGACCGTGCGCGATCTGGCCCGTCGGGGGTTTGCACTGTCGGTTTTGTATCCCTCCACCTGGGGGCTGTACCGGGCGGTCGGGTACGAGCCGGCCGGGACCCGCATCACTTATGAGCTCAGCACCGAAAAGCTGGCGGGGCACGCCGGATCGGGTGCGCTGCGGCCGGCGACCGAGGCCGACCATGCCGCCATCCACGCCGTACACGAACGCCGTGCGATCGCGACCGCGGGCAACGTCTGCCGTTCGGACCTTACCTGGCAGCGCATCCTCGAATCGGGGGACGAGCACAAGCGGTACGTCTACGTGATCGAAAGCGAGCACAAAAGAGGCACGCTCGAGGGCTACCTGGCGTACCACCATCAGCACGTCGATGGGCCGTACGAAGTCGTGGTACACGACCACGCCGCCCTGACGCCGGCGGCGGGGCGCCGCTTGGCGTCGTTCCTGGCCTCGCACAGCACGATGGTCCGCTCCGTGATTCTTGACGCCGGGCCGTCCGAGCCGCTGTTGTGGATCCTGGACGTGCGCAAGGCGCTGTGCGCGCGCGGCTATCCTTCGGGCGTCCGCGCGGAGATTCACTTCGAGATCGAGGACGCGTTGCTGAAAGAGAACAACGGGCGCATCGTGCTCAAAGTGGATGGCGGACGCGGGAAAGTTCGTCGCGGCGGCCGGGGGAAGTTGAAGGTAACGATCCGCGGCCTCGCGCCGTTGTACACCGGGCACCTGTCGGCGTGCGAGCTGCGCATGACCGGGCTGATCGACGGACCGGACGACGTTCTCTGCGAGACGTCGGCGGTGTTCGCCGGTCCGTCGCCGTGGATGAATGACCGCTTCTAGCGGGTGAAGCCGTCGTGGATCGGCCGGCGGCGCGCTTGGGGCGGCGCGCCCGGGCCGATGCGGCGGTGAAGAGGAATTCCGGCGATGGACCATTTCGAGGTCGCTGAGTACTGGGACGAGAACGCGGACAGGTGGACGAAGCTCGCTCGCGCGGGTTGCGATGTCTACCGAGATTGGGTCAACACGCCCGGCTTCTTCGACCTGTTGCCCGAAGTCAAAGGTCTGGACGGATTGGACATCGGCTGCGGCGAGGGGCACAACACACGCATGCTGGCCGGGCGCGGCGCGAAAATGACCGCGATCGACATCTCGCGAAGGTTCATCGATCACGCCCGCGGTGCGGAGAACGACGAACCGCTCAGGATCGAC
>JACZRH010000146.1 GCA_022574815.1 Planctomycetota bacterium | reverse complement strand
GCCGAGGCAAATGAAGAACGGGTCGATGTCGCCGCCGTTGAGCGTACCGTCGCGGTTCATGTCGCCGTTGAGCAAGTCGCACTCCGGAAACTGCTCCATGTAGGCAGCCGGGTCGCCGAGCGCGAGAAAGAACGGGTCGACGTCGCCTCCGTCGAAGCGGCCGTCGCAGTTCATGTCGCCGGGCAGCGCGCTCTCGATAATGTGCGTGAAGATGTCCGAGTCGCCGTTCTGGTTCGATAGATAGCAGGGGTAGGCCCGGTCGCCGCCGACGGCCAAGCCCGAGTAGTCGCCGATGAACGCGGTGCCGCCGCCGCGGCCGTCGTCCTCGCCGTTGAAGGGCTGCGGCGTGAGGCGGGCCTCGTCCCAGGTGTCGCCGCCGTCGTCGCTGAACATGTAGTAGGCGTCGAGCATGCTGGGCACCTGGTTGTCGCGTTGGACGGTATTTCGCGAGTCGTACAGCACCATGTGCAGGCGCCCGCGGTGATCGACCTCGAGCCAGGGGAAGAACTGGTCGCCGGGCGGGTCCGCGTCGTTGTTGATCACGCGCGGCGTGGACCAGGTCGAGCCACGGTCGGTCGACTTGTTGAAGTACAGGTCGACGTTGGCGTCGCCGTTGACGATGTTCGTCGTGTCAAACCAGACGGCGTAGAGCGTTCCGTTGTTGGGGTCGACGGCGAGGTAGTTGAGCGACGGAACGCGGAAGGTGCCGGGAAAGCGCGTGCCATTGATGCCCCAGACGTCCATTCGCCGCGCGATGCGGATCGGAGTTTCAAATGAGCTTCCGCCGTTGAGACTCCGCTGCAACCACACGCCGTCGCTGAAATCCCAGTAGATGACGTAGAGCTCGCCGTTGGGCCCGACGCGCGGCAGGAAGCCCAGCCCGGGGCCGAGCGAGCGCGGCCCGTCCCAGGTCTGGCCCATGTCAAATGAACGCTGCAGCCCCAGGTTGTACGCCATGTACAGCACGGTCGAGTTCGGGTTTCCCGGAGCGGGGCCGGCGGCCATCCAGCCCTTGTCTGCGCCGCCGAAACGATACGCCATGACGGCCGGCTCGAAAGTCGCGGCGCCCGGCTGCTTGCGTGCGACGAAGACTCCGCCGTTGGCGCCGAAGGCGACCGCGCCGACCCACAGCGTCCCGGTGCGATGGTCGTAGGCCGTCATGGGGTCGCCTTCGACCGAGGTCTGGAACTGGGCCGGCGGACGAATCAGAAAATCGTCCCACGTATGGCCGCCATCGAGGCTGAGCGCGACGCCCATGCGAATGACGCCCGGCTCGCGGTAGTCGTTCCACGTGCCGACGACTTCGAGCGGGTTGAAGTCGGACGAGGCCATCGAGGTCTCATTGGCGGCCGCCGTCCCGCCGTGGGTATCGATGCGGATCTGCGGGCCGACGCGGCGCTGGGCGTGTGTCGAGCCGGTCAACGCCACGGCTGTGATCGTCACGACAGCGGCGCGAAACCAACGTTGATACGAGAACTCGAATCGGGCCATATCAGCAAGCCTCCGAGGGCGCCGGCTGCGGGCGGCGCGTGGACTAGAGGAATAGTCGCGCAGCGGGGATTCGGTTGTAATGGGTCGATCCGCGGTCATTCGGCCGGCTCCGACATCTGTGCAGCGAGTAGCTCACGAAACTGCGGGGGCACGGACTCGCCCAACGCTTCGACCGAGTGTGTGAATTCCCAGGCCGAGGCGTAGTCTTCCAGGTAGTACGACGCGATCGCGACGCGAATTCGCGCACCGACGTGCTCCGGATCGAGCCGTAGCACGTCGCGCCAGGCAACGACCGCCGCTGCGAAATCCCCGCCGGCCTGCAACACCATTCCGAGCCGGAAGCGCGTTTCCACACGGTTCGGCGCGCGATCCAGGGCGGATCGAAAGGCGGCGGCGGCCTCGGCGGACAGTCCCTTCGCGAACAGCGCTCGCCCGAGCGCAGCGTAGTGCTCGGCCCGCTCAGGCGCCAGAATGACGCAGAGCGTAAGTGCCTCAATCGCGCCTACGCGCCGATTGCGGCGCAGCAGTGCGACCCCGCGGGCAAACGCTTCATTCGCGTCGTCCGCGTCGGCCAACCGAATGACCTCGGCGGCGGTGGCGGCGTCCACCTCGACCCGCCCGCTGTCGTACCGGAGCCCGCGCAGCGCGTGTTTCAGGTGCGCGACGCGCGGATGGTCGGGCGGGCCGAGCGCGGTGTCCGGGCTGGCGCCGGGCGCCGCGGCCACGGGCGTCGCGGCCGGCCCCCTGCCGGCGCACGCGGAAAGCACAAGTAGAAAGCTCGGGAGCAAGAGCCGGGCGATGGGCATGGTGGACTCCTCGGGGCGGGCGTGTTCCCAGCGCGGGCACATCCCTCAGCACAATCCTAGCTTATCGATCCACTGCCCCAAGTGTCAAAGGTTTTTCTATCGGACATGATTCGGGTGGGAAGCTGCTGAACGCCCGCGCTTCTTCAACAAAACAGAGCTTGCAGGCTTCCCGGCCGAACTGCGTCTTGCCCCGATCTGGGGAAGCGTCGCGGCCCGATCTTGGGTCTCCTTGCCGCCGGAACTTTGAAACGAATCCGGATCGCAACTCGACCGACGCCCGATATACACGAGAACCGAATGGGACGATATAGTAGGACGATGCCGAAGCGGATCATCATTCTCGGGTCAACGGGGTCGATCGGACGCTCAGCCCTTGAGGTCGTCGCGGCGCGCCCCAATGAGCTGAAAATCGTGGGCCTCGCGGCCCGCAACCGCTGGGAGGACCTCGCACAACAGGCCAAGCAGTTCGCCGTGCCGCGGATCGCGCTCGCCGACCTAACCCACCTCGACGCGATCAAAGGGGCATTGCCGCCGCAGACCCGCGTCTTCGCTGGCAACGACGGACTGGTCGAACTGGTGGCGAGCACCGAGGCCGACTTCGTCCTGGCCGCGATCGTGGGCGCCGCGGGCCTGCCGCCGACGCTGGCGGCGGTCGAGCGCGGCCTCGACGTGGGGCTGGCCAACAAAGAGTCGCTGGTCGTCGCGGGCGCGATCCTGATGCCGCTCGCGCGGGAGCGCGGCGGCGCGCTGATCCCGGTGGACAGCGAGCATTCGGCGGTGTTTCAGGCAATGGCCTGCGGGCGGGCGGAAGAAGTGCGGCGGATCTATCTGACGACCTCCGGCGGGCCCTTTCGGACCTGGAGCCGGGAGCGCATCGCGCGGGCCGGTCTGAAAGAGGCCTTGAACCATCCGACTTGGTCGATGGGCCCCAAGATCACGATCGACAGCGCCACTATGATGAACAAGGCGCTCGAGATCATCGAGGCACACCACCTGTTTGATGTCGAGGTCGATCAGATCGAGGTACTGGTCCATCCCGAGTCGATCGTCCACTCGATGGTCGAATTCAAGGACGGTAGCGTGATCGCCCAGCTCGGTACGCCTGACATGAAGACGCCCATCCAGTATGCTATGACATTTCCGCGGCGGGTCTCGGGGATTTCGGAACCGTTGAGCTGGAGCAAGGCGCGCAGCCTGAGCTTCGAGCCGCCCGACATGGAGAGATTCCCCGCCCTGCGGTTGGGGTTCGAGGCGGCCCGGATGGGCGGAAGTGCGGGCGCCGTGCTAAACGCCGCCAACGAGGTCGCCGTGCAGCGGTTTCGCGACGGGCGCATCGCCTTCGGCCGCATCAGCGAGATTGCCGAGGATGTGCTGCAGCGGCACACACGCATGGCGCAGCCGACCTTGGCCGAGTTGTTCGAGGCCGACGCGTGGGCGCGAAACGAGGTTGATGGATGCTTGTAGCGTTGGGTAGCATGGCGAACGTCCTGGCGGAAAGCTCGATCCAGGACTGGGTTTACGGCGTTTGGCGCTTCATCAAGGTTCTGATCGGTTTCTCGATCATCATCTTCGTTCATGAGCTCGGACATTTCTTAGCCGCCAAATGGGTCGGCGTGCGCGTCGATCGTTTCGCGGTGGGCTTCGGCTACCGGCTGTGCGGCTTTCGGCGGGGCGAGGGCTTCACCTTCGGCCACAAGCCCAATTACAAGGCCGAGGAGCTGAAGGAAAAGGGCTACGGCGAGACGGATTACTGCTTCAAGGCATTGCCGCTGGGCGGCTACGTAAAGATGCTCGGGCAGGACGACATCGTCATCGACGAAAAGACCGGCGACGTCCAGTTGAGCAACGACCCGCGCGCCTTCACCAGCCGTCCGGTCGGCCAGAGGATGCTCGTCGTCTCGGCCGGCGTCGTGTTCAACGTCATCTTCGCGGCGCTCCTGTTCATGGTCGCCTTTCTGGCGGGTCTACCCAGGATGGCGCCTGTCCTCGGCGACGTGGAGGCCGACGGCCCGGCGGCGCGGGCGGGTCTGCTGTCGGGCGATAGGGTATTGGCCATCGACGACCAGCCGACCCACTCCTTCAGGGACCTGATGATGGCCGGGATCTTCTCGGACGGGTCACTGCGGCTGAAGATCGAGCGCGCCGGCGAGGTCCTTCCCGAGGAAGTCATTGTCACGCCGGAATGGGATGAACGCCGCGGATATCGCCTGATGGGTGTGGGCGCGCCGCTTACGACGCGATTGATCGAGGACGGCGAGCCCTGCGGGGAGCGCCCCATTCCGCTCGCCGGCGACCGCATCACGCACGTCGACGGCGTTGGTGTGCAAAATGTAGTCGATGTCATCGTCGCATTCGCGCGCGGCGGAGGGGGCGTGACGCGCGTCACCGTCGAGCGGTCCGATCCCGACCGTCCCGGCGGCCCGCCCATCGTCAAGGAGACGTTTCAGCAAGCCTACCTGTATTTCCTGAAGGACCAGGCCCGCGGCAACGAGGACGCCTCCGATCGGCAGAACTTGCTGGGCATGGTCCCGCGGCGAACGGTGTCAACGGTCATTTCGGGCAAACCGGCGGACAAGGCCGGGTTCAAGCGAATGGACACGATCGCGCGCTGGGGCACGCTCGACGCGCCGACCTACTCGGAGATCACCGATTCCAACGCCGAGCACGACGGCAAGTCGATCCCGGTCGTCGTGCGGCGCGACGGCAAACGCGTCGAGCTGTCCGTCACGCCGAAACGGCCCTTTCAGTGGTTCGGCACGCCGAAGCCGATAGTGGGCCTCGTACTACACCTGTTGGGCGAGCAGGGTTCGCCGATTGTCGCCACGGTTGTGCCGGGCACACCCGCGGCCGAATTGAACCTGCCGCGCGGCGCGCGGCTGCTGGCGGTCGATGGACAAGAGACGGCCAGGTGGTCCGACGTGGTCGCGGCCTTGATGAGCGCGGCGGGGCGCACGGTCGAGGTGCGCTTTCGAACCGGCGGCGACGAGGTCGTCGCCCGCATGAAGGTCCCCAGTAGTATCGTCAACGGGCTCGACCTGCCGCCGTTTACATCCATCCGCTCGATCGCCGGTAAGAGAAAAGTGGAGCTCGAGGCGGGCGGGGTCGTTCACCTGCCGTCGCCGACCGCCGTCCGTGAGCTGCTAAAGCAGCACATCGGCGAAACGGTCGGGATCGCCTTTGTGGCCGACCGCAAGGCCGCGACCTCGCAGACGCGTTCGTTCACTGTCCGCGCGGACAACATCGACCCGTGGCAGATGCGCGTGCAGTACCTGTACAACCCGCTGAATTTCAAGCCGTTGACCACGCTGGTCGACGCCGGCGGCAATCCCCTCGCAGCCATGTGGATGGGTATCCAGGCGACCTACAACACTCTGTTGGACGTCTATCTGACCATCAAGTTTATGGCCAAGCGCCGCGTGAGCGTCGAGAACGTGAGCGGGCCGGTCGGCATCGTCAGCCACGCCATGAAGCAGGCCGAACAGGGCTACCCGACGCTGATGTTCTTCCTGGCGTTTCTCTCGGTGAACTTAGCCGTCATCAATTTCCTGCCGCTGCCGGTAATGGACGGCGGGATGATGGTCTTCCTGTTGATCGAGAAGGTCAAAGGCAGCCCGCTCAGCATCAAGACGCAGATGATCAGCACGATCATCGGGCTGGCGTTCATCGTGCTCTGTTTCGTGTTCGTCACGTTTCAGGACATTGCGAAATTGATCGGGTCCTGATCCGCATCGTGTTCCTCACGCCACATTCATCCCCGTGATTTCGACATCGCGCCCGACGGCGTCTTTCGTGCGCCGGCCCACGAGATCGGCCGCGGCGTAAGGGCGCAGCCCCGCGCCGGCGCGCTTATACGCCAGATCGTCGACGGCGATGAGATGCCCCGCCGGCAGGTCGCGACCTGCTACGACGCAGCGGCCGACGGAGCCTTCGCAGGCGCGGATTGCCTTTCCATCCTCGCCGAGCATCGCTTCGACACGCCGAATCGCGGTCACCATTTCGGCGAAGCCCGCCGGGTCGGCGCTGGCAGCGTGGTCGGGACCCTCGGCGGAGCGGTCGTGCGTCAGGTGCTTCTCGATGATCCGAGCCCCGAGCGCTACCGCCGCCGGCGCCGCAACGCTGCCCAGCGAATGGTCGGAGAATCCCACCGTACAATCGCGATACCGCGCGGCCAGCGCCGGAATCAGCCGCAGGTGCAATTGATCGTCAGGCGGCGGGTACGCGGAAACGCAATGCAACAGACTCAGGCGCGTGCATCCGTTTTCACGCAAGGCGCTCACGGCCCGATCGACGTCGGCGAGCTCGCACGCGCCCGTACTGAGAATCACCGGCAGCCCGGTCCGTGCGACACGCGCCAGAAACGGCGTGTGCGTCACTTCGCCGGAACCGATTTTGACCAGCGCAATTTCGAGTCGACGCAGGAGTTCCAGACTCGGCTCGTCGAACGGCGTCGCGAAGACCGGCAGGTCGAGCTCGCGCGCCGCGGCGACGATGCGCGCGTGGGCAGCGTCCGAGAGCCGCAGTCGCTCGAGCATGCGGATTTCCTCGGCTCGAGACACCGAGCTGCAAAGTTCGTCGGGCGTGAAGAGCTGCAGCTTGACGGCGTCGGCCCCGGCATCTCGGGCCGCCTCCAAAAGCCGCAGGGCCCGCTCGGTCGAGCCGTCATGGTTGACACCCAGCTCGGCAACGATCACACAGCGCGACGGCATGGATCCGGAAAGCAGTCGTTCGACATTCTCGTGCGCTTCGCTCATGTGACGGTCTCGCCAGCCGCTTTTCGTTCGTGGCTATCCGACGTTTGCCCCGATCGCTTCCGGCCGACGTGCGGTTTGCGAGGATTCGGCTCGCTCCGCCCGGGCCAGGAGAAAATCGGCGTAGGCCAAGTCCTCCGGCGTATCGATATCCACGCCGCGCTTGCCCGGCATGGGGTGGACCATCGTTCGGGCGGGCCGCCGGTCGGCGAGGAAGTCGTCGACGGTGTATATGTAGATCGCACCGTTGAGCCGGTGCAGGTGTTCCTCTCCGGGCAGCGGATCGAAGTGGCCGTCCTTAGCCACCCGCCCGAGCCACGACGCCGGCGCGACGGGCGAGACCGACACCACCGCGCACGGGGCGTTTTCCTGAAACAGCCCGAGCGCGGCCCGGATGTCGGCGGCGGTCCGCAGCGGCGAGGTCGGCTGGAGCACCATGAGCGCGTCATAGCGCTCCCCGTTTTCGAGCAGCTTCGTCAGTAGGAACCGGTTCGCGTCGCACGAGCGTGCGCCGTCGGTCGCGAGCCGCGCCGGGCGAAGAAACGGACAGCGGACGCCGAAGCGCTCGGCCTGAGCGGCGATGCCGGGGCAGTCCGTGTTGACGAAAACGGCGGACAGCACGCCGCTGTGCAGCGCGGCCTCGCACGTGTAGGAAATCAGGGGGCGGCCGCGCAGATCGGCGAGGGCTTTGTCAGGCAGTCGTTTCGAGCCGGCCCGGGCGGGAATCAGTGCGACGACGTTCACGGCCAGTGTTCCTCGCGACCAACCGAGCCCGAAGCGCTAGCGAGGGTTTCGCGCCAATTGCGGACAGCCATCGGACTTCTCACGAAACCCTCGCTAGCGCTTCGGGCTCGGATTCCATGGCGCAGCAATACGCCGCGAATCAGATCAGCGGTGAGACGCCCCGAGACGCGTCGTCGATCCGCACCGTCGCTATTCGACTCAGCACGAACAGCGGCAGGAATCGCCCGAGCGTCATGGCGAACATGAGCCAGGCCATCCCGTACTGGTACTGATCGACCGGATGACGCCCCCCGCTGGAGAGGTTCTCGCCGGTCACCCGGGCCGTCAGACCGCTGGAGAGGTTGCCGCCGGCGACCGCGGAGGCGGCGTCGAGCCAGGCCTCGGCGAAGGTGGCGGGATGATCGAACGGCGAGCGGGTCCGATCGTCGATCAAGAGCAGCCCGCCGGCGACGACAAGAGTGAGCACGAGCATCAGCACGACCAAAGTGCTCCCCGCCAAGGCGCAGCGCAGGGTACCCGTATGGGTCGTGCGGCAGCGCGACGCGCCCAACACGACCGCCCCACCCGCCAACAGCCAGACGAACAGCGGCCCTTTGATTCCACCGCCCGGCGACCCACCCAATCCGCCGACCAGCAGCACGCCCCCAAGAGTGATGCGCGTCCCGTCGCTGCACTGCGGCGACGCGAGCGCTTCGGTTGGGATGCCGGCCGTCGATGCGCTCACCGCTTGCAACACACTGCGTGCAAATCGTTCCGGCAGCGGTCGGCCCGCCAGCGTGTTTTCGGACGGCAGGCCGCGGCCGAGCATCTCGCGCGGCGTTTCGAATGCGCAAAGCACCGCGCCCAGCACGACCAGAATCAGGACGTAGACGCCGACGCCGCGCAACAAGGGCGCTGCCTGGACGAATCGCCGCCGCGCCGCCGGGATGAGCAGGAACCAGACCGGCCAACCGACGGCGCCGGCCAGCGCGATGAAAGCGTAGACCCAGGCGGTCGCGTCACCGGGTGCCGGCCGCAGCCAGCCGAGCGACGCGAATGCCGCGGCAGTGTGCTGAGCCGCGCTCTCCCAGCCGCCGTTCGAACCCGCCGCCCGCTCCACGCCCCAAACCAGCGGCACGCCGGGCAGCAGCGCCAGTAGAAAGACACCGGCCGCCAATGCCGCCGACGGCAGGCGCGGGCCGCCGGCGGCCTCGCGCAACTGTTGCGCGGCTTGAGCCGCCGCCCCCAGAAAGAGAACGGCTCCGAGCAGGCCGATCGCGGTAAGCGTCCAGCGGCCGCGGCTCGTGAGATCCGCTTCGAAGTCGCGCGTCAACAGCCCGACTCCACACACGGCGCTGAACGCGTCGAAGGCCGACTCCCACCCGTGCCGGGCGCGATGGTGCTTGATCTCGTTCTCGCCAGCGGTGATGTTGGCGCCGTCGCTGAGCAACACGGCCCCCAGCACAGCCGCCCCCAGCAGCGCCGGAAGGAACCACACGTCCGGCCGCATTAGGCGCTTCATGGCCCCGCTTCCTCGGCCGACTCGCGAATACCCAGCAGCTCGCGCCAGCGTTGGACGCATTCGAGTGCCCGTTCGGGATCGAGTGGCCGCGCGGACAGCTCGCGCAGGTCGCGGATCACGATCTCCTCCGGCTCCTCGAACAGACGCAGTTGCTTCTTGCGACGGCGCTGCACGGCGGCCAGCGCGGGCCGCTGCGACTCGCGCGAGAACGATTTCTCGAGCTCGTTGAGCACGGTGTTGGCCCGCTCGAGCAGGTCGCGCGGCAGGCCGGCGAGCTTGCCGACGTGTAGCCCGTAGCTGCGCCCGGTCGCGCCCCGGACGATGCGGTGCAGAAAGACGACCTGGTCCTCGAACTCCTTGACCGCGACGTTTAGATTGAAGACCGGCTCGAGCAGGTCCGCCAGCTCAGTCATCTCGTGGTAGTGCGTCGCGAACAGCCCGCGGCAGCCGCTGTGCATCGCGAGGTGCTCGGTGATGGCCCAGGCCAGCGCGAGGCCGTCGAAGGTGCTCGTGCCGCGCCCGACCTCGTCGAGGATCACCAGGCTGTCGCGGGTGGCGTTGTGCAGGATGTTGGCGGTCTCGACCATCTCGACCATGAAGGTCGATTGGCCGCGGGCCAGCTCGTCGCTGGCGCCGACGCGCGTGAAGATGCGGTCGACCGGGCCGAGCCGCATGCGCTTGGCGGGGACCCAGCAGCCGCAGTGTGCCAGCAGGGCCAATAGCGCTACCTGGCGGATATACGTGCTCTTGCCGGCCATGTTCGGGCCGGTGATCAGCGCGAGCGACTCGCCCCCGGCGACCAGGTTCGTATCGTTCGGGACGAACGCGGTCCCGTGCGACTGCTCGACGACCGGGTGGCGGCCGGCCTCGATCTCGAGCAGCGGCTGGTCGACGAACTCGGGCCGGCAGTAATCGCGTTCGCGAGCCAGCTCGGCCCACCCGGCCAGGACGTCGATCTCCGCCAGCGCCGCCGCCGCCCGCTGGAGGGCCGGGATGTGCCGCGCGACTTGTTCGCGCAGGCGTCCGAAAGCTTCGTACTCGAGCTCGTTGGCCCGCGCCTCGGCCGACAACGCTTCGCTCTCGTAGCGCTTCAGCTCGTCGGTGATGTAGCGCTCGGCGTTCTTGACGGTCTGCTTGCGGACGTACTCGGCCGGCACGCGCTCGCGGTGTGCGTGCGTGATTTCGATGTAGAAGCCGAACACCTTGTTGTAACCGACCTTGAGCGTGGGGATGCCGGTGCGGGCCGTCTCGCGGGTCTGGAACTCGCTCAGCCAGCGCTGCCCGTCGCTGCCGATCGAGCGCAGGCGGTCGAGCTCTTCGTCGTAGCCCTCGGCGAAGATGCCGCCGCCGCGGACCGCCGTCGGCGCGTCGGGCCGCAGGACGGTGCAGAGCTGCTCGGCCGGGTCGTCCAGGTCCTCCAAGCGCGACGCCAGCTCGTCGGTCTGCGGCGTCATCAGGGCGCGCAGCGCGTCGCGCATCGCTTGCAAGCGCGTCAGCCCGTCGCCCAAGGCCCGCAGGTCGCGCGGGTTGGTGCGCTGCACGCCGATGCGGCCGATCATGCGGCCGATGTCGCCCATGTCGCGCAGAGCCTTGCGCAGCGCTTGCCGCTCGGCGGCGCCGACGTGCAGCGCCGCGACGATCTCCTGCCGCCGGCGGATTTTCTCGGCTCGCCGCAGCGGGTAGCACAGCCAGGTCCGCAGCAGCCGGGCTCCCATCGGGTTGCAGGTGCGATCGACCGCGCCGAGCAGCGATCCGTCGCGCGCCGCGGTGCGCAGTGTGCGCTCCACTTCGAGCGATCGCAGCGTGGTCGCGTCGAGCGTCATGCAATCATTGGAGTCGCGGCGGCGCGGCGGGCGGATGTGCGTCGCCGCCGCCATCTGCGTCTCGCGCACGTACGCCAGCAGCGCCCCCGCGGCTTGCAGCGAGAGATCGACGCCGTCGAAGCCGAACCCTTCCAGGCCGCGCGTCTCGAACTGCTCGGCGAGCAGCTCGCCGGCGCGGTGGACGGAGAAGTCGGACGCGTCACGGTAGGTCGTCGCGGCCCCGCTGCGCTCGCGCAGCTCCCGATCCAGCGGATGGCGCCCGACGTGCGGGCCGGCGGGCAGCAGAATCTCGGCGGGCGCGAGCCGGCAAAGCTCATCGACCAGCAGCGCCTCGGCGCAGGTCTGCACGACGAACTGCCCGGTGGAGAGCTCGAGCGACGCGACGCCGGCCTGCCCGCCCTGCTGCCAAACCGCAGCCAGTACGTTGCTGCGAGTTTGGTCGAGCAACGCGTCGTCGGTCAGCGTGCCGGGCGTGACGATTCGGACCACGGCCCGCTTCACGACGCCCTTGGCCTGCTTGGCGTCCTCGACCTGCTCGCTGATCGCGACCTTGCAGCCGGCGGCGACGAGCTTCGCCAGATAGGTCTCGAGCGCGTGGTGCGGAATGCCGGCCAGCGGCGTCTTGCCGTTGTCACGGCTGGTCAGCGCGATGCCGAGCAGCTTCGCCCCCCGCTCGGCGTCCTCGTAGAACATCTCGTAGAAGTCGCCCATGCGGAAGAACAGCAGCAGGTCCGGGTAGTCGGACTTG
>JACZRH010000145.1 GCA_022574815.1 Planctomycetota bacterium | reverse complement strand
CTATTCTTTTGTCTCCTGGATTTCTCGCAATCGCGCGAGCAGATCAGGAGGGAGGCTGGCGGTCACGGCGTCGTCGATGAGATCAACGGCCAGCAGGTCCTCGACATGGACTTGATCGATTCGGCGAAACGCTTGCAGTTTCATCGACACAAGCGACGCAAGTTCAATCAGCACGAATCCGGCCGGTGTTCGGACCGACTGGGCCGTGTCGGGCGCCGCGTGCTCGTAGTGGCCGCGGACCTTCTCGTTCGCGAAGACGATGTGGACGCCCTTCTTGGGGCTCGGTCGCTTCCGATCGACGAACATGGTGACGCCCAACACCTCCACACGCTCCAAATCCAGCGCGGTCAACGCCTGCGTGGCGGCGGCGATGTCCGATCGTCGCAGCAACAGATCGACATCCTTGGTCGCCCGGACGGCGTCTTCATCAACCGTCGCCACCCACGCCGCCACGGCATTTCCACCGATGACGGCATAGGGAATCTTGGCTCCGTCCAGCGCGCGCGTGACATCGAGAAGCAGCTTTTCGACGCGTTGCACGGCCAGCACCTGCTTGTGAAAGTCCGGAAGGATGGTGGGGCGTACGTCTGTCATTCGTTCTTCGTCCTTCGTAATTCACAATTCCTAAAACGCCGCCACCCCGGTGATCTCGCGTCCGACGATAAGCTGATGGATCTTCTCGGTGCCTTCGTAGGTGATCACGCTCTCCAGATTCAGCATGTGCCGAATCGGGCAGCACTCGACGCTGATCCCGCCGGCGCCGAGCAGGTCGCGCGCGTCGCGGGCGACGTCGAGCGCCATGCGCACGTTGTTCCACTTGGCCAGCGAAACCTGGGCGTGGTGCATGCGGCCCTCGTCCTTGAGCCGGCCGAGCTGCAGCGCGAGCAATTGTGCGGTCGTGATACGCCGCAGCATGTCCGCCAGCCGCACCTGGATCGTCTGCTTGTGGCTCAGCGGCTCGCCGAACAGGATGCGTTGCCCCGTGAATTCGCATACTTCCTGGTAGCAGGCCTGCGCCGCGCCGATCGCACCCCAGGCGATGCCGTAGCGCGCCTGCGTGAGACAATTCAGCGGGGCAACCAGCCCCGCGGCCTCGGGCAAGCGGCTGCTCTCCGGCACGCGAACATTCTCGAAAAACAGTTCCGAGGTGATCGACGCCCGCAGCGACATCTTGTGCTCGATGTCGCGCGTCGTGTAGCCGCGTGTCCCCTTTTCAACCAAAAACCCGCGCACGCCGTCATCGGTCGTGGCCCAGACGACCGCTACGTCGGCGACGGTTCCGTTCGTGATCCACGTCTTCGCGCCGTTGATGACCCAGTCGCCGCCGTCGCGTCGTGCGTGCGTCTTCATGACACCGAGGTCGGATCCGCCGTCGGGCTCGGTCAATCCGTAGCAGCCGATCACCTCGCCGCGCGCCATCGCGGGCAGCCAGCGCTGTTTCTGCTCATCCGAGCCGTAGCGGTGGATCGGGAACATGACGAGGCCGCTCTGGACCGACGCGAAGCTGCGCAGGCCGCTGTCGCCTCGTTCCAGCTCCTGCATGATCAGTCCGTACGCGACGTTGCTGAGCCCCGCGCAGCCGTAGTCCTCGAAGGTCGGCCCGAACAGTCCGAGCTGGGCCATTTCGGGCACGAGCTCGCTCGGAAAGCGCTCTTTCTCGAAGCACTCGCCGATGATCGGCAGCACGCGCTCGTCCACGAAGCGGCCGACCAATTCGCGGATCTGCCGCTCATCGTCGGTCAGCAGCTCGCGAATGCCGTACAGATCGGGGGCGTCGGTGTCGCACGTTAGCTCGGTGGGGTTGGGCAACGCGGTGGTCCTCAACAAAGACGCCAGAAACCATTGAGTCTAACGAATCCTGACGCTGAAAGGCAAACGGCAGTGCGGGACCGTACTCCGAGCGGAAGCACGCGGAAGGGGGCGTCGTTTCCCGGTCCGCGGGGTATGATCATCGCGACGCCGACGTCGAACGGTCGCCGCAGGCGTCCCGGCGAGAGATCATGTTGGAGCGTTTCGTGCAGTGGGAAACACTGGCACCGCGCACAGCGGAGAACGTCCCGCCCGAGGACGCGATCTTGTGGCGGGAGGTGTCGCGCAGCGATCCGCTGCAACGTTTTCTGTGGTCCGCCGGTGCAGCGGGAGCGGCCGTCCTGTTGTTAGTCAACGACCCGCATCGCGCGACCCGCACGCGGCCCGTGCTGGCTGCCCTATGCGAAGCGCGGCGTGGTTTGACGCGACAGCCGCGGTTCCGCGCCTTGGTGGCGACGGGAACACACCGCTTCGACGCGCCCGAGCGGAGGGCGTTCGAGACCGCGACGTTTCACGACTGCGGGCTGGAGCTTGACGCTGTCGCCTGGCACGATGCTTTCGACTCCAGCGCACTGGCCGAAATCGCCGGCTTCCGAATGCACCGCTGGATCGACGAGTCGAAGTTTCTGCTGCCGATCGGCAGCGTCGGGCTACACTACTTCGCCGGCCTCACCGGGGCGCACAAGACCGCCACGATCGGCTGCATGTCGTACGAGGACATCGAACGCAATCACGCCGGCGCAATGGACTCGGCGTCGGACGCCTTCGTTTGCCGCGGCAACCCGGTTTTCGACGACATCGCGCGGACCTTGGGCGCGCTCGAACTGGCCGGAAAACGAATCTGCGCCGTCAACCAGATCGTACGTGACAATTCCGCAGTGGACGCTCGCGCGGGTAGTTGGCTCGACTCGCTGGTAGGGTTGACTGCCGCCGTCTTCAGGACGTCCTTCCAGTACCTGCCTCACGCCGTCGACATCCTGCACCTGAAGGTCCCGCCGCCGCTCGGCCGCAGCTTCTACCAGGCCGACAAGGCCTTGAAGAACAACCACCTCGCGGTTCGCGATTCCGGCGGGATCATTCTGGAAGCGGACTGCTCCGACGGGATCGGACCGGATGCGTTCATGAGTCTGCTGCACGAGGCACCCGACTACGCTTCGGCCGTGAGGATCGTCCAGCAACGCGGATACCGCCTCGGCGACCACAAAGCCGTCAAGCTGCGGCACTTGACCGACCCGGCCGTTCGCAACGTCCGCCTTGCGCTCGTGTCAACGCACATCGCGAAGACCCACGCGGACACCGTGGGCCTGACCGTCTTCGAAACTGTCGAGGCGGCCACGTCGTGGCTCACCGGCGGTGTTATCGATGGCCCGCTGCGACGCGGACTGCGAATCGACGATGCCGGCAACTTCCGGGCTACGCCCTGTGGCCAGGAGCCGATAGAATTTCCCGATACGCCTTGAATGGCGTGCGGGCGAGGCCCCTTCCAGAAAGGTATGCGGTTATGGCTCAACGCACCCCCGGTGTCTTGGTGACCACCGTTCTCGTTTTGGCCGCCGCCGGGTGCGCGTCGCCGGCATCGGCCGTCGCACAGGTTCGCGCGGACGTTCCGACACCCGCGTCGATCATCGGCCACGAGGTCGGCGCCGACTACGAGCTGGCCCGTTGGGAGAAAATCGTCGAGTATTTCGACAAGCTCGCCGCCGCTTCCGACCGCGTCAACGTCCGCCGCATCGGCGAGTCGACCGAGGGCAATCCGTTTCTGGTTTGTGAGATCAGCAGTGCGGAGACGATCGCGAATCTCGACAAGTACAAAGCCCTGCAAGCCCGGCTCGCCGATCCGCGCCTGATCACCGAAGCCGGCGAGCGCGAACGCGTCCTGCGCGAGGCCAAGACGACCATCCTCGTATCTTGTGGGTTGCACTCTAGCGAGGTCGCCGCCTCGCAGATGTCGATGGAGCTGGCCTACAAGCTCGCCTCGGGCGACGACGAGCGCACCCGCGAAATCCTCGACAATTGCATCATCCTGCTGATCCCCTCGGCCAACCCAGACGGGAACAACAAGGTCGAGCAATGGTACCAGCGCACGCTCGGCACACCGTACGAAGGCTCGCGCATGCCGTGGCTTTACCAGAAATACGGCGGCCACGACAACAACCGCGACTGGTACATGCTGAACCTCAAAGAAACGCGCATCCTCACGAACCTGCTGTACTACGAGTGGCACCCGACGATCCTGCACGACGTACACCAGATGGGAAACCGCGGGGCGCGCTTCTTCGTCCCGCCTTTCTTCGACCCCATCAATCCGAACGTCGATCCGCTCATCCACCAGTCCCTGCTGATCATCGGCGGTCACATGGCCACGACGCTACAGGAGCGCGGCAAGACCGGCGTGATCTTCAAAGCGATCTACGACAACTGGTGGGCCGGCGGAAACCGCACCACGCCCTACCGCCATAACATCGTCGGCATCCTCACCGAGGCCGCCGGCACCAAGCTCGCGTCGCCGATCTTTCAGGAGTACCGCGAGCTGCGCGGCGGCAGCCGGGGCTTTCCGGAGTATGCACCGGCCGTGAACTTTCCTGAGCCGTGGCCGGGCGGCTGGTGGCGGCCGCGTGACCCGATCGAGTACCAGCTCATCGCCAACGAGGCCCTCTTCACGCTCGGGGCGCGCTATCGCGACCGCTTCGTCCGCAACCATCTGGCGCTGAGCGAAAAGGCCCTGCGTCTTGGCAAGGAGGAGCCGCCCTACGCGTGGCTGGTGCCGGTCGAACAGCGCGACCCCGGTGCGGCGCTGCACATGCTCGAGACCCTGCGGCTGTCCGGGATCGAAATCCACGCCGCGATCGAGCCGTTTACCGCCGACGGTGTTGCCTATCCGGCCAACACCTACGTTCTGCTCGCGTCCCAGCCGTACCGCAATCATCTCAAGGACATGATGGAGCGGCAGGAGTACCCCGAGCGGCGCAGCTATCCCGGCGGACCGGCCGAGTCGCCGTACGACGTCGCCGGCTGGACGCTGCCGCTGCAAATGGGTGTCACAGCGGTCGAGGTCGTCTTGCCCTTCGAGGCAAAGCTGCGCAAGCTCGACAACGTCCGCCCGATGCCGAGCCCGCCGCGCCCCGGCCCGGCGCCCGCCGGTTACATTACACGCCGCACCGGCAACAATGACTACGCCGTCATCAACGCGCTGATGAAGCAGGGCTTCGACGTTTCCGTATTGACGAAGGAGCACGAAAGCTACCCCGTGGGTAGCGTGATCATTGCGGGCCGGGCCGGCAACGCCGATCGGTCGCCGGAAAAGTTGATGCGGGAAATCCAACGACGAAGCATCGCGCGCAACGCTCGCTTCGACGCACTGCCGGAGCTGCCGGATCAGTCGAACCGACGAGAAATGTCACCGCCGCGGACGGCGTTGTACCGGCCTTGGACGTCGAGCATGGACGAAGGCTGGACGCGGTTCGTGCTGGAGAAGTTCGCGTTTCCCTATGCGTCGGTTCACAACGGCGAGATTCGGGCGGGCAACCTGCGCGACCGCTTTGATTGCATCATCATCCCGGACCTGTCGCTTAGCAGCATCCTCGAAGGACGCAGCAGCAACAGCACGCCGCCGCCCTATGCCGGCGGCATCGGCGACGACGGGGCCATGCAGCTCGAACGTTTCGTCGAAGCCGGCGGCACGCTGGTGCTGATGGACTCGGCGACCGAACTGGCGACCGACCTGTTCCGCGTGCCGGTCCGCAACGTGCTCGACGGCCTGCCGCGCGACCAGTTTTTCTGCCCCGGATCGATCCTGCGCATCCGCGTCGACAACACGCACCCGCTTGGCTACGGTTTCGACGACGAAGCGGCGGCGTATTTCACGCATTCCAAGGCGTTCGTGCTCGGCCAGGAAGCGCTGAAGCCGGCAGGGCCCGAAAGATCGGGCGAAGAAATGGCGGGGGAACAAACCCCGAGGCGACCTCGTACCGCCGCGCGCGGCGGCTCAGCGGCCGCCACGTCCGCGCGCCCACCGGCTCCTCGAAAGCTCACGGACGAGGAGATCAAGGCCCGACTGGCGAAGCATCCCGTGAAATCGGTCGCGACCTACTCCGACAACATTGTCCTGCTCAGCGGCTGGATTCTCGGCGACGATCACGTCCGCAGCCGCACCGCCATCGCCGAGGTCGAGTACGGCGACGGTCGAATCGTCCTGCTCGGCTTCCGCGTCCAGCACCGCGGCCAGCCGTGGGGCACGTTCAAGTTTTTGTTCAATGCGATATACCGGTCTACGCTGAAGTAGCGAGCATTGGCACACGGCCGATTTCGCTTTCCCTCTAACTCCAGACCACATACACCGTTATTCGATTGGTGTGGGGATTGTGCTCGACCTCGGCGTGCTGCGCACCACCTCCGGGCTTGATCTTGTACAAGACCGAATTGTCTTGCTCCTCAATCTCGGCGTCCTGAATGCCGGGAGAGGCTTTGAGCCAGGCGGCGATCTCTTCGGGCGGCGCGACGAAAACTACATGGAACTCTCGGGAGAACATGCCTCCCGAGGTTGTGATCGTGAACTCGGTAGCTCCCTCCGGAAACGGCGCCAGACGCGCCCACTCGAGTGTCACCGCGACCATCGAGTGGTTCTGGTACCATTGGTAACCGGCTATCCCCAGGGCCAAGGTAGCGGCCAACGCGGCGCCGATGAAGACTACCCTCTTGTTCATGTCGCAGCAATCCAATGGTCAGGAGGTTTCTTGAAGCAACTCACTCCGACGGCTTGGGTGGTCCTGTTCACAGAGCAGCGGCCACGGCACGTTCGGACGGACAAGCTACCCGGCGTCTAACGACCATACAAGGCTGACGTTCAACCGCTGCCCGGCGCCGATCAACGCGACATCCGCAAACCGAACGGTGCAGCGGCGGTCATCGCGAGCCGCCCGGGCGGTGAGGTCGATCGTCGCCTTCGCCTGACCGATGTTCTCCACGAGCGCCTCGACTTGTACGTCCCCGGCTTCCTGGGGTATTTCCACCGTTAATTCTGCCAAGCGCAGATCGCCCCACTTGACTTCGACCGTGTTGGTTTGCTTCCCGGCCGAGCGCTGCTGCGTGATTGTCCCCCATCCTTCGGCTGCTGTAAAAAAGCACGCGAAATCATCCTGCTGAACACGCGGCGAGATCGTCAGTCGGCCGGCCGGTCCATCGTATTCGAACCCGGCCAGCGCCGTCAACACGCCCCACGACGCCAGGGCCCGGGCGTAGTGGTCGCCGCACTCGACCTCGTTCCAGGGATTGTGCCGGGTCCCGTCGTAGCGTTGGTCGAGCGCGCGAACCAGGACCAGCGCCTCGTCGACCAGCCCCTCCCAGATCATGCCGGCGGCGGCCTGGTATTCGATGCCGGTCCAGACCTCGTCGCGGTAGCGCACGGGCTTGTCCGGCCGCCCGCCGCGCGGCCAAGTGCAGGTGAACAAGCCACCTTCGCCCGGCCGCGCGAACCAGCGCTCGGGCTTGTGCTGCTCGTTGGCCGGGCCGATGTCCGGCGCCCAGTTGTATTTGTAAACCGCGCGCAGCGCCGAGCGGACCTGCTCCGGCGGATACACGTAACCCAAGCCGAGCACATGCGCCCAATTCTGCCCGAAAAGCTGATCGCTGAGACAGCCGCTGCCGTATTGCCAGTCGTATTCCTTGTCACTCGGAACGCGCTGCTCGAAGTACTCGCCGTTGAAGAGGTTTTGGGAGGTCCATGTACGGCCGGACTCGAAGATTGCCTGATAGCGGGCCGCGGTCGCGGGCTCGTTCATCAGTTCGGCCATGCGCTGCCCGGCCCGAAGAGCCGCGAGATACAGGGCGCCGACGAACGTATTGGGCCCGTGAAAGTTGATGTCGAACGTGTTGTGCTGCGAGTCCTCGAGCACGCCGTCGGAGTTCGCGTCGCGGCGAATGAGATACTCGAGCGCCATCTTGATACGCGGCCAGTGTGATCGCAGGAACTCGTCGTCTTCGGAAGTCAGGTGCTCGCGGTAGCACTTGAGAATGGTGCCGGCCTGGCCGTCGGCGGCGTAGGCGCGGTTGGAGCGGAACCCCACCAGGCCGCTCTGGTTGTCGAAGCCCGCGCCGAGGTCTTGCATCGAGCGCGTCGAGCGGGCCAGCTCGGGAAACAGCCGGGCGTGGCCGTGGGCGTAGTTCCAGACGTGCGTGCAGGTGCCCGTGCAGCAGCCGACGCCCTCCCAGCCCCAAAACCGCCCGTTGCGCCACCACTGGCACGTCCCCGTCGCCAGCGTCGAGATCGGCATCATCAGACGCGACACCAGCCACCACGGCAGCGTCGTCTCGCGGTAATACGTGTCGCAAAAGAGCAGCGTCTCTCGCCGCAGACGGTCCAGATTCGCGGCCAGCCGCCGGGCGACGTCGATCGCGTCGGAGAACCAGTTGGCGTACATGACGCCGTACTCGGTGTGCAGATTCGGAAAGTGCCAGGTCAGCAGGAACGTCACGTCGCGCGAGGCGCCGGGCTCGAGTGTGAATCGGCTCGTGACTGTGCTGACCAGCGGCCGGTCGAAGCCCGCCTCGGAGGACCGCGAGAGTTCCTGCTCCGCCGAACCCAACGATGCGACGAACGCCTCGCGCCCCGGCCACCGCGCCGCGGCCTGCCCCTGACCGAGCAGCGACAGCGCCATTTCGCCGAAGCCGAGCGCGTCGCGGCGGTACTCGACAAAGTCCTTCGGCAGGGCATTGGTCAGCGCGAGGTCGTCGACGTTGACGTGCCCCCAGCCGCCGGAGTGTTCATCGACAATTTCGAGCACGGCCTCGCGGCCCACGAAAGCGGAGAGGTCCCAGACTCGTGGCTCGAGTCGCTCGTCGTTTCGCCCGGTCGCCGTTCGCACGACGTTGTCATTGATCAGGAGGTTGATGCAGGTCTTGTTCTTGTGCGCACCGCCGCCGATGCGAAAAGTTAGATACGGCAGATCGATCGTGAAGGGATCGCTGACCAGCCGGCCGGTGGGGCGGTCGGCTTCGGCGTAGCTGTTGACGAGATTCTTTCCTTCGAAGCCGCTGACCGGCTGTTGGTCGCCGATTGTTCCATCCGCCGGCGCGTCGCCGAAGGCCTCGCCGGTCGCCGTCCACCCGTCGTAGGTGCCGGACTCGAAGTCCGCCAGGACGCGCGTGACCGGCGGGCCGGCTGCGTCGATCGGGCGACGTTCGACGGCGCCCATGCGCACGGAGGTCAGCCCGTCGTTCTCTTCGACGACGTTGCGATGCCGAATCGTGATCGCGTCGGGCACGTCGCGGAACACCATGTTCTGCAACCACCCGCCGAGTGCGACGCCGACGCGGTCCGGCGTCCGGTTCTCGATCGTGAACCGCAGCACCGTGGCCGGATACGCCGACTCGCGCGCATTGAGCGGAATGAACGGGCTGAAGACTTCCAGCCGAACATCGACCGGCGGCACGCTCTTGTCCTTGGCGCGGTAGCGGACGCGCGCAACCGGGTACTCGCCGACAAACTCGATCGCGTCGTAACCGTCGTCATCGAGCGTCGCTGTTGTCACATCGTCGTTCGGCGTCGTCACCACGAGCGCGAAGCCCTGCTCGATGGGCCGTTGCGGGCGATAGGTGCGGTAGTTGTCGCGGCCGTAGCCCGTGAAATTGTGCAGTCCGTCGATGTGCCAGTGGCCCAGCGTGCCGTCGCCGAGCACGTAAAGCTGACCGGCGCCGATGCCGCCGCAAGGCATGCCGATCGTCCGGCGGGCCTCGCCGCGATAGACGCGCTGCTTCCCGCGTTCGTACAGGGCGGCGATCGCCGAATCGGGAATCCCCTTGTCGGCCGGGATGAGCGCGCGCGGCGCAGGCGGGGGGCCTTCCTGGCCCGGCGCGAGCGGCAGACACACGCCTTGCGCCAGCGCGGCACCCGCCGCACCGGCGGCGGTCTTGAGCACGTCACGACGCGTGGGCTTCATTTCCGAGCTCGGCATGAGTCTCTCTCTTCCTGCGGGATGCCGATGCTTCCCGCGATGCGGTCCGCGCGGGATGGTGTTTCATGGATCCAGCGAACTTGAAGCCGCTGTCGCAGTCGCCGGCGCCGACGTTGTCGGGGCGCTCGCCGGCCGTTCCCCGCTCGTGGCGGGAGCTGTCGTCGGTGCGGGCGGTCGCGCCGGAACTTGCGGCGGCGGCGCAATGCCGTAGATCACGATATCGCCGGCGTCGCGGTCGTCCGCGGCGAGCTCAAACCGCCCGGTCGTGTCGTCGCGGTAAACGATCGTGACGACGCGGTCGTCCGGCCGTCGCTCTCGGAGCTTGGCCTGTGTTCCACCCTCGTAGGCCACGTGAAAGCTTCCGACGATCAGCAGCACGCGTCGGCGGGGATACGTCGCGCGGAAGTCCGCGACCGATTCGGACATGGTCGAGTCCCACAGGAGCTGTGCCAGGAAGCTACGCCGGGCACGCTCTTTGGGTGGTTGCGAACCGGCGGGGCGTGTCGTGGTCGGGGAGGTTGGGGCCGACGTGAGCGCCTTCGCGGGTCGGCTGGTCGGAGGCGGGTGCCGCTTCATGATTTCCATGAACCGGTCGTGATACCGGCCTTCGATCAACTCGTTCGACCGTGGCAACCAGCGCTGATCGGCCGGCTCCGCTTGCGCGCGATAAACGTCGAACTCCAGATTGGATCGGCTGTAGGCGCGCAGCAATCGGCGCGGCACGTTGGCGGCGATCACCGGCACCTTCGCCGACCGGCACAGCTCGATCAACGGCCGATGACTGAGCGCGTAGGCGCGCTTCTGACGGGTCTGTTCGCGAAAGGCCGCTTCGTCGATGCGATTCGCCAAGTACGCATCGAGCGAAGCCTGCGTGTCCCGCTCGAAGAACTCCATCGCCAGCGCGACCGGGCGGCGATCGGCGGCCAGCGCCGCCAGAAGCTGCGCCTCGAGCTGGTTGCAGACCGAGTCCGAGTGCTGCTCGCCGAACAGGACCACGTCGGCGGCGCGGCAGCGGCGGACGACGTCGGCGAACGCGATTCGCCGGCCGCTCGCGCCGTCATAGGCCTGAAATTGCCCAAACAGGGCTGCGCTGCCGCCGGTGCGTCGTTCAAGGTCGACCCGCGGCAGGCTCGCGCAGCCGCACAGCAGGAGGCCGGTAGTAGACGCGAAGTAGAACTGGAGTCTCTTTGTCACCGTGATCTCGCTCGCAGATTGAGAATCGCCGACCGCACTTGTCGGACGCATTCTATGTTGGCGTTCGCGATCGTGCGACCGGCGCTGCGTCTGGGGCACCGCGCGGGCTGAAGAGCACGGCTTCGCGGGCGAGCGGAATCGCACGCGTGGAGTTTGGGTGGCGTGCTGGGGGAGTTGCGTTCAATTCCGAGGCGGACGCGCAAGCCGACCCCGGTTTGCTACAATACGGCAGGAACGCGAACCCACCTCCGTAGGAGGAACTGAACATGCCCCGCTGCCCGAAGTGCAAGATCCAGGCCGAGCCCATCCGCTACGAAGGCGTCCGCGTCTACAACTGCGGCGAGTGCGGCGGGCATTGGCTGGACGGCGCCAAGCTCGATTTGATCCTGGCTCGCCGCGAGGTGGTCATGCCGGGCCCCGTCAAACAGAAGATGATCGAGATCGCCGACGCGTCGAACTCGACCGAAAAGCTGTGGTGCATGACCTGCGGCAAGGAAATGATCAAAGACCAGTTCAAGCACTGGGCGGAGATCCAAATCGATTTCTGCCCCAAGTGCAAGGGCGTCTGGCTCGACCGCGGCGAGCTCGAAAAGTGTCAGATCTACTGGGAATACATGCAGGACAACCCCGACACGTGGGAGAACATGGAGACCGCCGAGCGAACGGCGCTGCTCGACGCGGAGCTCGCCGCGCGAAAGGCCCACAACCGCCAAAAGCGTAACACCACTAAGGATATCCTAAACATTCACCACGGGGGGCTCCCCGGCCCGGTGATCGGCGACCTGTTTCTTTGACCCCACGGCCGGTTGCAAGAGGCGGCTCTGCTGTCATGGCTGGTGATACTACTCGAAGCGAGAAGTGTTAGACGTTGTCATTCCGAGCGCAGCGAGGAAGCTAGCTGGGTACTGGGCCGGATGCTTCGTTTCGCTC
>JACZRH010000144.1 GCA_022574815.1 Planctomycetota bacterium | reverse complement strand
AGCCGCCGTCGGTCGGCGGGTTCTCGGACATGCCGGTGACGCTGTAATAGTCGGTGTCGGTGCCGTCGGTGAGCTCGAAGTAGTAGCGCAGCGTGTTGGACGCGGTGGCCGGGATGTCGGCCCGCCAGACCGCGTACGGCCCGCGGTCGTGGTCCAAGACGGCATCGACCCAGGTCACGGTGCCGTCGTTTACGTACACACGGGCCGATTCGAGATCGAAGCGATAGGCCTGGAAATGGACCCGAAACGCCTCCTTGTTGATGGGGCACAGCGGCCGGCGGTCCTGCCAGGCGATGTGGGAGATGCCGTCCCACTGGACGTTGTTGTCGCCCATCATGAAGAGCAGGAGCATTGTCAGAGGCAGTGTCATCGCGATTCCCTGGATTCACGCGGCGCCAGCGGCGTTCCGACAAGTTTTGCACGCCGGCAACTCCGCTGCCAAGCGTGATTCTATCGCGGGGAAAGATGAATTCAAAACCTGTTGCCCCGCGCGGACAAGGGCGCGCCGTGCCACCCGCCGGGGCCGACCTGGACAGGCATCGTCCATGGACAGGAAACGGCTGCGAGGTGCAACCGCGTGCCAGGTGACCCAGTTGTCGATTTACTTACTCCCGCCCGCGCGGTATTCTAGCTTGTGTGGTTGGCATCCCACGTTTGTTCCTCGGGAGGCGGAAAGACGGTCGGATGATCGTTAGTTTGTCGCGCGATCCTTTCGATTCGGCGTCGCCTCGACAGTGGGGCGCGCGCGCATCGCGACGCGCCCGAACATCGAACTTCGCAGCGATCTCAGGAGGAATGAAATCGTGAGAAACACGCTTCTTGTCGCGTTCGTTACGGCGTCCCTCGCGGCGGCCGCAACGGCCCAGCCCTGGTATGCCCGCGGCGAATTCAACGGCTGGGGGCTCGGAGATCCGCTGACCCAAGTCGACCCGGTCTTGTGGCGCGGCACGGTCAGTGGCATCGATCCATTTACGCTTTACGAATATAAGATCGCCAATGACGACTTCAGCATCGCCGAGCCGGGCAGCAACGGCAGGATCCAGCCCGATGCGAACGGCGACGTCACGTTTCTGTTCTACGATCAGGAAACCTGGACGGACGGTTGGAAACCCAGCGACAAGCGGCGCGTCGGCTACATGGATCCCCATCAGTACGGCTGGGAGATCATGGGCGCGTTCAACGGATGGTCCGCTCCCGTCCTGACGCTCACCGATCAGGGCAACGGCCTGTGGACCGGTGACCTGACGGTGGCCGACCCCGGACGCTATGAGTGGAAGTTCCGTTGGACCGACCCCGCCGGCCTGGACCCCTGGGCCATTTCCATCGGTGACGACTTCGGCAACTCGGCCGGCAACAACGTCATGTTCACCACCAACCCCAACCAGGTCGTGACGTTGGAACTCGACCTGCCCGGCGGGCGCTGGCGGATTCTCGGGGCCGGCGGCGGCGGGCCCCCGCTGCCTTACTACGCCCGCGGCGAATTCAACAACTGGAGCCTCACCGACCCGCTGTCGCAGATCGACCCGGTCTTGTGGTCCGCAACCGTCAGCGGCATCGACCCGTTCCTGCTCTACGAATACCAGTTGGCCAACGAAGGCTGGGACAAAACGGCGCCGGGCAGCGCCGGCAAAATCCAGCCCGATCCCAACGGCGACATCACGTTCCACTTCTACGACAACGAGGTGTGGACCGACGGCTGGATGCCCGATAGCAAGCTGCGCGCCGGTTACGACGATCCGGGGCAATTCGCGTGGGAGATCATGGGCTCGTTCAACGGCTGGTCCGACCCGGTCCTTTCGCTGACCGACCAAGGCAACGGCCTGTGGGCCGGCGACCTCCTCGTGGCCGACCCCAACACCTACGAGTGGAAGTTCCGCTGGACCGACCCCACCGGCCAGAATCTCTGGGCCATTTCCATCGGCGATGATTTCGGGAATGCCGCCGCCAACAACTCGCTGACCACGACCGTTTCCGATCAGTCGGTCCGTTTTGAGCTGGACCTGCCCGGCGGGCGCTGGCGCGCGATCACCGACTCGTGCGCCGGGTTCGTCTGCGGCGACGCCGACTGTGACGGTGTGTTCAACGGCGGCGACATCGACTCGTTCTTCGTGGCACTCGGCGATCCGGCAGCCTGGCAGGCGGCGCACCCGGGGTGCGATCTGCTGTGTCTCACGGACATCAACCACGACGGCGCGACGAACGGCGGCGATATCGATCCATTCTTCGTGGCGCTCGGCCTCGGCATGTGTCCGTAAGTTGAGAGTAGAACCCGGTTGACGATGGACCGGTTTCGGAGGTGTAAAGTTTCGGGTGCGGGTCCACCGCAGGGACGGTCGGCTCGCGAGATGATGAGCTTTGGAGGTAATTCAATGAGAGGCAGAATCTTTGGAATGGTTGCGGTCGCGGCACTCGCGGCAACCGCAATGGCCCAGCCGTACTACGCCCGCGGCGAGTTCAACGGCTGGGGCTTGGGCAACGTGCTGACCGACCTGGGCGGCGGTCTTTGGCATGGCATGGTCGGCGGATTGACTCCCGCGCAGGAATTCGAATACAAGATCGCCGTCGAAGACTTTAGCCGCTCCTGGCCCGGCAGCAACGGCAAGGTGCCCGCCGACAGCATCGGCGAGATTCACTTCAACTTCTTCGACATCGCCAGTTGGTCCGACGGCTTTTTCCCCAACGACCGCGAGCGCGTCGGCTACGAGGATCCCGGCCAGTTCGCCTGGGAAATCATGGGCTCGTTCAACGGCTGGTCCGGTCCGGTCCTGGCCTTGACGGACCAGGGCAGCGGCGTCTATGCCGGGGACATGGTTGTCCCGACGGCCGGCGTCTATGAGTGGAAGTTCCGCAAGGAAGGCGACTGGTCGATCTCGATCGGCGACGATTTCGGCAACGCGGCCGCCAACAACGTCCTCACGACCATTTCGGCGAACCAGACCGTCCACTTCGAGCTCGACCTGCCGAACGGACGCTGGGTACCCGAGCCGGCCTCGCTGGCCTGCCTCGGTATCGGATTCGCGTTGGTCCTGCGACGACGACGCTAAGTCGCCGGGCGCGAATGCGCGACACAGGAGGGCGGGCGTCTGGCCCGCCTTTCTCACCCGGGGGGGGCGACCGCCGGCCCCCGCATCCTTTGGTTGCCGCCGAAGGCCGCGTGGTGGGTTTGCGCGTTCAACCTGCCTGCGGTCGTCGGGCGTCCGAACGGCCTGTCGCCGGTACGTCATCGATTCCGGCAGGAATCCAGCCGCGCAGCGGAAGCATGATTGGTGATGCCGGGCGCCGCAATCAGCGGTTCAGCCCGCGAGCATCCCGGCTCCTGAGATACCCGAACTTCGGGTTTCCACCCCGGCTCAGTTGCCACGTGCCGGCCGTAACGATGCGGCCGTCGGTGAGTTCGTAATACACTTTCCAGGCGTCCATCGAGCGCCTGCGGTCCCGGCGGTCCGTCGAATGCTGATATTCCCGCATCGTGGCGCTTCCGTCGGTATGGTTGACCGCGCCCTTGCCGCGGTGCCGCGTCGCCACCTCATCCAAGTTGGACCAGGCACTGTCGTAGGTGTCGGCGATGTAGTGCGACTCCGCTTCTTCCACGATCATCCACGGTTGGGAGTGGCCGTAGGCCTTGTTCCAGTCGCGAGCGTAGTTGAACGGCGGGTCGAAATTGTCCGCGAAGCGAGTGCGTTTCAGCAGCGAGAGCGGAGCCCCCGTCAAAATGACCGGAGCGGTGTAGCTGTAGGGGGGCTTCTTTCGATTGATGTGGTTCTGCGTGTCGACGAATTGCGAGGAAGCGCGGTCCTCGGGGCATTTGTACACTTTTACATTGCGGCCGACGTACTTGAAGATGGTCCCCTTCATGGGCACGTACCGTTCGATGGCCCTGATGTTGCCGGTCGTGTCGCCCCGCGTTCCCAGCCAGCACCAAGTCCGCCCCCGGCCGACCCAGCCGGGAATCGTGGTCGTGTCCCACCCGCTGCCGGGCAGGAGGCCGTTCTCGTCGTTCGAATAGAGGATCCAGCCGAGCGCGAGCTGCCGCATGTTGCTCATGCAGACGCTTTCGCGGGCCTGCTTTCTGGCGGCCGAGAGGGCCGGCAGCAGGATCGAGATCAGCAGCGCGATGATCGCGACGACGACGAGCAGTTCGATGAGCGTGAAAGCCTTACGCATGGGTTCACTCTTGTTCAGGACTTGCGCACGGCGCAAGCGGGCGCGCCGACGGCTCGTCAGCCCCAATCCTCGATTCCATCGTACTCATCCGGGCCAACCGCCACAACACATTGCCGGACCTGAACGCGCGAGCAGAAATACCCGTTCTGGCCCGCGGGTTTGAGACGTTTGGCCCGAGGAACAGGCTACTCGGCCTGACAAGCCTGATGCCCCAGCGCGCCCGAGGCGACGGTCGCGCGGTACGCCGCGCGGACGATTTCGTCGATGTCGGTCGAACTCGGCACGGTTCTTATTGTGTTGGGCGACGACGGCGCACCAGCACCGCCAGTCCGAGGCCCAAAGCGAGGGCCGACGCGGGCTCGGGCACTGTGCCTTCGCCGCGCCCGGGGTTGAATCCATAACCCTTCTCGGAGAATCTCACCGGTCTCACCACGGCCTGCGACTCCGGTCCGGCTGGGCCAAGCCCCAGGCGGGCTTCCGGTCTTGCTCCGGTGAACAGGCGACTTTCCAAATCGACGCGAATCGGCAGCTCTCGGGGCTGACGTCGCGAATCCGTGAAAATCGCGTCGAACAAAAGCCCGTCAACGGAATCGCCCAAAACCGGTGCGCCGTTGTTCGAGAAACCGACCCAAGGTCGGCCGGGGTCGCCCGAGGCGGTCGCCGCGCTGGGATCGTTGAGCGGTGCGTCCTCCGGACCGCCGTTGTCCTGGTTCGAATGGCGTTGCTGCTGTCCCGCACCCATGGCGGTTTGGGCTTGGGCGGGGGTCGCGAGCAACAAGAGAGCGGCGCCGGCAAGTGGGAATCTAATCCAATTCGTAGGCATGGCCCTAATTCCTCCTCGCGTCGGAGACGATTTTCGCGGTTTGGAGAATCTCCCAGCCGGTCTCGTGAAAAATCGGGAACCGCCCCATGGCGCCGACGATCAAGCGCATGTCTTCATGGTCTATGGTGTATGGCAGGTCCAGATCGGTGGCTTCGCACTGGGCCTTGTGCAGCCGGAAGTCCATCTCGAGCACACGCTCGCGTAAGGCCCAGTTGTCGAGCCGGTCGGCGATTTGGAGGGCCTTGTTGGTGAATTTCCCGAGCGCCCGGTCCTGCGCGCGCCCGGTCAGGTAGCGCAGAGCGATGTTGGCGCCCATGATGCAGGTCCAGCCGTAGCTTTCGAGCCAATCGCCGACGGGCCAGTCGCCCTCGTCGTCGGCCAGCTTCAAGCGTCCCCAAAGCTCATCCACGGCGTCCGGCGGCTCGCGCAGCCCGAGTCCGACGTCCACTTCGATCAGGCCGGCTTCGCACGTATGGGCGACGCCTGCGAGGCGCTCGTCGTTCAACTCGGCCGACAGCTCCCGGTACAGGCGGGCCGCCGTTTCGAGGTCGGACCGGGCTTGACGGCAATGCTGCACGGTTTGCTCGAGGTCGCGCAGGGCCCGACGGCGAAAGGTGTGCCCGCGCACGAAGAAGGCGAAGGCGTGGTTCTTGCGATCGACAACGTCGCCGGGTGGATGGGCGGCGTACCATTCGAGCACGACGTGGGCGTGCGCGTGGGCCGAGCTCAACTCCCACAGCGTGTAGTGCGTATTTGCGAGGTTGGTCTGTAGCTGCAAGCGGCGACGCGTCGAAATGTGTTCCTCGCGCAGTCCGCGGCAGACGGCCTCGAGCGCCTTGGTGTATCGGCCGCGCCCGTCCCACCCGCCGTGCTCGCGATTGCACGCCCGGGCGCGCTCCTCGGGCGTCTTGGCCACGAAGTACATCTGACGGGCCAACTCGACCATTTTCGCGAATTCGCCGCGTTGATGCGTTTGTTTGGCCGCTCGGTCGAGCGACTCAAACTCGGCCCCTTCGGCAATCTCGGGCGCGAAGCTCTTCCCGCGGCTCACGAATTTGGCGACGTCGTCAATCGACCACTCGATCACGTCGGCGAGCGCGATCAGAAAATCCATCTTTGGATTTCCGCTTTCCGGGTAGAGCTTGGTTGGATCCCGTTTCAGGGCTCGGGCAAGCTCGGCCCGGCTCCACCCGCGATGAATACACGCCAAGTCGATGAGCTCATGCAAGCGTTCTTTCCGCGCCGTTTTCCCTTCCATTTCGTATCTCCCGCACTTTCCGTGTCCCAGGCGCACAACGTCACATTTCTATCATATCGCGAATCCCGAACAATGACGCGGCCTATGCCATTTTTCCGGGACCTAGCGAAACCGCTTCCATCTGCCATTAGGGCACAGGCCGGAATTATCTCTAAGCCTCAATAGGAGGGCTCGCAATTCATGCTAAGTAAGAAAGATATCGTCGTTAGTGGACCAACGCCGATGATCAACGCGTGGCTGGGGAGTCGTGCTCCGACCCGGCTCTTCAACCCGTCCGCCACGCGGATCGATCGCGATTGAAGAGCCTATTTGCATCCTCGCGCGAACCGGGTGTCGCTTCGGCGGCGCCCGGTTGCTTTGGATTGGTGCCATGTGGATTCGGCCCGACACGCGGCTCGGCCTGCGCGCGGCCGGCCGAGTTTCTGCGTGGCCACCTGTGAAATCCTTCGTGGCCGGTCTTTTTCGGGGCCGACGGTCGGCTAAACTCCAACGATGCGAACGTATGATGTGATCGTTCTCGGCGTCGGCGGAATGGGCAGCGCCGCGCTCTATCACCTGGCCCGACGGGGCGCGCGGACCCTGGGAATCGAGCAGTTCGGCATCGCGCATGACCGCGGCAGCTCACACGGCGGGACACGCATCTGCCGCAAAGCGTATTTCGAGCACCCGGACTACGTCCCGCTGCTGCACCGCGCTTACGAACTATGGGATGAACTCGAAGCCGCGGCGGGCCGCGAGTTGTTTCGCCGCGCCGGCTTGCTGCTGGCCGGCCCTGCGGACGGACAGATCATCCGCGGCGTGCGACGATCGGCCGTCGAACACGGTCTCGACATTCAGGAAGTCGGCGTCGCCGAACTGACCAAGCGGTTTCCGGCCCTGGCCGTGGACCCCGAGATGTGCGTCCTGTTTGAGCCGGATGCGGGTTATTTGCGTGTGGAGGACTGCGTGCGCGCTCATGTCGAACAAGCGCTGCGATCCGGCGCCCGAATCATGAGCGACACCCACGTGCAGCACTGGTCCGCCGACGACAAGGGCGTCGTCGTGAATACGAGTGACGGCCAATACGCCGCCGCCGCCCTGGTGATCTGCGGCGGGGCCTGGTCATCGCGATTGCTGGCGGGTCTCGGGTTGCCTCTGGAAGTTCGCCGAAAGGTCCTGGTTTGGCTCGTCGACTTCGATGACGAGTGCCGCGTGGAGCGCGGCTGTCCGGTATTCGCGATTGAGAGCGGCGGCGGCTTCTACTACGGGTTTCCGGCGATCGACGAGCAGGGGATGAAGATCGGCCAGCACTTCGGCGGCGAGACCGTACGGGATCCGGATGAGCTGGACGGCGTTCTGAGGCCCGAAGACGAGCAACCGCTGCTCGGCTTTGTCGCCCGACACCTGCCGCGTGCCCGGCCCACGATCGGGCACCGCGCCGTCTGCATGTACACGATGACGCCGGACGAACACTTCATCATCGATCACCATCGCGACCGTTCGAACGTCGTGTTCGCAGCGGGTTTCAGCGGGCACGGCTTCAAGTTTTCGCCGGTGGTGGGGTCCGTGCTGGCGGATCTGGCGCTCGACGGGCGGACGCAGGAGCCGATCGCCTTCTTACGCGCGTCGCGACCCGCGTTGCAGCCCCGGTGAAGTGACGCGTGTGATGCCGACGGCACGACGCAGCAATTGTGCGGGGTGCCATGCTCGAGACCGGGCTTCGCGACCGCGCCCCTCCGCCTCACACCTGGCGCAGGTCGTGCCCCATTTTGTATTTCTTGGCTTCGAGATAACGCCGATTGTCCTCGGTCGGCGGAATTTCGATCGGGAGCTGCTCGACGACCTCGAGCCCGTAGACCTCGAGCCGGCTGATCTTCTTGGGGTTGTTGGTGAGGATGCGCACTTTGGAAAGCCCCAGATCGCGCACGATCTGGGCGCCGATGCCGTAGTCGCGCCGGTCCACGGGCAGCCCCAAGGCCTGGTTGGCCTCGACCGTGTCGAGCCCTTCGTCCTGCAAGCGGTAGGCGTGCAGCTTGTTGGCCAGGCCGATGCCGCGGCCTTCCTGGCGTAGGTAGACCAGCGCGCCACGGCCTTCGCGCTCTATCATCTCCATGGCGGCCTCGAGCTGCTGCCCGCACTCGCAGCGGGTCGAGCCGAACACGTCGCCGGTCATGCACTCGGAATGGACGCGGATCAGCGTCGGGTCCGGGTGCAAGTGGGGTTTGCCGGAGCGATCGAGCTCGCCGACGCCGCCTTTGCACAGCGCCAGGTGCGTCTCGTGGTCCGCCTGCGAGTTGTACGCGATGAAGAGCCACTCGCCGTGCGCGTTGCGGATGGTCACACTCTCGATGCGCTCGATCAGCCGCTCGCGCTGCATGCGGTATTCGATCAGTTCAGCGATGGTACACATCTTCAGCCCGTGCTCCCGGCAGAACGCAGTGAGCTGTGGGATGCGGGCCATCGTGCCGTCCTCGTTGAGGATCTCGATCAGCACGGCGCCGGGCATCAGCTCGGCCAGGCGGCACAGGTCGATCGACCCTTCGGTCTGTCCCGCACGCACCAGAACCCCGCCGTCGCAGGCGATCAGCGGATTGACGTGCCCCGGTCGGACGAAATCCTCGGGGACGGCCTCTTCGGCCACGAGTTGGCGGATCGTCGCCGCACGGTCGCTCGCCGAGACTCCCGTGCCCACCCCCAAGTGCGGGCCGCCGTCCACCGTCACGGTGAACGCGGTCTGGTAACGCGAGGTGTTGAGCGAGACCTGCGGCTGGAGCTGGAGCCGTTCGCAGCGGGGCCGTGTCAGCGGAACGCACAGAGTCCCGCGCCCGTATTTCAACATGAAGTTGACCTTGTCCGGCGTGATGAACTCGGCCGGGCAGATCAGGTCGCCTTCGTTCTCGCGGTCCTCGTCGTCTACGAGTATGACCAGGTTGCCGCGGCGGAGCTCGTCGAGGGCTTCGGGAATGGGGCTGAAAGGGCCGCTGGGGTCGTCGGACAGTCTGCGTTCCGGCATCGCTGCCTCCCGGGTCGGCGGTCGGCGTCAGCATCCGCGTGCTCACGCCGAACGCCGCTTCTTGCCGATTGTAGCAATTGGCGGAGTCCGCTGATAGGGCCGCGCAGGCCGCGTTTTGTCGGCATGGCGGCCGGCCATACGATCGTTGGCACTTGTGCTATGATAGCGGCCTGCGAAGCGAGTCCTGATGACGCACGAAGAGCATTCCAACGCCCCGCTATTGGCCCCGGCTGAGCCGCGCCTGGCACCGCTGTGGAACGTCGTGCTGCTGGACGACGACGACCATTCGTACGCGTACGTGATCGAGATGCTGGGGCGCTTGTTCGGGCACAGCCGCACGCGCGCCTACCAGATGGCCTGCGAGGTGGACAACGCGGGGCGGGTAATCCTCGAAACGGTCGTCTATGAGCGGGCCGAGTTCAAGCGTGATCAGGTCCATGCCTACGGCGCGGACTGGCGTATCGAGCATTGCGCGGGCTCGATGTCGGCGCTGCTCGAACCGGTAGAATGCTGATGGGCGTTTCGATCAGGCCCGGCCGCGATGCCGGCAACCGCGGGTCGGCCCGTCCCCTGCCAACGAGACCAGCGACCCGTCACGCGGTATCAAGCGCGCCGCGGATCGTTTGCGCCATGCTGCTGTTGTGGATCGCTGCCGCCGCCAGCGGCGGGGGTCGCAACGAGCCGCTCACAACTGCCGAGCTGCTGGTCGACTTGGCCCGCGATCACGGGCTCAAGCGGCGCGGCAAGCAGACCCCGGCCGACGTAGTGCATATCAAGACGCTGCTGCGCGCCGCGGTGCGGCTCAATCCCCGGCTGCCCGATGCGTACGTCTGGCTTTACGAACTGGAGACGCTCGCCGGAAACTCCGCCGAGGCCGCCCGGGCGCTGCAGGCCCTGGTCGAGGTGGATCCAACGCACCAGGGAGCCTTTGCAAAGTGGCTGGAAGTCGGGCTGGCCGGCCGGCAGACGATTGAAGAGCGCGCCGCTTGGCTCGCACACGAACTGGATCGACGAACACTTTCGCGCCCATTGCAATCCATGGTACACGTCGCGCTGGCGCGGCTCAGCGCCCAACGAATGGACCGCTCCGAGGCGCAACAAGCGCTCGAGAAGGCGTTCGAGCTCGACCCGACCAATCCGGACGCCGTGCTGCTGAGCGCCGAGTTGGTCCAGGAAGACGACCCGCCTCTGATGCGCGTGGCGGCGGCCTTAGGGGCGTTTCTCGTGAACCCTTTGCACGTCTATTCGGCCTGGCAGGTCGGTGCCGTGCTCGACCAATACGGCTTTGCCGAAGATGCAGGCGCGTTCTACGAACACGCCGGCAGCGTGCATCGCGCCGCAAACCCGGGGATAGTTATCCCGGCCGAACACTTGCTGGTACGCGCGCGAAACTGGCTCGCTCAGGACGATCTGAACAAGGCGATACAAGCCGCAATTGCCGCGGTGAAGCTCGACCCGGCGCTCTATCAGGCGCAGCTTCTCTTGCACTGGCTGTTCGAGCACAACGGCGACAAGGCCTCGGCCGAGGCGTTGCGCAAGACCTTGGCACGGCGCTTTGCACTGGTGCGCGATCCGAGCGAATCGCCGGTCGATGTCGTGGCCCAGGCGGCTTGGTTCTATAGTACCATCGACCCCCAGCCCCAAAGAGCGTTGATGCTCGCCGAAGCCGCCGCGAAACGGGCTCCCGGTGACGTCTTCGCGACACGCGTCCTGGGCTGGGCACAAGTCATGAATCTGCGCGCGGCAGAGGCCCAACGCACGCTGCTGCCCATCGCCGGCCGGGATCCGTTTGCGGCGTATCAACTCGCCAAGATTCTCATGGCGGGCGGCGACACCGCGGCCGCCGCCCGGCTGGGGCGCGGTCTCAAATCGGCGCCGGTGGCCGGTCCGGCGTACGAGCTGCTCGCCGAGATCGACGCGCTGCCCAAACCGCGCGAGTCTGCGCGGCGGCGGCATCCCGAGATCGCCGAACGCCTGGCGGACCTCGATCGTAGCGTGTTTGAGTTTCACACCGATCCGAAGCGCTTTCTGGTCGCGGAGGTCAAGCTGACGGATCCGAGTCCGGCACCGGGCGAGCCGTGGTGGGCGGTCTTTTCTCTCACGAATCGAGCGAGCTTTCCGATCACGCTCGGCCCCGATTTCATGGTCAATCCCACGTTCCTGCTCTCATTCAAGCTGGCCGGGGATCGCCGGCGCGACTACCCTCATCTGATATCCATCCATCTCGATCGCACGCGGATCATCGCTCCCGGCCGATCGGTGCGCATCCGGCGAACGCTCGACCTGGGGCCTCTGCGCAGCGTTTCCCGCAGGACGCCGCAGCAGATTCAGCTCGTCACCCTCGAAACGCTGCTCGATCCGGTTCAATCGGAAACGGGGGAGTGGCGGGCGAGTCTCTCCGGACAGCGGCTGGCCAAGGTACACTTCAACCGGCTGCCGGCACCGACCGGCAGAGCGACGATGCTCGCGCTGTTCAGCGCGTTGCGTTCCGAGGCCGCGGGTCGGCGCTTCCTGGCGGTCGAGGTGTTCGCACAACTGCTCGGCGAAAAGCAACGCGGCGACATCAAGCCGTTGTCCTACAAGCCCGACCCGGTGGCCTCCTCTCGTCTTCAGCAAGCGTTGCTTGGCGCGTTGAACAGCGAGTCCTGGGAGAC
>JACZRH010000143.1 GCA_022574815.1 Planctomycetota bacterium | reverse complement strand
GCCCTATCATCTTCACCGGGCCGTTCGCGCGGCGCCCGCCACCAAGGTGCGCAAATTGATAACACAAAAACTTGAGCACCTTGATCACCTTCCCTTTGGACGACCAAGCCCGCGTTATTCCCGGACCAACCTGGACCCCTGCGAAACTTCCCGCCCGATTACGGCTCGACGTTCGATTCCAGCGCCTCTTCCGCATCGCGCCGTGCGCGGATCGCGTTCCATTCGTCCTTGGACAGCAGCACCTCGCGCGCCTGGCTGCCCTTGTATTCGCCCACGATCCCGCCTTCGTACATCTGGTCGATCAGCCGCGACGCTCGCCCGTAGCCGACCGTCAGGCGGCGCTGCAGCAGGCTCACCGACCCGCGGCCGGACTCGAGGATGAACTCCACCGCTTGGTCGAACAGCTCGTCGCGCGCCGTGACGCTGCCGGCCTCGGACGAGCGCAGCCGCACCAGCTCGGGGTTGAAGTCCTGCTTCTGCTGGTCACGGCAGTGCCGCACGACGCGGCGCAGCTCCTCGTCGTCGATGAAGGTCCCCTGGGCGCGGACCAGCTTCGAGCTGCCGGGCGGGAGGAAGAGCATGTCGCCTTGGCCCATCAGCACCTCGCCGCCGTTCTGGTCGAGCACGATCCGCGAGTCGAGCCGCGAGGAGACGCGAAACGCGATGCGGCAAGGCAGGTTCGCCTTGACCAGGCCGGTCACGACGTTGGCCTGCGGCCGCTGCGTCGAGACGATCAGGTGGATGCCCACCGCGCGGCTCTTCTGCGCCAGGCGGCAGAGATAGAACTCGACCTCCTTGGCCGAGGTCATCATCAGGTCGGCGAGCTCGTCGATGATGATGACGATGTAAGGCAGATGCTTGGGGACCCGCGCGAAATCCTCCTCGTCGGACGGCTCGAACCGCTCGCGCAGGCCTTTCTCGCCGAGGCTGTTGTAGGCCCGGATGTCCTTCACACCCGCTTCGGCGAACAGCGCGTAGCGCTCGTCCATCTTCGTCGCCGCCCAGTCGAGGATGCTCTCGGCCTTGCTGACCTCCGTAACGATCGGGCACATCAGGTGCGGGATGTCCTTGAACATCGCCAATTCGACCACCTTCGGGTCGACCAGGATCAACTGCACCTCGCGCGGCGTGCGCGACATGAGGATCGACATGATCACGCTCGCGACGCACACGCTCTTGCCCGACCCGGTCGTGCCGGCGATCAGCAGGTGCGGCATACGGGTCACGTCGGCGACGAGCGGCTGGCCGGCGGCGTCCTTTCCGAGGTAGAGCGGGACGCCCAGGTCCGTGCGCCGCTGATCGTCGCGGTCGAGCACGTCCTTGATGCGGACCTTCTCCTTGTCGATGTTGGGGACTTCGATGCCAATCGTGTTTTTGCCCGGCAGCGGCGCGACGACGCGCACCGCGGGCGCCTTGAGGGCCCGAGCCATGTCGTTCGTAAGCGACGCGATCTGGCTGACCTTGATTCCCGGTGCCAGCTTGAGCTCGAAGACGGTTATGACCGGCCCAGTCTCGATCGCGACCACGCGCACCTCGAGCCGGAACTCATTCAGCGTCTGCTCTAGAATCAGCGCCTTCTCACGGCAGCGCAGCTCGATCGCGTGCGTGTCGATCCGGGTCGGCTCCTTGAGCAGATCCATGCCGGGGAGCTCGAAGTCGTCGTTTGCCGCGTCGTGGGCGGCGCCGGGCTGCTTTGCGCGGCGCTGCGGCGTGCCCTTGAATTCCTTGACGACCGGACCGCCGGCGGGGAGCGCCGCCCCGGCGCCCGGCGTCGGCCGCGTCTCGCGTCGGCCCGCACCGCCTCCGCTGTCCTTGGTATCTTCATCGTCAAATACAAACTCGTTCTGCGCCGGAGAGTCTGTCGGCGCATCCGGCGCGATTGCGTCGCCGGCCGGCAAGGACAGCGCCTTGGGCGGTTCTTCGAACTCAACGTTGCGTCCATCCGGCCCATCCGACGTGCAGCCGGCAGCGGGCGCGAGCCGCCCGGTCGCGGTCGCAACGCCCGCCGCGACCGCCGAGCCGGCGCCGGCGACCGCGCTCCCGCCGCGCGCCAGGGCCGGCCCGGTGCGGCGTCCGGCCCAGTGCAAGCCGCGCACGATCCGGAGGACGAGTTCATCGGCCGCGAGCAGGAGCCCGATCACGAAGGCGCAGGCGAGCAGAATGAGCGTGCCGGTCGCGCCGAGGGTGGACTGAAAGAAGGTTACTGCGGACGCCCCGAGCACACCGCCGGGCCCGCTCATCGGGTAGGCGTCCGAGAGCGGTATGAACAGAGTGCCCGACGCGCTGAAGACCGTGCCGATCAGGAGCAGCCCGACGAAGCGCAGCCACGGATCGCTGAGCCGCACGCCATACGACCAGACCACGACGAACACGGTCAGCAACAGGAGCAGCGCGTAGGATCCGATCCCCAGGTAGAAGAGCGCCTGATGCGCGAGCCACGCGCCGACCGGGCCGCAGAGGTTGGCGGGTGGGTCGGTCGGGGGCCAGACACTGCTCCCGGGCGGGTCGGCGACGTCGAAGGTGAGTAGACTGACCCATCCGATCAGACACGCGACCCAGGCCAGAGTGGCCACGCAGAAACGGAGTGCGACGAGGCGCTGTTCGGAGCGCGGCATGACATGCCATCCATGAACCAGTCATCGCCCGGCTTCCGTGCCGGGGCGTTCCTCACTCGCGGGGATCATATCGCAATTCGACGCCAAGTTCGATAACCTACCACGCGATTCCGAAAATGTCGGCACGGGCCGAACGCGATTCGGCCGGCCGGCTCGGTGCATCCGTGGACGGAAACCTATGCCGCGTTCCAACGCGATTGAAAACTGGGTCAGTTCGTTCGGCGGCGGCCTGATCGCGCAGCTCGAAAACTTCGGGCGCTTCTGGATGTTCTGCGCCGCGACCGTCTCCTACATCGCGGTCGACCTGTTCTCGGTGCGCGGCTGGAAACGACTGCTGCCGCAGTGCTATTTCATCGGCACGCGCTCGGTCCCGGTAATCATGCTCACCGGCACGTTCGTGGGCATGGTCCTGCTGGTGCAGGGCTACGATCAGTTCGACAACGCGGGGTTGATCTTCCAGCTCGGGGGCATCGTCAATATCTCCGTCGTTTCCGAGCTCGGGCCCGTGCTCGCGGGCGTGATGCTGGCCGGGCGGGTGGGCGGCGCGCTGACGGCCGAGCTCGGGACGATGAACGTCACCGAGCAATTGTTGGCGCTGCGCTCGATGGGTGCCGCCCCGATTCGCTACCTGGCGACGCCGCGGTTTCTGGCCTGCCTCCTGCTAGCGCCGCTGCTGACCTGCTACGCCAACATCATGGGCGCGTTCGGCGCGTGGCTCATCTTCGCCGTCGTGAAGGGCACCGATTCATCGATCTTCTGGAGCAGCACGCAGGAGATGGTCGAGTACTGGGACCTGTGGACCGGGCTGGTCAAGGCCGTGTTGTTCGGCGGCGCGATCGGGATGATCAGTTGCTACAAGGGGTTTCACTGCAAACCGGGCGCCGGGGGCGTCGGGCAGGCCTGCACGCAGGCGTTCGTGGCGAGCTTTATCACGATTCTCGCGATCGATCTGTTTCTCAACATGATCATGAACGGGCTGTACGAGAGATGGTACGGCTTCCGATCGCTGATTTAGGACCGCGAATTGGACATCGAAAAACCCATCATCGAGCTGCGGCGGGTCACGAAATCCTTCGGCCGACAGCGCGTGCTCGACGACCTCGACCTGCGAATCGAACGCGGCAAGACGACGGTCATCATCGGCCGCTCCGGCTCGGGCAAGAGCGTGCTGCTCAAGCACATCGTCGGCCTGTTGCGGCCCGACCGCGGCGAGGTCTATTTCGAGGGGCGGCGGATCGACACGCTGAATGAAAAAACGCTCGTTCCCATCCGCCGGCAAATCAGTTTCGTCTTCCAGCTCAACGCCCTGTTCGATTCGTTGACCGTCGGAGAAAACGTCGGGTTCCCGATGACCGAGAACACGGCTCGGCAAGTTCCGAAAGCCAAGATCCGCGAGCTCGGGCGACGCTGCCTCGATATCGTCGGGCTGGCGGGGTTCGAGAGCAAGATTCCGCCGGAGCTGTCCGGCGGCGAAAAGAAGCGCGTCGCACTGGCTCGTGCGATTGCGATGGACCCGCCGCCGAAGATCATTCTCTACGACGAACCGACGACCGGCCTCGACCCGCCGCGAGCCGACGTGATCAACAAGCTGATTCGCCACTTGCAGCACGAGGTGCATGTCACCAGCGTGGTGGTGACGCACGACATGAAGAGCGCACTCGAGGTCGGCGACCGGATCCTCATGCTCTATAACGGACGTTTCGTCGCGGACGGCTCACCGCAAGCGTTGCTGGAGAGCGATAGTCCGGTGGTCAAGCGGTTCATTGAAGGCATAGCCGAGCCGGAGGAGCTGGCGACGATCTCGCGGCATGCCGATTTCGACGGGCGACGCTGAGCACGGGAATCACATTAGCGGAGGAGTGGGTGAGCTTTCAGCCCACCTTGTCCCAGAATGCGGGTCGGGTGGTCCACGGCTTGGGCCGTGGGGGCGTGAATGGAACGCCGATTCGGATCCCGGCGAATTCGCCCGCCATTCGAAGCGCCGGATCAACTGGCCGGGCCGCCTTCAAGGTTCGGCCGTACGCGTACTTTCGTCCGCAACCTCGATTCCGAGCGCGCGCACCAGAAACACGATCTGATTCGCAAGGGTTTCGTTGCGCTGCTCGCGCGTGGTGCCGAACGTGTAATGCCCCGCTCCCCAAATCTGCTGCATGAGAACCGGTCGGCCGCAGCTTTGCGCCGCCTGAAGGGCCGCGATGAACTTGTAGCCGTGCAGCGGGGCCGTCGACTGGTCGCGTTCGGCGACGCTGATCAGCATGGGTGGGTAGCAGATTCCGGGTTTCAGGTTGTGGTACGGCGAATAGGCGCGGAGGACTTTGAAATCCTCGGGATCCTCCGGCGAGCCGTACCCGGATGTGAAACCCAGCGAGAACTTGTGATAGCGCAGCATGTCGAGAAACGGCATGTCAATGACCGCGGCCCCGAAAAGCTCCGGGCGCTGATTGATCGCGGCGGCGGGCATCACGCCGCTCGCACTCCCGCCGTTGGCGACCAGACCGTCCGGCGAGGTGTAGCGGTTCTCGATCAGCCACTCGGCCGCGGCGATGTAATCGTCGATCGCGTTCTGTTTGTTGCGACGCATCCCGGCGTCGGCCCATTCGGCTCCGTATTCGCCGCCGCCGCGGATTCCTGGCAAGGCATAAACCCCGCCGAGGTCCATCCACGCCACCAGGTGCGCCTGGAACCACGGAAAAGCCACCCACCCGCCGTGTCCGTATCCGTACATCCAGAGCGGGCTGCGGCCGTCGTGCTCGAAGCCCTTCTTGTGAGCGACGAACATGGGGACGCGCGTGCCGTCCTTGCTCTTGTAGAAGACCTGCTTCAATTCGTAATCATCGGGGTCGAAACTGAGCTCGGGCCGATGAAAGACGCTGCCGCGCGCCGTTTCGAGATCGAGCCGGTAAATCGTGCCGGGGTTGAACAGGTTTGCGAAGCGGTCGAAGACTTCGGGCTGGCCCGTGCGATTGCGATGGACCCGCCGCCGAAGATCATTCTCTATGACGAGCCGACGACCGGCCTCGACCCGCCGCGGGCCGACGTGATCAACAAGCTGATTCGCCACTTGCAGCACGAGGTGCATGTGACCAGCGTGGTGGTGACGCACGACATGAAGAGCGCACTCGAGGTCGGCGACCGGATCCTCATGCTCTACAATGGCCGTTTCGTCGCGGACGGCCCGCCGCGCGCGTTGCTGGAGAGCGATAGCCCGGTGGTCAAGCGGTTCATTGAAGGCGTAGCCGAGCCGGAGGAGTTGGCGACGCTCTCGCGGCATGCCGATCTCGCCGGGCGACGCTGAGCATGGGAAACACAAGGGGGGATGTGGGTGAGCCCTCAACGGGTGCCCGACGCTTTGAAGAGCGGGGCACCCACGCATCAGCGCCCCAGCCGAACCCACCAGGCAAGTAGTGGGGCCAGCCCCGCACTTGCGTGCGGGATTCGGTGAGGTGGGGAACGCGAATCGCGGGCGGGTAGGTGTCCCCCCACGGCTGAAGCCATGGGCCACTCAGCACTCGTCACCCATCCCCCGTCACCTGTCCGGGGTGAGCACCATCGAGCGGCTCGGCACATCCGTAATCTGTTAACTCTCAACGATTTACGGGCTCGTCGTCTTCGGCCCTTTTGCACGTCTGCTTGGATTCTCAGATTCACCGAGAAAAAAGCTTGACACTTGCCGGGGGGGGGATAGCATTCCGAATCCAACAAGGAGGATTTCGACATAGCCTTCAGATGGCCTCTTGGTATCGCGCTTGTCTTGGCGCTTACATGGATCTTACGTCTCGGACGCCTGCCTGCTCTGTCCGGCGCCCGATCCGCCCCCGGAATGCGCGGACTTGGGTCCCGGGGTCACCGTTTGCCACGACGGTAACCAGACGAAAGTCATGATAATGTTTGAGGCTGCTGAGGGGGGTACGCCGTGGGTGTATTTCGGTCCGGGTGAGAACAATGGAATTGGCGGAATATTCGGTGGCTGCACTTTCGTCGTCAGCCCGTGCAGCGGCGACTGGAACTCGGTCAACGATTGCGACGACCTGTGCTGGTCGTATCCTGAGTAGTGCACTAGATTGGGAGAATATGATGTTTGCGCGTTCACGACGGTTGTTGCTCCCTGTCTGCGTGACGCTGCTGCTGGTTGGCGTGACCGGGCTTGGCGGATTCGCGGAATGGGACGGCCCGGATCCGGTGAGGGCCGTGTCCCGAATTACGGAATTCGACGCCGGCAACGGTATGCACATTGGTGGTTATGTTGCGCTTAGCCGGGGGCTGCAAAAGGCCGATGGCAGCGCTGCGTCCGTGCGGGTGCTCGCGCATTATCTCGTCTTGCATGTCGACGGTACCCAAAAGGGCGGATTCTCTGGTGTGCCCCTCGTGAATACGAACGGCCGGGAACCATACGAGCGAGCCGTATTCCAGCTCGCCGGCGCGCCCGGCCAGACACCGAAACCGGGAGCCCTCTCGTTCATTGTGCGACTCGTCATCCGACCACGCGCCGCTCTGACCTGGGGAGAAGTCGTCTCTAGTGACGATCTGCTCGTGGAGACGACTTGCACGCGGGACATTGGAATGACGATACCACGCCGCTAGCAGCGCGCCGCAAAGTCATGTAGCGGCAGGTGGCCCATGACTTGGGTCGTGGGAGCGCGAATAGAACGCCGATTCGGATCCAGGCGATATCGCCCGCCATCAGCAGCGCTGATTCTCATGGGAAAGGCCGGGCCGCCGCGCGGCGGCATCCGCAGTCGCCCCTCACTCCTCCGAACTGTCAAAGCTGCGTTCGGGGTTCGCCGGCTTGTTGTCCGCCACGCCCATGACCGGCCCGGGCATCGCGCGGCGCCGGTGCCGCGCGCGGCGGCGGAAGATCATACACAGGTTTCGCGAGTAGATGGACAGGCCGAGCAACTGCCCGATCATGATGACGGGGTCGCCGTTCAGAAAGGCGTAGATCAGCAGCAACATGCCGCCAAAGAGGCTGATGTACCAGAAACCGATGGGTATGTAGCTTCGGCCGCGGCGTTCGGAAGCGATCCATTGGACGAGGAAGCGCAACATGAAGATGATCTGCCCGCCGAGCCCGAAGAGCACGAGCGGGTCGCGGAATTTCTGGAGCCATTCGTGAAGCGTGAGCACCGCGAGCATGTAGGTTCACCGCGCGTCGAGGATCAAGAAACGGTACCAACCAGCCGGCCCGCGATTATGCCATGGAGCGGGAAATCCTGAACGTTGTCATTCCGAGCGTAGCGAGGAATCTTGCTGAATCCAAGGCCAGATGCATCGCTCCACTCAGCATGACGTTCGACGTTGCACGCGCCCCATAGATGGTGCGGCCGGGCGCCCTTTGCCTAACCGAGGTTCGCGGCAGCTTGCGAGCAAAGAGTGCCACGAACTACTTGTTGCAGTAGTCGATGATGCGCGCGATTTCGCTGCGCAAATCGCGGCGATGCACGATGCGATCGACGAAGCCGTGCTCGAGCATGAACTCGGAGCGCTGGAACCCCTCGGGCAGCACGGCCTTGATCGTGTTGGCGATCACGCGCGGCCCGGCGAAGCCGATCAGGGCGCCCGGCTCGGCGAGCGTCACGTCTCCCAGAAAGGCGAAGCTCGCCGCCACGCCCGCCGTGGTGGGGTCGGTCAAGACAACGATGTAGAGTCCGCCGGCCTCGTGAAAACGCGCGATCGCGGCCGAGGTCTTGGCCATCTGCGCCAGCGAGACCATGCCTTCCATCATGCGAGCGCCGCCGCTGCACGTGACCATCACCAGTGGCAGCGTCTCTTTTCCGGTGCCCTCGAGCGCGCGTTCGGTGGCCGCGGCGACCTTCTCGCCCACGACGGCCCCCATCGAGCCCATGATGAAGTCGGGGTTCATTACGCCCATGATCACCTGCCGGCCCTTGATGAACCCCTTGCCGACGACGATCGCATCGGGCTCGCCGCTGGCGGCCTTGACCTTTTCGAGCCGATCCTTGTAGCTGACGCGGTCGTGAAACTCGAGCGGATCGGTCGATTCGAGGTCCGGCAGAAACTCCTCGAACGTCCCGGCGTCGTTGAGCTGCTCGATGCGCTTGCGGGCGTTGATTCGGTAGTGATGGTCGCACTCGGGGCAGATGTTCAGCTCTTCCTCGAGAATGCGGCGATAGACCATCGCCGAGCAGTCCGTGCAGCGGATCCACAGTCCCTCGGGGACTTCTACGTTCTTGCGGGCGGGTTCAGCCATTGAAACTCCAGGAACACGGCTTGGTGGTCATGAGCTGCGCGAGCAGGCGGGCACGCCGTCGCACTCGACGACGACGGGATCACTCACGCTGCGGGCCGCCTCCCAAACGGAGGAGAAACCCTCGCCTTGCAGCGCGCAGCGCGCGACCGCGAACGAGAATGGCCGCAGCACGAGCGCGATGGTCGATTTGCCGTTGGGCTTGACACGCTTCTTCAGGCAGGTTTGCAGCCGTGCCACCGCGTCGGAGAGCTTCTCGCCGCTGGGCGGCCGCACGTTCAGCGGCGCTTCGCACAGCTCGCGATGGGCCGTGGCGTAGCGCGTTTTCATTTCCTTTTCGGTCAGCCCCGCCCAGAGACCGACATCGACCTCGCACAGCTCCTCCAGCGGCTTGGTCGGGATGCCCAGCGGGTTGCCGATCAGGCCGGCCGTTCGTGATGCGAGGTCGTCCGGCGAGTGAAAGATCTTTCGTATGGACTGGGCGGCGAGCGCCGCGCGCCACTGATCGCAGCGCTGCTCGCCTTGGGCCGTCAGAGGCACTTCGACCCGCCCGAGCAGGCGACCCTCGTCGTGCCATTCGGTTGGCCCGCAAGGAATCAGGACGACTTTCATGCGCGTTGCTCCAGCTTGCTGCCTGCGGCGCCGGCCGCCAGACGCCGCAACCGGCCGACCATGGCACCCGGGTCGTCCGATCCGAAGACGGCCGAACCCGCGACGATCGTGTCCGCGCCGGCGTCAACGACGCGTGCGATCGTCTCGGCGTTGATGCCGCCGTCGACTTCCAACCACTGCGAAGGACCGAGCCGGGCGGCGATGATGGCGATTTTCTCCAGGCACTCTTCCATGAAGCGCTGCCCGCCGAATCCCGGCCAGACCGTCATCACCAGCACAATGTCCACGTCGTTGATGATATCGAACACGGCGTCGGCTGGAGTGCCGGGGTTGAGCGCCACGCCGACCTTTACGCCCAGGCCACGAATGAGGCGTACGAGCGCGGGCGCGTCCTCGACGACCTCGATGTGAAACGTGATGCTCCCGGCGCCGGCATCGACAAACGGCTTGGCGTACTTGGCGGGGTTCTCGATCATCAGGTGCGTGTCGAGCATCAGGTCCGTATGGCGCGCGATGCTCTCCACCACCGGAGTCCCGAAGGAGAGGTTCGGCACGAAGTGTCCGTCCATTACGTCGAGGTGCAGCAGGTCCGCCCCGCCCGCCTCGACGGCCGCGATCTCGTCGGCGAGCCGGCCGAAATCGGCGCTCAGCACGGACGGCGCGATGCGCATTTCACGTTTCGGCATCATTCGGGTCCGGTCCTAGGCGTCATCGAGAACCTCGATCGGGTCAAACCGCTTGCCCTCCAGGAATTTCAACGCCGCTCCACCTCCCGTGCTGATGTGCGTCACACGCTCGGCGAGCCCGGCCTGCTCGATCGCGGCGGCGCTGTCGCCGCCGCCGATCACCGTCACCGCGCCCCCGTCGGTGATCTCCGCGAGGATGTGGGCGATGCGCAGGGTCCCGGCATCGAAGGGCTTGGTCTCGAACACACCGACCGGGCCGTTCCAGACGACGGTGCGGGCGCTGCGCAGGATCGCTTCATAGGCCTCGAGCGTGCGCGGGCCGATGTCCAGCCCGATCAATTCCGACGGCAGCTCGCCGTTCACGACCTGCGATGGGACACCTTCGCGCAGCTCGGTGGCGGCAACCGAATCGACCGGCAGGTGAAGCTTCTCGCCCACCTCGTCGAGCAGAAACTTGGCCAGGCCGAGCCGGTCTCGTTCGCAGAGGCTCTTGCCGACGGTGCGCCCTTGCGCCGCCCAGAATGTATAGGTCATCGCGCCGCCGACGAGGATGTGATCCACGCGTTTCGACAGGCTCCGGATGACGCCGATCTTGTCGCTGACCTTTGCGCCGCCGAGTACGGCGACGAAAGGGCGTTCCGGCGACTCGAGCGCCCGCCCAAGGAATTCAAGCTCTTTTTCGATCAGGAAGCCGATGGCGCGCTTGCCCTGCCCGACGAGCCGCGGCAGATCGTACATGCTGACGTGTTTGCGATGGCAAGTGCCGAAGGCGTCGTTGACGTAAAGCTCGCCGAGCGAAGCGAGGGCCTTGCCGAATTCGGCCCGCAGGAACTCCTGCTCTTCGGTGAGCTGGCCGCCGGGGTTTTTCCTGGCCTGGTCGATGATCGTCTCGGCCGCGTGAAAGCGCAGGTTCTCGATCAGCAGCACGTCGCCGTCGTTCAGTTCGCGAGCGGCGGTGATCGTGCTGGGCCCGGCGCTGGAGCCGACGAAGCGAACCGGTTGGCCCAGAAGCTCCTCCATCCTTTTCGCGACGGGGGCCAGCGAAAGTCGAGCATCGTGTGGGGGGTCGCCGGTCGGCCGGCCGAGATGGCTCATCACGATTGCACGGCCGTTGCGCTCGAGCACGTGGCGAAGCGTGGGCAGGAACATGCGGATGCGGCGGTCGTCGGCGACGTCTTGGTCTTTGCCGAGCGGGACGTTGAGGTCGGCCCGCATGAGCACCCGCCGCCCGCTGACGGGCAGGTCGCGCACGGACTTCTTGGGCATAGGGCGAGTCCTCACGGCAACACAACAAGGCCCAACCGCGCGGATGGGCCTGTGCGAAGCACAGTATCCTAAGGTTTGAGAAAGCTAAATCAATCCGTCCTGGCGGGCCATGTACTTGATGAGGTCGATCACGCGGCACGAATAGCCCCATTCGTTATCGTACCATGAGATGAGCTTGAAAAAGCGCGAGTTCAGCTCGATGCTGGCGCCCGCGTCATAAATGCTTGACAGCGGACAGGTTATGAAGTCCGAGCTGACGACCGCCTCGTCCGTGTAGCCCATGATCCCCTTCATCCGGCCGGTGCTGGCCTCCTTGACGGCCGCCCCGATCTCGGCGAGCGACGTTTCCTTTTTCGTCCGCACGGTCAGGTCGACGACCGACACGTCGGGCGTCGGCACGCGCAAGGCCATGCCGGTGAGTTTGCCCTTCAACTCGGGAATGCATAGCGTGACCGCTTTGGCGGCTCCGGTGCTGGCCGGAATGATGTTGTGGCCCGCGGCCCGCCCGCTGCG
>JACZRH010000378.1 GCA_022574815.1 Planctomycetota bacterium | reverse complement strand
ACATTCCGATCTGCCGGGGGTGACTTAGCGAGCGTGTTCGCTTTCGGCCGAGCAGCTCCGGAATACGGATGCCGTAGTGCGTCGAGATCGTCTCCAGGATATCGCTGATTTGCAGGGGCCGCTGTTGGTGGCCGTCAAAGCTGTCAAGAACGTCGCGGGCCGTCTCCACGGTCAACGGGCGACCGGTTAGTTGGCTTTCCGACATGAGCTTTGTCAGCGCGCCCTCCAATAGCCGAACGTTTGATTCGACCCGCTCTGCGATGAAATCGAGCACTTCGTCGGGAACCTGGCAGCCGCGCAGGCGGGCCTTCTTCTGCAGGATGGCCTGGCGAGTCTCGCGGTTGGGCAGGTCGACCTGCGCGACGAGCCCCCAATTGAAACGGCTGACGAGCCGGTCCTCGAGCGTAGGGATCTCGGACGGCGGTGAGTCGGCGGACAGGACGATCTGGCGGCGGCTCTGGTAGAGCGTGTTGAACGTGTGAAACAGCTCTTCCTGGCTCGACTCGCGGTTGGCCAGGAACTGTACGTCGTCAATGACCAGCGCGCGGGCCCGCCGAGCGTTGTCGCGAAACTGCTGCAATCGGCCGGCCTCGATTGCGCGCACGAACTCGTTTACGAACGTCTCACAGGACGTGTAAATGATCTGACCCGGCTGGCTGTCAGCCATCAGGGCCGAACAGATTGCTTGCAGCAGGTGCGTCTTGCCGGTGCCGGAGGGCCCGTGGATAAAGAGCGGGTTGTACAAGGTGCCCACCTGGCTGCACACCGCCCGGCACGCCGCGTGCGCGAGACGGTTCGAGGGCCCGACCACGAACTGCTCGAAGGTGTAGTCAGGAGTGATGGGCGCGCTCGTCAGGCCCAGCTCGCCGCTGGTCGCATGCGGCGCGTGATGATCCAGTTTGGTGCAAACGAATCGGACCGGCAGAAGACGGCCGGTCTGGCGCATCGCGTTATCGACGAACGCCCGGGCGCAATGATCACGCAGGTAGCCCGCTCGGGCCGGGTCGTCGACAAGTACGCAAAGCTCGCCGCCCTCGAGCTCCCCCTGCCGCAGCTCCTCGAACCACGAACGGTAAAGCTCGGGCTGATCGGCCCGGACGGCGCGCAGAAGCGCGGCCCAGTCGATGGTTTCCGGGTTTTGCATGAACCTCAACCGTCCCGAGTGCTTTGGAATCAACTTGCCGTGATACCGCTTTTCTCTTGCCCAATCTCCCCGCTCCCGCACGATGACGTCGGCCAGCGAGCCTCCATTCGAAAAAGCTCTCGCAGGAGCGTCGTCGCGTAGCAACCGCGCGGCAACGAGAAGACCAGCGCAAGATAGGCCCCGCGCTCGTCGGCGCCAAGTCGGATCGACCCATCTTTTGGTTGAAAGCGGATCGCACGGCGCCCGCCCTTGACGCGCAAAGGCCCCTGCCGAAATGCCTGCGGCGTCAGCCCTTCGTCCGCCAGGACCTGTCGCTCCCGCTCGCCAGGTGTCCCGATCGGCTCCGTCATGCGATAGCCGAACAGCGGGCCGCTTGCACTGATTTCAAAAGTGTCGGCGCGCGGCTGCTCGGTCGAGGCGTCGTGGACTGCAAAGACGGCCCCGGAAGCGTGCAGCAACGCGAGGTCGCCGTCACGGAGCCGATCGATTCCTGGCTCGACACGTTCGGCCAGCACCCGATTGAACAAGTGTGACTGGTAGGCCGAAACGTAGAAGCGGCGCGTGACCTTGTCGATCGCCGCAAAGCCGCGCTTGTGCGAGCCGCGGCCCCGGGCGAGGGCCTTGAGCGCCCGCCGCTCGTCGCGAAACATACCCGGCCAAGCGCGGGCGGCCTCTTCGAACTTCCCCTGCGTATAGAGCATTCGGGCGCGGCGAACGTCGCCATGGTCGCGCTTGTTCGGGCGGCCGAGAATGAGGTCGATCGCGTCTTGAATCTCGCCGCGCACGATGGCGCCACCCACGGCCCAGGCATCGCCGCGTCCGCCGAATCGTTGTGACCCGAAATAGTTTGGTACGCCGAGCGCACATAGCCGCTTGAGGGCGTCCTGTAATTCCGCGAGTCGGTTCAATTCGGTCTGACGCACCTTGATCGTGAAGCGATTGCCCACGAGATGGCCGAGTCGCAGTTTGTTGCCGTGCCGCCTTACTTCGAGCACGCGCAAGCGGGGGATTTCGAGCGATTGTAATTTTTCCGGATCGACGTGTTCGAGCGACATCCATTGCCGTGTGACCGCCCGCGCGTCTTTCAGACCCGCGTAGCCGATGTCACGGCGGCGAACGTTCATGACAGCCAGCTGCTGGGAGACTTGCTGCACGGTGAAGAGACCCGTATTTGGGGAGACTCGGCCTACGCGGGCCAGGGCGATGTCATCGCCGAACATGCCCCGCGTGCCAAAGACTTTACCCACAAGAAAGGCGTTCGCAATCGGCCCTTGAGCGCCGAG
>JACZRH010000377.1 GCA_022574815.1 Planctomycetota bacterium | reverse complement strand
ACGAAATCGGCTTGGGCCTGTCCGAGGGCGCTCGCGCATACGACGATCGCGAAAGCAATCTGCCACTTGCGTCCAGCCATGTCTTTTCTCCCGATTTGCCCGAACCACGCGGCCCGTTCCCCGCCCGGTCTCCAGCCACGAACTGTTCCAATCTGATTCTAGCGCAGCCCCGGCCCGTTTTTCAACGCACGCGTTCTCGCGCCCCGGCAGCCAAGCCGATCAGCCATGGAATCAGCGTGCTCGCTTCAGAAGGCATTTCACCACGCTGATTCGGTGGGCGAAGGCCTCTTGCGGAGCGTGCCCCCCCCGGCATAAGCCGTGGCCGATCGGTTGTATACTCAGCCTCGATTCAGCGGGCTCGAATCTGATCGGAGAAACGATGACGTACCGGCTGTTGCTGTGCTTGCTGCTTGCGGGGGCGTTTCGCGCGCCGGCGGACGACCGGGACGACGCGCTGCTCACCGTGGCCGAGCGCAGCGCTTTCAAGGCCACCGCCACGCACGCCGAGGTGGTCGAATTGCTCGATCGGCTGGCAGCCGCCTCATCGCTCGTGAACCGTGTGGCGCTCGGCCGCAGCGGGGAAGGTCGCGAGATCCCGGCGGTCGTCGTCGCCGACCCGCCCGTCGCGACGCCCGCCGACGCCGCGGCGCAGGTCCTTGAACGCGGCAAACTAGTGGTGATGGCGATCGGCAACATCCACGGCGGCGAGGTGTGCGGCAAGGAAGCGCTGGGAATGCTGGCCCGCGAACTGGCGACCACGCCGTCACACCCGTTGCTGAAAGACCTGATCGTTATACTCGCGCCGATCTACAACACCGACGGCAACGAGCGATTCGGCAAGGACAACCGCCGCGGGCAGCAAGGCCCCGAGCAGGGCATGGGGCGCCGCACGAACGCCGCCGGGTTGGACCTGAATCGCGATTTCATCAATCTCGAGGCGCCCGAGACGCGGGCCTTGGTCGGTTTTCTCAAGCGGTGGGACCCGGCGGTCTTCATCGACACACACACCACCAACGGCAGCTATCACCGCTATCTCATCACGTACGAAGGCCCCAAAACGCCGGCCGGCAGCGGGCGGCTGATCGAATTCACGCGCGACACGATGTTCCCGGCGATCACGCGCATCGCGAACGAGAAGTACAACCTGCCGACCTTTTTCTATGGCAACTTCAATCGCGAGCACACGCGCTGGACGACGTACGAGGCGACCGCCCGTTTCGGCACGTCGTACGTCGGGCTGCGCAACCGCATCAGCATTCTCTCGGAGGCTTATTCGTACGCGCCCTACAAGGACCGTGTGCTCGGCACGCGCGATTTCGTGAAGGCCTGCTTTGCGTTCGCCGCGACGAACAAGGATCGGATTCGCAAGCTGCTGGCCGACGTGGACGCCGAGACGGTCGCCGCCGGCCGGCAGCCGCGCGAGGCCGATCGCGTCGCGCTGCGCAGCGAGTTTGCAGCGGCGCCGGGCAAGGTCAGCGTCGCCGGATACATAGAGCAGCCTGCCAAACAATCCCCCGGCGGCAGCAGCGAGCCTCGCCGCCGGCGGCCGCGGATGATCTCCACGGGCGAGCCGAAGGACTACGAAGTCGAATTGTGGAACCACTTCAAGGCCGCCCACGCCGTCCGCCGGCCGCGTGCGTACCTGATACCGGCGACGCTTACGGGCGTCATCGACAAGCTTCGGCAACACGGCGTCGCGCTCGATCCGCTCGCAGAAGAAACCGAAATCGCGGTTGAAATCTATCGGGTGGACAAGGTCGCGCACGCCGAACGCGAATGGCAGAAGCACCGCCTTGCGACTGTCGAGGCCACCGCCCGCACCGAGATGCGCAGCGTCCCCGCCGGCACGTTCGTCGTGCGAACGGCCCAGCCGCTCGGCAACCTGGTCGTGTACCTGCTGGAGCCGGAGTGCGAGGACGGTTTGGCGGCGTGGAATTACTTTGACGAATACTTGAAAGTCGGCGCCGACTTTCCGGTGCTGCGCGTGACAGCCCCGATACGTTGGCCGTAGCAGTCCGCCGCGAAAGTCTTGGTGCGTCCTGTGTCCCGCAGAGCATAGTCCCGAAGCGGCGTTCCCGAACCACTACAGCCGACGAGACGCCGGCCGCTACCTCGTCGCCGCGTGCAGCGCTTTGCCGTCAGCGTCACGAGCACCCGCTCGCGAGGCAGGCGAAAAAAGGGTCGATGTCGGCGGCGTCGAAGCGGGCGTCCTGGTTGACGTCGCCGGCCCAGTCGCCGTGGCAATCCGGGTATTGCGCTGCGTAGCGCTCGTAGTCGACCAACGCCAGGAAGAACGCGTCCACGTCGCCGGCGTTGACGGCGTCGTCGCAGTTCATGTCGGCGAGCACGAACGGCGTCAGCAGCAGGCGTTGGCCGCGGCCCGCCGTGATGATCTGCCCGCGGTTGTTGATGGCCCGGGCCGAGGCGACGTGATATTGGC
>JACZRH010000142.1:3459-12141 GCA_022574815.1 Planctomycetota bacterium | reverse complement strand
TGTTCCCCTTGCGAACGTTACGTGGATTTTCTGGCCAACTTCCCGACCTGCGGGAAAACGATTTCCTCAGTCATCAAACGCCGGCGCGCCCGAATGCGCCGGTCTATTGTCTATTAGCGGCGAATCAGCGTAAAGCGGCGCTCCAATTCGCCACTGACCGTGAGCGGAGCCCCCGTCGCACCAGCCGTCCCTGGGCTGCCGATGATGCGCGTTCGCTGAAGGCGCGCCCCGACGACGGCCAAGGCGGCGTTGCCCCTGCCCAGAAACAACTCGGCCGTGGACTGCACGGCCCCTAGGGTGATGCCTTGCGAGCCGGCGATGACCTGCGTCGCAAGCGTCCCGCGCGGAGTGACATCTCGCACGCGCATGGTAACCGCCACGGCAGCGGGCGGCACCAACGAGCCGCGCGCGGGCGGTTCGATATCGCCTTCGGCCACGCGCTCGGCCACCTGGACCAACTCCGGCAAGAGCGACTTTTGAATGATCGCCCCGCGCGCCGAGGCCATCATGACGCCGGTGCCCTCCTCACTCCGGAGATCAGATAGCTGTCCCTCGGGAGAGACGGTAATCGCGTTCTGCTGCCCCGCGATCAGGACGACCCCGTTTCCACCCGAGGCGTCGCCGGGCGTCACGCCAGCGCGACCGGCGCCGACGAGCACGGCCACGTCGCCGTTGGCTCTTGCTTCGACGCGAACGGAGCCTCTTTCGAGTCCGATGGTCGCGCGGGATATCTCGATCAGAATTAGCGCGGACGCGTCGTGATAGATATCGACCCAGCCTTCCGCCTCGGGTTCGCGAGCCAGGCTGATCTCCAATCGCCCGGTCGCGGTCAGCTTCAGATCGACGCCGAGCCGATTCAGCACGAGCATCGTCTGGGCCTTGGGGCTGTACAGGACGGCGCGCATGGATGCCGGATCCGTTCGGACGAACAGGCGAACCACCACTACGTCTTCCATCGTGAGCTGCGCGTCGTCGCTGGCGCTGGTCGTCGCGTCCGTCACCTCTCCCAGTTGCACGCGCGTCCCGGCGCCGACCGCCGTGAGGCCGATCAAGACCTCTTGTTCCTCCTGTCCCAGCGAGTCGGACGCGGCAGAGAGAGCGGCGACCCAGGCGACCGCGAGGAGCGGATAGCTGCGCCTTCGTTGCCCGTGTTTTCCGGCGAGCCTAGTTGATATCAAAACGAACTCCCGCACTGTAGATGATACGATTGTACTCGAAAATATTCTGGCCCAGCCGGTCGCGAACATTGCTGTCGTCGAGCGTGAACCGCAAGTCGCCGAACACGGTCATGACGACCCGGTCAAGCCGAAACGGCTTCACATGCGCGAAATCACGCCCGTAGGATGACAGAAAAAACTTCCTTTGTAAACGGAAGGCGTACTCCTGGATAAAATCTTCGCGGCGCCGCCGCCGGTGGTCGACCAGGCTGTGCTTGCGGTAGTCCTGCCACTCGAACAGCCCGCGGGCGGTGAAGTCGATGCCGTAGGGCAGCGGGACGCGGGTCCCGACCGAGAACAACTGCCCGTCGTAATCGAACTCGTCGCCCTGCGTCGAGGCGTGCGCGAATTCGAGCGCCAGAAAGATCTCCCAGGGCCGCTCGTACTCGTCGCGATCTTCCGGGATCGGGCTCATGGGCCCCCAGACCTTGTCCGGGCCCCAGAGCATTTCGGCGTTGACCCACTTGCCGAGGTCGAGCAAGACGTCCAGACCCCAGAAGACGTAGTTTCCGTCGCGATCAAAACGCTCGTCGCGTAGTACCTCGAGATAGTTGCGGTCCTCGTAGTTGAAATAGAGCGACGTGTTGAGAACCTGGTCGAACGCAACGAGTTGAAGGCTGGGTCGCACGCTGTTGATTCTGAGGAAGCCGTCGTTGTGCAGCATCAGGTAGTCGTACGCGTAGCGCAGGTGCAGGAACAGACCGTCGATCGGCCCTTCCCCTTCCGCCTGGGCCCCCATCAGTTCGTAGCGCAGGTTAACGGCCCCGCCGTAAAACTGCTCGTTGAAATCGCGGATGCGGGCGTTCCAGGTGGGAGCGACGCGCCCTTCGAGAAAGAGCTGCCATTTCGCGAGGTCGGGGTTTTCATCCTCGACGAATGCGTCCAGGTCGGCGACGTATTCGAGCTTGAGCGACGAGCCGATGCGAAAGTCTCGCTTGCGGCCTTTGTCGAGCGGAGGCCGGGTGTGGCGCCCCAGCAGCGGAACGTTCGTGTCGTAAATAGGCGTCAGCCCGAACGAGATCGTCAAGTCGTTCAGCGGCTCGCGCCGCTCGACCGCCTGGGCGATTTCCGCGAGCCCCTTCATAATGTTCTTATGGCTTTGTTCGACGGTGCCGCTCGTGAGCGAGATTGGCGCCTGACCCGGCTGCGGCTCGTAGAAATCCAGCCTTTCGGCCTTAACGAAGAAGCCCTCCACGGCCTCCTCGCGCACTTCGGGAAGCTGGCCCTTGAACTGCGCGTCGACGGCGGCGATCAGGCCCAGATACATGTTGGCGGTGGCCGCGTAAAAGTTGGCCACGGCCTTGTAGGAATAGTGTGATATTTGGAAAAAGCTCGAGGCTTCGAAGGCGCGGCCGGCCCGGGAGCGCTTCTGCTCATCGCGATCCTCGTACGGGTGCAGGATGACGTAAACCGCGTCCTTATCCGACAGACCCTCGAAAATGGTGCGGGCGGCTTCGAACGCCGCGACGCGCTCTGGGTCGTCCTTGTCGACCTCGGTGTAGTACTTCTCACCTTTCACTCGGACGGTCAGCGAGCGTCGGTATTCGATCACCCCGAGATAGAATTGGCCGCGCACCCACTCGAGCCCGTCGGTCTCTTTGCTCGTGAGCTCGGGATCGAGATAGTTAATCACGAGTTTTTGGGCGCTATCGAGCAGGTCGCGCAGGTCCGGGCCGCTTATCTGGATGAGGGTGGTCGTGCCCGCATCGTCGGCCGAGTCGAGCGCGCGGGCCTGCACAATGGCGGACTGGGCCAGCACCACGCCGAGCACCAGATTCTTCTGGCGCCTACCCTCGGGAGACGCTTGCAGGGCGTCGGCGTCCGCCAAGGCTTTGCGAAGGACTTCTTCAAGCTCCTGGTATTCCTCGGCCGCACGGTCGGCCAGTTTGCTGCGGTCGGACGCGAGCTTCTTGAGCCTGGCACCCAGTTCAGACGAGCGGTCCTTCTCGTACGACTCTTCCAGGAGGAAGTACTCCCGATCGATTTCCTGGCGGAACCCCAGAACCAATTCGGCGCGCTGTGCGTGGCACAGTGCCTGAACGAGTCGGACGTCGCCCGGGTATTCGACACGCTCGGCCAACGATTTCAATTGACCGATCAGCTCGTTGAGCTTGGGTTCGACGTCGGCTCGCCACGCCGGCAGGTCCTCGGTACGGGCCGGCCGTTTGCTCAGGGCCTGGTAGGTGTCCAATCTCTGCTGGAATTCGATCGCGAGTGCAACGTCGTCCGCCGCGACGTTTCCGCCCTCCTGCCCCGAAGCAGCGCCCACCCACAGGCCGGCGATCGCGCCGATGACAATTGCGTTTTTTTTCATCACGTGGATCAGATGCGTGCTCGCTGTCGGCGGGCGCTGTCGTGCCCTGGAAATTCGATGCGCGAACGATGGATCTCTAGGAGCCCGCATTGGCGACTACGGATGCCTGGAACACGGACGCTACGGTCTGCCAGAATGTGCGGACGAGCGTCGAGGCCGCGAAGTCGCGGGCCTGAAGGTCCGTGACGCAGCCGGCGATCCACAGCGATCCCATCGACACCCACACGAGACGGTGCGTAACGGCTCGAATCAGGCGACGTTTCATCAGACTCCTCCCACAGGACCGACGCGGCCCGTACTAGCGCAATGCGACAAGTGCGTTGTCAGTCACAAAGATTGCGAATTCGGTGAAGATTTGCGTGAACGCTTGCAACAGAATATCAAGGTCGATCGCGCAGCCCTGCTGAAAAAGCAGCCCGCCGCTCGCGGTGACCAAAGCTGGCCGCATCCACTTGCCGGTGCGCCGTCTGGACGTTTGCATGAATCCACTCGCTCTCGGTTCGAAATCCAAATCTCAACCGCAACCGGGGGCAGTCTACGGGCTCGTGTGCGCGCCCGTCAAGCTGGTGGTCCGAAAAAAATTAGATCGGGTGTCGCAGCCCGACCTTTGGTAAGTCGCAGAGCGACGCGCCCATCAAACCGCCGATCCGTGACGCGTTCGCAGCCGAACAGGTGCGAGGCCCTGCCGGGCACGGTGTAGTGTGCCGGATTGGAGCGCAGCTCCGTGTCCCCTCTGGGTCTCCGCCGGTTTGGGTCGCGAATTCAAGGGGCCGTGTGGTCTGGGCCCGTGCGGGAGAGGATCAGGAGACGTGCCCCTCGTCGGTCAGCGAACCCGAAATCCCGATCTCAAAAATGTCGCCGAGCACGCGCCGACTGTGAAGGACCTTTCCGCTGAAGAGCAGCGGGGCACCTTCGGCGTGCGGGACCAAGGCCTCGATCTGCGTTCCAGCCGGGATCGGTTGGCTCAACTGCACCGCCAAGCCGCAAGCCGAAATATTCACCGTTTGCCCGCAATATGTCGCGACGGGCTCAGCGGCCTCGTCCAATACCCGCACGCGGCACGGAACGCGGTGCGGAACGCGCCGGCGACGTGAAAGGTGATTGCGAGCGCGGCCGCGCGCCCGCGGCACAACGCCTGTGGTGTGAATCTGATCGAGTCCCATCAGCGAGTCTCCGGGCGGTCGGATTCGCGCGCCCCGCGCCCGTCAGTCGGCGAGCCACGAGGCGTCCTTCCTTTCTATCTATCGACCGCCGCCGCTTGACAGGACAGTTTTCAAGGACAGACGCGATGGGACGGCCTGCGTCAGCGGGGCGACTTGGTGGACGGGGTGGGACCGCCACGCGCTGGCGAACGGGCTACGAAGACTCGGCGGGGCCGTCGAGCACTTCCACGCGGGTCGAGCGATCGAGCGTCAAGGTTGTCAACTCGCCGTCATCCTTCTTCAGAAAAATCCGTTGCAGCCAGAACTTGGCGTCCTTGCCATGAGCGTACCAACTCCCGGTCTTTTGGGCGGCGACCGATACGATCGTCCCGATCACGTCGCCGCTCCACGCGCCTTCTCGGCGATCGACGCTTTGCGTGATTCGCACGCGCTTTCCCACGGGCAGCTCGTCGCGAGCCATCGCGTCTCCACGGTCGAACGGGCCGCAGCTCGGCCGATTGCACCCTCGTCAGATCATGACGCGGCGATTGTAAACGTACCACTCGATCAACGCGATCAGCAACGCCGCCGCGATGAACCAGCGCCAGATTTCCGGCGTCGCGGTTTCGATGGTCCGGCCGACCTCGACCGTTTCGCCGCCGATTAGAGCGAAGCTGCGCGGCGCGATGTCGCTTTCGCTTTCGTCCTCGAGATTGACGGCGAACCGGTCCCGCCCCTCGATGCCGGGCGACACCACGTACGTACCCACCTGGTGCGTGCCGCCGTAATGCGCCACTCCGCCGGCGTCGGCGGTCAACTCGACGGTGGTGTGATCGGGGCGCGTCAGGGTGGTTTTCGATTCGCCGGCCGGCAACGGGATGCGCAGTGAATCTCCGGGCCGGATCGGGCCGCTCTCCGCGACCGCCCCGCCACGGCCGAGATAGCGCACCACGTTGTACATGAAGATGGGAAAGCTGGGCCGGTTGTACCAGGTGCTTTTTTCCACGGAGAAGCTGAGGATCATGAAATGGCGACCGTCCCGGGCGTAGCGCAGCAGCACCGGCCCGGCCGGCCCCTCGACCAGCATTTCGGCTTCCTCCGGGGCCTGGAGCGTCAGACCGCTGCTCGCAATGACCGACTCGAGGCCTACGTAGCGCATGACCGGATGGGCCTCGTCCCACCACATCATCGCGTGATAGCCGAGCGGCTCGCCGACGGAGATCTCCTCGATCAGCGGAACCGACTCGAAGAACAAGTACGCCCCGGCCGGCAGCCGCTCGGTATTGTGCTTATCGAGTATGACGACGTCGTAGAGCGAGCGCCCGTCGCGCTCGAGCTTGTCCGGTGCGGCGTTCTCGTACTCGTCCGGCTTGAGCAAATCGACGGCTTCGAGCGGCAGGCCGCGCAGCACGCTTACGAGGAAGAAGTTCTGCTCACTGACCAGCAGGACGCGCAGCTTGACCGGCGGCGGGACGACGATCTGGGCGCTGTTGTCGGTCGGCAACGCGTCGTCGATCGCCAGCCGGGCTTCGAGCACGCCGCCCGTGTCGAGCTGGCCGGGGAAACTCAGGGAAACGACACTGCCCTCGACGGGCGTGGGGCCGGTCGGTCGGGTGGTCGGGTCGCTGCCGGCGTGAACGGGCACCGCGGCGAGCGTGATGCTGCGGGCGGCGACCATGCGGCCGTCCAGGTAGAGCGAGACATCGGTCGTCACTTCCTCGGGGCCGTAGTTGCGCACTTGCAGGAAGGTATTGATCATTTCCGGGGTTTCGTAGTTGCGCTGGGTTCGCAGCGCGGTGATGGCCACGTTGGCGCGCTGCTTGCCGATCAGCCGCAGCTCCATCACGCCGCCGCGTAGCACCAAATCTTCGAGGTCGCCGATGCGGCCGTCGGAGAAGAGGATGATTCTCGATCCCTGCTCCGGGCTGATCGGTGCGTTGTCGACGCCTTTGCGTGTAGGCATGGTGTAGGCCTCGGCCAGCTCCAGTGCTTCGCGCATGTTGGTGCGGGCGTCGGTCGGCGTGATGTTGCGAATGAGATCGACCAGATCGCTCGTGTTGGTGGTGAACGGCGAGACCACGCCGGCTCGGTCCGCAAACGTGATCACCATCACGCGCGTATCGGCCTTGGCGCCGCCGAACGTGAACCAGCGGCTGCCGGTGCGGTTTAGCGTCTTGACGAGCCGGACCGCCTGCTCCTTGGCGAGTTCGAGCCGCGTTTGTCCTTCCTCCATGGTGTTCATGGATGCGGAGCGGTCGATCAGGATGATCAGGCTGCTTTCCTCCGCCGCCTCGGACTCGACGATCGGCCGGGCGAGCGCGAAGATTCCGGCGGCCAGCAGCAGGAGCTGGAGAAACAGCAGCAGGTTCTTGCGGAGCTTTTGAAACGGGGCGTTGACTTGCAGGTCCTGCACCGCCCGCTTCCAAAGCAACGTCGACGAGACCGCCTCCTCGCGGCGGCGCAGCTTCAGGAAATAGAGGATCAGCAACGCCGGAACGACGGCGGCGGTGATCCAGAATGCCCACAGGTTGAGGAAACTCACCGCAACAATCCCCGCTGCCGCAGGTACGACATCACGAGCACGTCAAACGCGACGCGCGTGTTCGTAAATAGATACGAAATCCCCCGCCGCGTGCAGTGGTTCTTCAGGTCCTGGCAGTATGCGGTCAGGTTCTGCTTGTACTTCTTGAGCAGCGGCTGGCTGATCGTGACCTCGGCCAAGTCCTCGTCCTCCACGTCGCGCAGCTTCAGGTCGCCGCGCAGCGTCGGGTCGATCTCCTCCGGCGCGAGCACCTGGATCACGTACAAATCGAGATCGCGGCTGAGCAGGTAGCGGATCCCGTCGGCGTAGCCGCCCTTATCCATGAAGTCGCTGATCAGGATCACGACCCCTTTGCCGCGATGGCGGATCGCGAAGCTCTTGGCGACCGCGCTGAGATTCGACCCGCCTTCCAGGGGGATGTCCTGTAGAAACTTGATGACCTGCGACACGAGCCGCCGCCCGCGCACGCCGCGCATCTCGTGCGCGAGCGTGTCCGAGAAGCCGTAGAGGCTGACGCGGTCGTAGTTGACCAAGCCGATGTAGGCCAACGCGGCGGCGATGCGCTTGACGTAGAGCCCTTTGTTGGGGTCGCCCCAATCCATGCTCTTCGAGCAGTCCATGAGCACGGTGACGTTCAGGTCCTCCTCTTCCATGAAGAGCTTGATCATCAGCCGCTCGTGCCGGGCGTAGATGTTCCAGTCGAGGAAGCGCAGGTCGTCGCCGACGACGTAGTTGCGGTAGTCGGCGAACTCGACGCTCTCGCCCTTGCGTTTGGAGCGGCGTTCGCCCTTGGTTCGGCCGACGAAGATCTTGCGGGTGAGGATCTCGAGCTGCTCGAGCTTGGTCATGAACTCGGGGGAGAGGAGCTCGTGGTCGTGCTGTTGATCGGGGACCGACGCCATGCACGGATTCTACCGTCCCTAGCGCGAACGGGGAATCGCGACGAGAATGCGAGTCGGCCTTCGCGGCACGGTTGAGACGACGACGTTCACCGAATGGTTCGCCTGCTTGGCGTACTTCCAGTAGTCGGCGTGATTGTACACCCACAGGTCGGGGTCGTAGGTTTTCGCGGATTGCGGGCTGAAGTCGTGCTGCTCGAATCGAAAGTGGTAATCGTCGCCGAGCACTTCCCCGACGCGCCGACTGAGCGAACGGAGCGGCTTCATGCTGCGCGGCCCGGCGAGGCGAAAGGTCATCCGGAACGCGGCGCCCTCGTCCGGTATTTTTGCGGGTCTTCGCCGTTCGGCGGCGCCGTCGAAGCTACTCCGTGCCGGCGCGCTTGGCTGAAAGCTTGTAGGTCCCGCGGCTGTACGCTTGCCTTCCGCTCAGAGTCACGTAGTACGTTCCCGGAGCGAGTTCCTTCTTGATCTCGAGCGTATAGCTATCTTTGGCCTCATTGATGACTTTGCCGTTCTTATCGGACAGTTCGAGGTTCAGGATTGCCCGCGACGTCGACCGAAAGACGTA
>JACZRH010000142.1:337-3449 GCA_022574815.1 Planctomycetota bacterium | reverse complement strand
GACGTAGTCCGCCTGCTTCGTGGCGCGACAACGCCAGGTATGCACTTGACCGGGAAGGATGCGACCTTCGTGCTCGGAGCCATCCAACCGCAGAGCCCGTACTGGTGGATCGTCCGACATCACTTATTTCCTCCGCCGGTCTTGCCGGCTTTTGCCTCGGTCGAGACCGTAACCGATACGTCGCCTGCACTGTTTGCTTTGCGCCGCGCGACAGAAGCTCGCGAACAAGCTCGACGCGCATGCCCACCGGAATCGTCACGACTTCTTTGGTTACCCGCCCGGCCGAGTCCAGCTCGAGTTCGCGTGTTACCGATAGCTCTTTCGGCGGCTTTTGCGGCTGCGACGTGGGCGGCTTGGGCGGCAGCGGCGCCGGCCTGATTCGGAACGGCGGCGATAGCACGATCTGCGACTCAGTGGCGAGCTTGTAGTCCAGCCGAAACTGGAACAATTGCTCGGTGCGCAGCTTCGGCAACTGTATCTTGATACCTGTGACAACCGAGCCACGCGACACTTTGTACGAGACCAGCTCAATCCCCTGATTCGCCGGCACGATGTCGACGTTGGTCACCATGTCCAGGTTGTCGCCGATGACGGCGACGCTTGTGGTCAGAGGCTTGTTGTCTTTCGAGGCCGCGAGTTCAAGCCGTACGACGCCCGGTACGCGCCCGCTGGGCTGCGGCACGCGAAGCGCCTCCTCGTAGAATCGTTTGGCCAGGAGCTCAAGCGGAAGCGTCTGCCAGCTTGTCGCCAGCAGCGCCTGCGAGCGCAAGGTGTCGGCCCGGGCATTGACGTATTCCTCGAATTGCACGTAATCCGGGCCTTCCTTGACTACGGGTCGCGCGCCACAACGCGCGCATTCGCGAGGTCCCAGGCCCATTTCACCCGCTCGTGCTCGTGAATCCGCGGCCGGCGACCCCAGGAGTTGTCCGCCTTCGACTTGGCCATCGGAATCCAGCGCGTGGTCTGCTGGAATTGGAGAAGCGGCTCGACGAAGAAAAACCGTCCCGTCTCCGTACGAGCCACTTTCAACCGCAGGTCGTTCCGATTGAGCCCGATGAACAACGCGACCGGAAAGCTCTGGCGCTGAAGCACCATGTCCGGACCGGGGTTGAATTTCCCGGCGATCATCTCCGCGATCGCGTTGAATACTCCGCCCGTGCGGCGCCCGGGAATGAAATCAGCCAACCCATGAAGGCTCGGGCCGATCTGGTAGCCGAAGACGCTTCCCGCAGCGCTGTACGCGGCCACCGTGTTCAACGGCGTGCGCGTCTGGGCGTCCTGCTCCAGCGGATCGATGAACTTGAACAGACCCTGCGCCTGCGCTTCGGCGCCGAATCCGGCCACGACAATCGCCAAACGCATGGCGAATGCCTGCTGCTGCCGAATGCTGCTGGCCAGATCAAGGGTTTGAGACTCCGTCATCGGCGATGCCGCCGACACGACAGGTTGTTCGAGATATCCAGTTTGGCGAAGCAAGAACGGGCCGTCCGGTCCGAGTTGGAGCTCGTAGACGTTTTCTTCTCGCTCAAATGCTCCCGCGAGACCCTGCAACGGCTCTTCACGGTCCAAGTTAAACAATTGTTTGGCCCCATGCAGGGCCAGACTCTGGGTCAATGTTCCAACTTTCTCGGTGAGATCGCGTACTTCATCTTCGATCCCTTGTCGGCTGTTGGCAGTGAGATTCGGTTGGCCGAGCTGATCGCGTTTGATCTGCAATTGCGCTTCTGAGTTCGCAAGGCTACCCACTGCGGATCTTGCGGGTCTTTCGCCAAAACGGCAGTCGTCAGATCCTGGAAGTAAAGATCCTTCTCTTCGATCAACCGCTCAATGAGCTCCACACGCGCCGGCCGATACTTCAAGCGGCACGAAACCGCCACATCCGCGACATAGCCGCGCATCGTCCTCGTCCCGGGCGCGACGGAGACCATCGATACACCCATGAACACGACCTTGTCCTACCAATCGTTCCTGGTGACCGGCCGGCCCAGGAAATTCATGAGGGCCTCGACGATCGAGTCGCCCGCCGCCGTAATCAACGCCGAGCGATTGAGCACGGCCGGCTGCGTGGTTGAGAATTGCTTCATCAGGCCGAGGAAGTTGGCGAACTTCTGGTTGTCAATGAGCTGTTCGACGAGGTCGTTGTTCGGCAGAACGTTGGGATCGATTTCGGGTGGTTCGTGGACGAACTCGGGAATCGCCGGACGCGATGTCGGCCCGGTCACGCCCTGCGATGCGCCGCCGAGCGCCGCGATCAGGGCCTTGAAGCGCGCGGTTTGCTCCTGCTCGGGCGACAGCTTCTGCGGTTCTTGAAGCGCGTCGCCGACCGTCGGGACGCCGGTTTCCGTTCCGTCCGGCGCGACGGGCGGAGGCTCGAGCGCCAAGGAGGGGTCGATGAGCGGCACGAGTAGTCCGAGCAGCGCCGAAGTGTCCTGAAGGGCGTTGCGACGCCCCAAGGCGGCTTCATCTTGGTTGAAGCGGTTCAGGCGAATCTGATTCGTGAGCAGATTCTCCAAGTTGACACGGGCCTGAAAGCCCACTCGAAGGTCGCTGGCGCGCTGCGAGAACACGCCCAAGCCGCCGTGCACGTCGGTGCGTGCAATCTCGTAATAGTCGTCCGGGCCCTTTTTGAGCTCGAACGCGAAGCTCTTTTCCATTTTGCGCACGTCCGCCAGAAGCGGGCTCGAGACCGAGACGGTGCCGTAGTCATCCAGAGCTTCTCCTACCGGATCGAGGAGGCGCCCAATTTGGCGCACACGATCTGGAGTGGTGCAGCCCAATCCAATGCAGCCGCTGAAGACCACCAACGTCACGGCTTTCAAGCGTCGAATTTTGCGTAGGCTTTGGCGCATTCTTGAGTCCCTCTCTTTGACCGCTGCCCGAGAATCGGTCCGCATGGGCCATACTTGTAAGGCCGCACACCATGCCGAGCCCGGAATCACGCGATGGCGGTCGGGCCGTTGCTCTCAGGCGGTCTGGATCTGGCACAAGGGGATTACGCCCTTGATGACTCGTTGGCGTGACCCCCGCCGCGAGGTGCCCCACCGGCCCGGCCTCGGCGAGGCGCGCGTCGTTGCGCCGGAACCAGGCGAGGGCCGGGCGCTCGATCAGGCGG
>JACZRH010000142.1:0-327 GCA_022574815.1 Planctomycetota bacterium | reverse complement strand
CCCCCAATTCCACGTCGTGGGTCCTTGGTAAAGAGGGCGATTGTCTATGCCGCCTTCTCGCCGACGGTCTGCACCTTCTCAAGAATATCATTGAGCACGAAATCGGAGCTGAGCCCCTCGGCTTCGCCCTCGAAGTTCAACAGGAGCCGGTGCCGCAGGCCAGGCAGGACCGCCCGTTTCACGTCGTCGAAGCTGACGTTGTAGCGGCCGTCGAGCATGGCGTGGATTTTGGAGGCAAGCGTCAGGGCCTGCGCGCCGCGCGGGCTGGCACCCCAGCGGACGTACTTGTTGACCGAGTCGGTCGCGAAGGCCCCGTTCGGGTGCGTC
>JACZRH010000141.1 GCA_022574815.1 Planctomycetota bacterium | reverse complement strand
TCATCACCGCAGACGAGACGACACTCCTGTGGAACCCGAGCAACTTGGCGGCCTCGACCTTTGAGGACCCGACCAACCAGCCGCATCTGATGCCGAACGGCTATTCCCAGCTCTGCGGACACCATGTCTTCCTATCCAGCGGCAAGCTGTTGTCGGTGGGCGGCGGCGGTTATGGCCCCAATGCCCTGGCGCTTGCGGGCTATGTCTTCGATCCTACCACCAAGACTTGGGCGAGGACCACGAACAACATGTCCGAAAACAAGTGGTATCCGACGGCCGTGGCGCTGGGCGACGAGCGGGTCCTGGTCACCTGCGGCGACCGGGGTGGCGATATGGATATCTATAACGAGGCGACCGATGCTTTTTCGACCGCCACGGGCGATGACCGCGGTTTCCCCAACCTCTATCCCGGTATGCACCTGCTGCCCAGTCACAGTGTCTTTTATACACGCACCGGCTGGGGCAACGCTGGCACGGGTGGGTCGCCTACGAATGATCCGCAAGCGTCGTATTTCAGCTTCACGGGCACCAATGCGGGGGCGTGGAACAATATCCAGAACGCATCTGCGAACCGCACCAAGGGCATGTCAGTGATGATTCTGTCCAGTTCGCCGCCCTATGTCCGAATCATGGTGATCGGAGGTGTTGGTGGCGACCGCGGCACCTATGAAATCGCGGATGTCACTTCGCTGTCCGGCGCGACTAGCTGGAGTGCACCGACGCCGTTCCCAGATGGCATCAATCGCAGCCTCGCCAGCGCGGTACTGCTGCCCAACGGCACTGTATTTGTAGCCGGTGGCACAACAGCCGCGAACTCGCCTTGTTCGATCTACACGCCGTCGACCGGGGCGTGGTCGGCCTTGGCTGAGCTGCCATCGGTTCGGCACTATCATTCGGTGGCAATTCTCCTGCCCAGCGGTCAGGTGATGATGGCTGGCTGGAACAACACAAAGATCGAGATTTTCAGCCCGCCTTACATGTTCTCCGCGCGGCCGACTATTTCGTCAGCGCCGAGCCTGGTACACCATGGCCGGGACTTCGTGATCTCCTCGCCCGAGGCGGAGACAATCACCAAGGTCGTACTGGTCCGTCCGATGGCCGTAACCCACCAGACTGATAGCGAGCAGAAAGTGATTGAAATGGCAAACCGGCACGACCACGCGAACCCAAGCCAAATCATGGTCACGGCACCGAACGGTTTACATCCGCATTCCCATGCGCAGAAAGGATATTACATGATGTTCGCCGTGAACGCGCAGGGCGTGCCCTCGACAGCAGAGTGGATCTACCTCCACTAGCAACTTGAAGATCGCGTAGATATGGTTCTGTCTCACTTGGAATGGCTGTGTCGGCATCCTAGCAAACGAGGTCAAAGGACGGGCTAGGCGCTGCCACCGAACCGGGGCGTTAGACGGATCAACGACTCACTTAGCGCAATAAGATAGGACAAAGAGACAAAGATTGACTGTCCCTCTTTGTATTGTAGGAGTGACTGTCCCGAATGGCACTGCGGCTCTTGTAGCAAAGACTTACGGCGATTTTTCCATGAGTAGTTCGGCGCGTGCTTGGGCCCGCGGTTTTGGTAAGTAAGGCGTGCTTCTTGGGGCGACGCTTGATCGCACGCGGCTCGACGCGCCCGGGGCGGTTGCCGACGATCTGTTCCGCCATACTTGCCGGCGGCGGAGCGCATACTCACGTGACGGCTGCCAGGGGATACTACATGCTGTTCATTCTCAATAGCAGCGGCGTGCCCTCGGAGGCAAAGTTCGTACGCCTAGTCTGAGACTTAGGCGGGCGCCGACGGAAGCGACTGCTCGGGTTGTCCAACCGGACACCCGAGCTTGCCGCCGTTACCGTGGTCGGGTTGTGTACGTTAATGTATGCAAAGGCGGCGGTGGGGCTGTCCAAGGCTCCAGTGGCGGTCGAGATGGACCGGCGAATCAACCCGGTCGACAGCAGCAAACACGAGGAGGTCCGTCATTCGCTCGGCATCTGGCCGCTTGCGCTGGGTCGGTCGGCGAAGGCGCTGCCCAAGGTCCAAGAGCCGCTGGAGATGCGCCGACGGCGGAATCAGGTCGACGATCGCTACGTGGCACTGAAACCTGATCGCCGTGGCTTCCTGCCTCGAATCGCTGGATCGACCGCTGGAGGCGCTGGCGAGAAGGCCCGTTTTTGGGCCGCCTGCTGCGCTTGGTGCTGCGCTCGGCGATTCGTCGGAACGTAGGTTTTTCTGGATGGACGGTTAGCGTCCTGGAGCGTCGGACTCATAATCCGTTGGTTGCAGGTTCGAGTCCTGCAGGGCCCGGCCCTCCTTCTCCAGGGCGAAGGCCGCTCTTCCCGGTTTCGCGTCGGAGCTATGCGTGCTTCGGGTACTCCTGCTACTAGTATTCGTGCCGGTCGCCGCGCTGCTGACCTGGCTGTCGCTGGGTCCGCGCGGCGAGCGGGCGGATTTCGTGGTGGCCTCGGACGCGCTGCGCACCATCGATCCACACCGCGTGAGCTGGCTCGACGAGATCCAGGTCGCGGCGGCCCTGTTCGAGGGCCTGACGCGCCTCCACCCCGAAACCATGCAACCCGAGCCGGGGGTCGCGGCGACGTGGTCCGTGAGCGACGACGCGCTGCGCTTCACGTTTCATTTGCGTGAGAATGCCCGTTGGTCAAACGGCGACGGCGTCACCGCGCGTGACTTTCGGTTCGGCTGGCTGCGCGTGCTCGACCCGAAGGTCGAAGCGCAATACGCGAGCCTGCTCTTCGTGATCGAAGGGGCCGAGGCGTACTACCGCTCGCGGCTCGACGACGACTCGCGCGACGACCGGCCCGCCGAGAGCGTCGGCATCGAGGCTCTCGACAAGCATACGCTGCGCGTCCGGCTCGCGGGTCCCTGCTCGTACTTTCTCGACCTCACGTCGTTTCCCACGCTCGCCCCGGCGCATCGGCCGACGCTGGAGCGCTGGGCGTACCGCGCGGGCGTCGTGTTGCGCGCGACGCGGCACCTCTGGACCCGCCCGGCCAACATCGTCTGCAACGGTGCCTTTGTGCTCACGCAATGGGACTTCAAACGAAGCCTGTGGCTGCGGCGGAACACACATTACTGGGATCGCGCCTCGATCCCGCTCGATTCGCTCGAAATCTACATCGCCGGCGACCCCAACGCGGCACTGGTGGCGTACGAGACCGGGCGGGTCGATCTGGTGCGCGGGCTGGCCAAGCCGGTGGCGCGCGAGCTGCGCAAACGACAACTCAAAGGCGAGCGGGAGGACTTTCATCTCGGCGACCGCTTCGCCACCTACTTCTTCCGTGTGAATTGCAAACGCCCGCCGCTCGACAACGCCGACCTGCGCAAGGCACTTGCGCTGGCGATCGACAAGGACGCGCTGGCGCGGCGAGTGCTCGGTCTGGGCGAAACGCCAGCCGACTCCTACGTGCCGCGCGGCGCGCTGGAGCTCATGCCGCGGCCGGCGCCGGACGGATCCACGATTCTCTACGATCCGCCGGCGGGGCTCGGCGCGGGTTTGCCCTATGCGGCGCGCGTGAAGCGGGCCCGCGAGTTCTTACACGCGAGCGGTTTCGACCGGATCGCGGACGCGCGCCCGATCGAGCTGGCCTACGCGTCGCATCCGCCGATCCAGAAACGCATCGCCGAGGCCGTCCAGGGGATGTGGGAATCCGCCCTCGGCCTGCGGGTGGAGCTGCGCGTCATGGAACGTAAGGTGCTCAGCACGCGCATTCGCAACCTCGACTACGACGTCGTCCGCAGCGACTGGTACGGCGACTATCTCGACCCCGGCACGTTTCTGGACATGTTCACCAGCGGCAGCGGCCAGAACCGCACGGGTTGGGAAAACGTCGAGTACGACCAGTTGATCGCCGCCGCCGCCCGCGAGGCGGACAACGCGAAGCGCTTCGCGTTGTTTCGCGCCGCGGAGCGTATCCTGTGCGAGGAGGAGCTGCCGATCATTCCGCTGTTCTTCAAGCGTGGCAACTACCTGCTGAACCCGCGTTTCGGCGGCGTGCGCGACAACGTCCGCGACATTCTGCCGATCCATCGCGTGCGGCCGGCGGTCGAGTAGAACCGCAAAGGCGCAATGAGCGCAAAGGGCGCAGAGCAGACCAACTGATGACGTGGTTGGCCGGGATTTTGCTAAAACCACACAGGGAGCCGGACGATCGCCGGGAGATCGCTTTTGCGGCGACACAATGACAAAATACTCGGCGACCTGCGCGCGCTCTGCGGCTCTGCGGTTCACTCCGGCTAACCGCGATTCTCGAGTGTGACGTAGTCGCGTTTCTGCGGGCCGGTGTAAATTTGCCGGGGGCGGTAGATGCGCGCTTTGGGATTGAGATGGACCTCGCGCCACTGCGCGATCCAGCCGGGCATGCGGCCGATCGCGAACAGGACCGTGAACATCTCGGCCGGGATGCCGATCGCGCGCATGATAATGCCGCTGTAGAAGTCGACGTTCGGATAAAGCTTGCGCTCGACGAAGTATTCGTCTTTCAGCGCGATCTCCTCGAGCCGAAGGGCCATATCGAGCAGCGGGTCCGCGATCCCCAGCTTCTTAAAGACCTTGTCGGCCGCGGACTTGAGGATCTTGGCCCGCGGGTCGAAGTTCTTGTAAACGCGATGGCCGAAGCCCATCAGCCGCACGCCCGACTTGCGGTCTTTCACTTTCGCCACGTACGACTCGAGCGTCTCGCCGGAGTCGCGGATGTGGGAGAGCATTTCGATCACGGCTTGGTTCGCCCCGCCGTGCAGGGGTCCCCACAAGGCGCAGACGCCCGACGCGATCGACGCGTACAGATTCGCCTTGCTCGAGGCCACCATGCGGACGGTCGCGGTCGAACAATTCTGCTCGTGGTCGGCGTGCAGGATGAAAATCTGGTCCAGAGCCCGCACGACGTCGGGGTCCGGGTCGTAAGGCAGGTTCGGCCGGCTGAACATCATGTGTAGGAAGTTCGCCGTGTACGCCAGATCGAAGCGCGGATAGACCATCGGCTGTCCGATCGACTTCGTGTAGCTCGCCGCCGCAATCGTGCGCACCTTGCTGATCAGCCGCGCCGCCGAGTCGAGAAAGTGCTCATCGACCTCGGGCTGCGTGACCTCGGGCTGAAAGCACCCGACGGCATTGATCATGGCCGACAGGATCGCCATCGGGGGCGCATGGGCCGGGAAGCCCTCGAAGGTGTGTTTCAGATTCTCGTGAATGTTCTGGTGCTTGGTGAGCCTTTCCTTGAGCTCGACGAGTTGGTCCGCGGTCGGCAATTCTCCGAAATTCAGCAGGTAGGCCACTTCGACGAAGGTCGAGTGCTCGGCGAGGATCTCGATCGGGATACCGCGATAGCGCAGGATCCCGTTTTCGCCGTCGATATAGGTGATTTCGCTGGTACACGAGCCGGTGTTGCCGTACCCGTCGTCGAGCGTAATGAGCCCGGACTCGGCCCGGAGTCGGCTGATGTCGATTCCGGTTTCGTTCTCGGTGCCGACGACGACCGGCAGGTCGTACGACTTTCCGTCCCAGGTCAGCGTTGCATTCTTGGCCATGGATCACTCACCGCTTGTGTGAACGCGCGCCGGGCGCGCGTTGCTCCTTCCAGATTGAAGTGCGACACATGCAATCGGGGCCGGGAACCGCCCGCGGCCTCTCTTGGGTGTCCCAATTCGAACGGCCGGCGCACGGGCGCCGCCGACAGTTTGGCGCCGCGCGATCAGTGGACCTGCGCCTTGATCCATTCGGTCGAGACCGATTTCGGCCGCGTGATTGCCGTTCCCAGGGCGCGGTTGAGAATCAACTGGGCCAACATTCCCATGGCCCGCGACACCGAGAACATGACCGTGTAGTACGGAAACTCGGTCAGGCCGTAGTGGTACAGCAGCGCGCCCGAGCCGGCGTCGACGTTGGGCCAGACGTTGGCGATCGGGTTCTTGCCGGCCTTGACGCGCTCCTCGGAATACTCTTGCAGCACTTTCGGAATCACGTCGTACACCCGCGCCACGACCTGAAAGACCGGATCCTCCGGGAGGTGCTCCTTGCCGAACTCGAGGAACCCGGTGAAACGCGGATCGGTGACCCGCAGGACGGCGTGCCCGTAGCCGGGGATGACCCGCCCCTCCCGCAGCGTCCGAAACGCGAACTCGCGGAGTTGCTCTTCCGACGGAACGCCGTCGAACTTCTCCATCGTAGCAATAATCCACTTCACGCATTCCTGGTTCGCCAGACCGTGCAGCGGCCCGGCCAGCCCGTTCAGACCCGCCGAAACCGAATAGTACGCATCCGACAACGCCGAGCCGACCGTGTGGCAGGCGTTGGCCGACACGTTGCCGCCCTCGTGGTCGGCGTGGAAATTCAGATACAGCCGCATCAGCTTGGCGAAGCTGCCGGCCGGGTCGGCAATGCCGAGCATGTTGGCGAAGTTGGCGCCGTAGTCCAGCCCCTGCGTCCACTGCATGGGGCTGCCATGCTTGTAGCGGATGCGGTAGATGCCGGCGGCGATAACCGGGAGCTTGGCGAGGATGTTCAGCGAATCGCCCAACATCGCCAGCCAGTAATCCTCGCGTTTCATGCCGCGGTCGTACCACTTGCGGAAGACGCTCTCGCGCTCCATGACCAGCACGCCCGTGGCCAGCATGCACATCGGGTGCGTGTCCTCGGCCATCGTGTAGAGCAGCTTCCAGACGTAGTCCGGGACTTGCGAGCGGCGATCGAATTCCTGCTGCAACGCGGCCTTGGCCTCATCGTCCGGGAACTCCCCGGTCAGCAGCAGGAAGAAGACCTCTTCGGGCCAGAGGTGCTTGATGTCGAGCAGCGGATGCCCGCGAACGATGAGCCCCTTGTCCGGCTCGACCACGGAGGTATCGCAGATCATCCCCTTGACGCCGCGCATCCCGCCGTAGGCTTGGCCCACGGTGACTTCGGAGATGACCTTGTCCTTGTGCTCGCGCAGGATTTCCCGCACTTCCTCGCGATACTTGACGATCTTGTCACGCAAGACCTCTTGAAGCGTAGGCATGTCTGCACCGATCCTCCGTTACGCGACCGTCCCCGAAGCTGCCACACCCTGCCCTGACGCCTTGAGCTTGCAGAGTATCGCGGACGGGGAACAAGGTCCAGACTCGCCGCCGGGAAACCCGGAGCGCCGGCTCGTACGGGGTTGCGGGAGGGGCGAAGACACTCAGCACGACAAACGGAGGTTCGGCCAGGCCAAACCGGCTTGTTTCAGAAAGTTGCGACGCGTCACCGAGTGGCATTCCTCGCAACCCGCCATTTTGCTCTCTCTCGTTCCCCGCACCGCCGCCCCCAGCGTGCGTCCTCGGACCAGGGTCGTTTTGAAGAGAAAGGCGAAAGCACCACGAAGACACGGAGGCACGCAGAGGCGCCGCAGCGCGAATCCGAATTGAGCATTGCACTGCTTTCGGGCGGTCGCTGCGCAATCCGCGGCAATCATTCCACGGTGCCCGCGCGAAAGCCGAATCCCCTCTTCGCTCCTCGTGCCTCCGTGTGTTCGTGGTGCAACTAGCGGCCGAGCATGCGAGCGTGTCCGGCGCGAGGCCCTGCTTGGGGGTCGCGCTTGCGACCGCGTTGGGTGCGGCATTGAACGGATCGCGGACCGAGTCAATCCCCGCCGCGTCGCGGGTCTCGCCGTCGGGCGGGTTATCGACGTTGCCCGGGCAGCCGCCGATCGCGAGGCACGCGACCGTCAGCAAACCCCAAGACGCTCGAAGACGCGCGGCGTTCATCACACTCTCCCAATACGCGCGTGAACAACCAACCCATGGAATCCGCGCACGCGAGAAGCGCACGGGCCGGCGCGCAAAGGCGCCCGGATTCTGCTCGGGCAATTATTGCTCGGAAGCGCGTTTCCCCTTCGACCGCAAGAAGAGGCCACTTAGATAGATCGAATATGCGGCCGTCGAAGTCAAACCACTTTGGCATCGGCGGAGCGGCCGAGCCGGCCCGGCGCGCATTGCAGCCCGGTCCGGTACAATGAGCGGCATGGCCAAGAAACGCGGCCGGGGCCGGAAGGTCCGTGTCGATTTTCGGCGCAATCGCGAACAGCCCGGTCGGCAGGATGACTGGACCCGGCGCTACCACGAAGACCAGGACACGCTCGCCGACGAACGGCTGACCGAATCAGTGCGCGCCAAAGGCGCGCTTTCGCGCAAACGCACCGTCATTCTGGACGCGGACGACGCACCGGTCATCGACGAGTCGCAATTGAAGACCGGAACGATCACGCGGACGCATGGGCTGATTTCATTCGTCGACGACGATACCGGCCGCGCTTGGCCGTGTACCGTTCGCCGCGTCCTGCGATCGATCCTTATTCAACAACGATCCTCCGTCACCGTCGGCGATCGCGTCTGGTTCTCGGTCGTTTCGGAAAGCGATACCGGCGACGAGCGCGTCGGCGTGATCGAGCGCGTCGCGGCGCGGAAGACGACGCTCTCCCGGCGCGACCGCCGCAAACGCGAGCACACGCTGGTCGCCAACGCGGACCAGTTGCTGATCGTCGCGAGCGTGGCCGAGCCGGGGCTGAAGCCGCATTTGATCGACCGCTATCTCATCGCCGCGCTGAAAGGCGCGCTGCGACCGGTCATCTGTTTCAACAAGATGGACTTGCTGGAGGATGCGCCGGCTGTCAGGCAGGTCGGGGACGCGAAGGACAACCGCTCGCTCAAATCGCAGTCCGATTCGACGCCCCAGGAAGACGCGACCGCGACTCTCTCCGTCGGCGATCTGATCCAGGAATTTCGCGACCTGGGCTATTGCTGCATCCCGACCAGCGTCGTCGATGGGACCGGCCTCGACGCGCTGACCGACCGGCTACGGGCGCATATCACGGTCCTGTCCGGCCAGAGCGGTGTCGGCAAGAGCTCGCTGATTAATGCCATTCAACCCGGGCTCGACCTGCGTGTCGCCGCGGTCAGCGCCGAGAACGAGAAGGGCAGGCACATCACCAGCCACGCGCAGCTTCACCGGCTGGATTTCGGCGGCTTCGTGGTCGACACGCCCGGCATCCGCCAGTTCGACCTTTGGTCCATCGCACCCGGCGAGCTCGAGGCCGGCTTTGTCGAGTTCCTGCCGTACATTCCGAATTGCCGCTTCGGCGACTGCTCGCACCGGCACGAGCAGGGCTGCGCCGTCCTCGCGGCGGTCGAGGCGGATGCGATCAGTGTTCGGCGGTATGCCAGCTATTTGAAGCTGTTCAGCGAGGTCTGAAGCGAAATCCACATTCTTGGTCCGCGTCGGCAACGGGACGCGCGCGGCTCCGCCTTGCACTACATGGAATTCCCGGACCAAGCCGAACCGATTGGGTCCGACTCCCGCACGCGCCGACTGCGAACGGACACTCCCGGCGGGGACAGGCTGTCCGGCGATGGCATGCAAAGCGACAGGCCGGTGGATTTTTCCACCGGCCTGCCCAATGCGCGTCACGAGGATACTCAGGCCCGCGGTATCAGCCGCCGCCGGAGTCACAGGGACCGATTCCACCGAGCGCAGCGAAGAACGGGTCGATGTCGCCGCCGTTCACGTTGCCGTCGCCGTTGATGTCGGCGACGCAGACGATATCGCAATTGGGATGTTGGATTGCCCACAGGACGGGGTCACCCAGTGCAACGAAGAACGGGTCGATGTCGCCGCCGTTGAATACGCCATCGCAACTGGTGTCGCCGCAAATGTCGGCTCCGCAGGCGCCGCCGACCGGCGTAGCACTGCCGTAGCACAAGACGACTTGGATGTCGGTGCTCGCACCGGCGGCGAGTGAGACACTCCATTGCAGCGTCATAAAGCCATCGTTCGGGGCCGCGCCGCCGGCGGGCGTCGCCGACGGATCGATACCGACCGTGTTGTGACCGATGCCGGCGGCGTAGTTCTTCCAGGAATTGGGCATTCCGAAGTTGTCCCACTGCTGGAAGTCCGTTCCGAACGCCATGGCCGGGTCCGGCCCGGGGCCGTCGGGGTCAAAGCCACTGCGGCCGGCAACGTAATCGTAGCCCGGCGTCCCGGACAGCGAGATCTTCGTATTCTCGAAGTTCGCGAAATTGTCCGGCTCCTGCATGTACGGATTCAGCAGGCCGGCCAACTCCGCGACGCCGGCGGGGTCCGTGAAGTCGGCGTCGAACGCTATGTCCAAGTCGCAGTGATAAGCCACCTGGATGTCGGCCGGCGCGCCCGAATTGTTCGTGATGGTGTAGGTCTTGGTCCAACACGACGTGCCGCCGACCGGCTTGGCGACGTTCTGCGCCAAGTCGAATTGAAGGTCGTAGCCGGCGTTGCCGCCGGTCACGCTGAAGGTGCTCGTGGACGAGTCATCGATTCCGTCTCCGTCGGTGTCAAACGCCACAAGAGCCGTGACAATCGCGTACGTGAACGTGGCCGGGGCCACGCCGCGCTGGTTGTACGTGTTGTCGATATCCTCGAATTCCTCGCCGAGTGCGACGCGGTCCTGGGTGGCTAGATTGTAAACGAACATGTTGCTGGCGAAGCTGACGTTGTTGCGCGGGTCCGGCAGCCCGACCGGGTTCCACCAATCGAAATTGTCCGGCCAATTCCAGACGGTAACGGCGCCGTAGGTGTCGGTGTTCTCTTCCAGCTCGCCGTCGCCGGCGATGCCGTTGCTGAGCCTGACCCAATTCTGCGCGTAAACCGGGGGCGCCACCAGCATGGCCACGACCGCGAATGCGAGCAGCACAATCAAACGCTTGGTCATTTTGTTCCTCCTACTTCACGAATTCGAAAACGCAATGAAGGCACGCACCCGAAACAAACGGATGCACGAGCGGCCGGGCCGACGAAACGATCGTCCGCCCGAGAGGTCAATGCGATGGTGTGCGGGCCTGTCGCTGCGACGGAACAAAACGTGACCGATGCAGGTTGGAATTCTGCGGGAAGATGCCGCGTGTGGCTTGACGCGATGAGTGCGAACGGCCCAGCCGTGCTGTGAAGTAATTGCTCGCGGCTGGAGCCGGCGCGAGGTGTGCAGATCGGGGGGGCAAAGTCTCTTTCCCGACACGAATACCACTCCAGAAAATGCGCAAACAGCCCACACAATGACGCCGGCGATGAAAGCGCAAGCATCACCATTCAGCGCAGCAAGCTGATACACACCTTTCCGCTGCCCGGACTCCCTAACAAGAAAGGGAGCCCATTCCACAGAAACTAGCGCATCAAGGCCATCGAGGCCCGGACGGGCCGCGTCGCGTTCGTGTGCGACGCGCAATGTCGATTGTCACTCTGCTCCGTCCCGCCGAGCGTTTGAATCGCTCCGAAGTGCCGCTAGGCATTTTCGGCGGGAACCTTATCCGAACTGTCCGGACTCCCGAAAAGCCCTTCCATGCGTAGTTTATCGCCCGCCACACTTTTTGCAAGCGATAATCCAAGGTTTCGCGGGACGCACCGCTATGCCGCACGCGGCGTGCCCGGCCGCCGCCGGCCCGAATCGCTCGCTTGACAGTCCAGCGGTCGCGCCTGATGCTACCGACTCACGCCTCGGACGTACCCATCAACCGGGGCTCGGGGCGCTGCGAAACATCTGCGAAAAGGAGTTCCACAATGGCGGTCCGCGTGGCCATCAACGGATTCGGGCGTATCGGGCGGCTCGTCTGTCGGGTCGGGAGCAAGGATGCGGAAATCAATTTCGTCGGCGTGAACGATCTCGTTCCGCCGGACGCACTTGCTTACCTGTTTCGCCACGACACCGTCCATGGGCGGTACGACGGCGACGCCGGCGGCAGCGAGTCGGGTTTGAAGATCGACGGGGCCGAGATTCGCTGCTTTTCGGAGCGCGACCCCGGAAACCTGCCCTGGAAGGATCTCAAAGTCGATTACGTCGTCGAATCGACCGGACTTTTCACCAAGCGTGAATCCTGCGGCAAGCACTTGGCCGCCGGCGCCAAACGCGTCATCCTCTCCGCACCGGCCAAGGACGCCGACATCCCCACGCTCGTGCTGGGGGTGAACGAGGAAACCTACCAGAAAGACACCGACACGATCGTGTCCAACGCAAGCTGCACCACGAATTGCCTCGCCCCGCTCGCCAAGATCGTCAACGACAGTTTCGGCATCGAGGAAGCCCTGATGACCACTGTCCACAGCCTGACCGCGACCCAGCCGACGGTGGACGGACCCTCGAAGAAGGACTGGC
>JACZRH010000140.1 GCA_022574815.1 Planctomycetota bacterium | reverse complement strand
ACGCCCGAGCAGATCGCGGCCAATCCCGCATCCGCAACCGGTCGCGCCCTCGAGGTGGTCCTGGCGCCGGCTGCGTCTCGTCGGTCCGGCCGCGGCGCTCCACGCAAGCCGACTCGATCGCGTCGCCGCGACAATCGCCTCAAAGAGATCACCGTGGTCGGCGCGCGCCAGCACAACCTCAAGGACATCACCGTGTCCGTGCCGCGCGATCGCCTGACCGTCTGCAGCGGTGTTTCCGGCAGCGGCAAGAGTTCGTTCGCCCTCGACACCATTTACGCCGAGGGCCAGCGCAAGTACGTCGAGTCGCTCAGCGTTCACGCCCGGCACTTTCTCGAGCAGGTGGGCAAGCCCGACGTCGACCGCATCGACGGGCTGCCTCCCACGCTGGCCATCGAACAGCGCGCCGCGCCGACCAGTCCGCGCTCGACCGTCGCGACGACGACGGAGATCTACGATTTTCTGCGGGTGCTCTTCGCGCGGGTCGGCGTGCCGCACTGCCCGCGCTGCTCGAAACAAATCTACGCGCGCACCGTCGACCAGATCGTCGACGCCGTCCTCGCTTATCCCAGCGACGCGCGCGTTATGGTGCTGGCCCCGCTGGTTCGCCGGCGCTGCGGCGACCACGCGCCCGTGCTCCGCCGCATTCAACGCGAGGGCTTCGTGCGGGCCCGCATCAACGGCAAGCTGCACGACCTGAAGGAAGCACCCGCAATCCCCAAATCACGCGAAACGGACATCGACGTCGTCGTCGATCGCCTGATCCTGCGGGCCGACGTGCGAAGCCGGCTGGCCGACGCCGTCGAGCTCTCCCTGGCCTTCAGCGACGGGACCGTCATCGTCAGCCGCGCCGACGGCGCGGCGAGCGGCCCCGCTTCGTCCGAAGGCCGCAACTGGCTCGATGAGACCTTCAGCGAGCGGCACACCTGCACGACCTGCGGCGTCTCGCTGCACGAGCTGTCGCCGCGGGCCTTCAGCTTCAACTCGCCGTACGGCGCCTGCGAAGTCTGCGGCGGGCTCGGGGCGACGCGGCGTTTCGACCCGGAGCTGATCGTGCCGAACGAGACGCTGGCACTTTCGGGCGGGGCCATCGTGCCGTGGCTGTCGGCCACCAAGCGCGTCGCCGCGACACACCGCAAACTGCTCGCCGACCTCTGCTCGGCTTTCGACGTCAACCCTTCGACGCGTTTCAAGGACTTGTCCGCCGACGAGAAGCGAATCCTCCTGCACGGCAGCAAGCCGAAGGACAAGACGCGCTTCGGCGTGGAGTTCGAGGGGGTGATCCCCAACCTCGAGCGACGTTTGAAATCAGCCGGCAACGAATCGCGCCGTAAGCGCCTGGCCGCCTTCCAGTCCGACCACGTGTGCGAAGCCTGCCGAGGCGGACGGTTGCGCCCGGGGCCGCTGGCGGTGCGCGTCGGCGAGCACAACATTCACGAGTTCACGCGCATGTCGATCGAGCAGGCCGGGCGGGTCTTCGACGCGATGCGCTTCACCGGCGAAGCCGAAGTGATCGCCGAGCCGATCCTGCAAGAGGCCCGCCGCCGGCTGCGCTTCATGAACGACGTCGGCCTGGGCTATCTCACGCTCGACCGGACCAGCGCGACGCTCTCGGGCGGCGAGGCGCAGCGCATCCGCCTGTCCACGCAGCTCGGGGCCGGGCTGGTGGGCGTGTGCTACGTGCTCGACGAGCCCACCATCGGCCTGCACCCGCGCGACAACAAACGCCTGCTGCGCTGCATTCGCAACCTCGTCGACCTCGGCAACACCCTGCTGGTCGTCGAGCATGACGAGGACGTGATCCGCGCCGCCGACTACCTGATCGACATCGGCCCCGGCGCCGGGCTGCACGGCGGTCAGCTCATCGCCGCCGGCCCGCCCGGCGAGGTGCTCGCCTGCCCGGCGTCGATCACGGGCAAGTACATTCGCGGCGAGTTTCACATCCCGCTGCCGGAACAGCGCCGCAAGCCGCGCCGCTCCGATTTCGTCGAGTTGCGCAACGCACGCGAGAACAACCTCAAGTCGCTCGACGCCCGCTTCCCATTGGGCGTTTTCTGCGCGGTGACCGGCGTCAGCGGCAGCGGCAAGAGCACGCTGGTCTCGCAGACACTCCTGCCGGCGTTGCGGCGACGGCTGTACAAGTCGCGTGAAACGCCCGGGCTGCACGACCAGCTCGTCGGCGCGGCGCGGATCGACAAGGTAATCGAGATCGACCAGGTCCCGATCGGGCGAACGCCGCGCAGCAACCCGGCCACCTACACCGGCCTGTTCGACGAAATTCGCCGCTTGTACGCCAAGACCAAGGAGGCCCGCATCCGCGGCTACACCAGCGGCCGCTTCAGCTTCAACATCAAGGGCGGGCGCTGCGAGGCCTGTCAGGGCCAGGGCGTGCGGCGGATCGAAATGCACTTTCTGCCCGACGTGTTCGTCGAGTGCCAGGAGTGCAAGGGCACGCGCTACGGCCGCGAGACGCTGGAGATTCGCTACCGCGGCAAGTCCGTCGCCGACGTCCTTGCGATGCGGGTCGAGGAGGCCCTGCGATTCTTCGAGAGTTTCCCGCGCATTCGGCACGGCTTGCAGGCGCTCTCCGACGTGGGGCTGGGCTACGTCCAGCTCGGGCAGCCGTCGAACACGCTCTCCGGCGGCGAAGCGCAGCGGGTCAAGCTCGCGGCCGAATTGGCCAAGGGCGCGCTCTACCCCACGCCGCCCAGTGGTCCGCCGAGCGCGTCGGCGGTCCAGCGGGCGCGGATGGAGAGCCACACGCTGTACGTGCTGGACGAGCCGACCACGGGGCTGCACTTCGCGGACATCCAGACGCTCCTGGGCGTGTTGAACCGCCTGGTGGATATGGGCAACACCGTGCTGGTGATCGAGCACAACCTCGACGTCATCAAGACCGCCGACTGGGTGCTCGACCTCGGCCCGGACGGCGGCGACGCCGGCGGGCGCATCGTTGTGCAGGGACCGCCGGAGGTCGTTTGCGCCTGCGCCGCGAGCCATACCGGGCGTTACTTGAAAGCGAAACTGGCGCGCTGCAACGGCTCGTAAGAGGCGCGGCACGGCCCCGTGTGGCCCATGCCCTTAGCCCTGGGGTACGCGAATCGGCGCCCAATTCGCGTCCCGCACCTCTGAAGAACTGGGCCACCCATCCGATCACCGCTGAGCGGCGGAATCGGAGCGCGCCGGTCTTGGCGCTGAGTTCGCTGTGTTTGACGGCGATCGCCCCGACAATTCTCGTGACGGCATTCGTTATTGAATGGAATACTCATCCGGGGGTGGGACATTCCAAAGGAGATACTGCATGGCCACCATGCTCGTTTCCCGCCAACGCCGCCGCGGTCTTATCGTACCTCTGCTCGCCGTGATGCTGATCACGTTATTGGGCTTTGCGGCCCTGACGATCGACCTCGGTAACATTCACATCGCGCGGTCCGAGATGCAGGCCGCGGCCGACGCTTCGGCCCTGGCCGGCGCTTCGGGTCTAATGCAGATGGGTTCCACGGCCCGCCAACGAGCCCTCGAGTTCGGTGCGCTGAACGTCGTCGCCCAGAATGAGCTGGACAACAGCGAACTGGATGTGCTCATCGGCAACTGGAGTGGAATCAACTTTACCTTCACGGAGACTCCGGACGAAGGCGTGGACGACGTCCTGCCGAATGCCGTCCAGGTCAACGGCACCCGCCAGGACATGCGTCTGTTCTTCGCTCCGCTGATGGGGCGCGACACGGCGGACATCAGCCGCGGTGCGATCGCGCTGGTCGGATCGGGCCGCTGCGCCGGCATATGGGGCCTCGAGGGCATCACCGCCGACGGCGACATCACCACGGACAGCTACGACGCCCGCCAGGGGCGCTACGGGCCCGGCAACATGCGGCCCAACGGCGACATTTGCAGTTGCCAGGACATCGTCGCGAACGGATCGATACAGATCTTCGGCGACGCCATGTACGGCGATGGCTACGCGTTCATCCCTTATGGGAACTCGTACGAGGTGCGCGGCGTGGTCCGTGAGCAGGAACCCTGCGGGACGCCGTCGTTCAATGCCGACTTTGACGCGGCCTCCACCACCAATGACAACGGCACGATCGGGCTCACCTACCGCGGCAACGATCCGTTCCAGGGCAACCCCTCGCACTTGTACGTGACGGGCAACGACCATCTCACGCTGACCGGCGGAACGTACTACTTCAATTCCGCGCTAGTCGACGGGCGGGCCTACATCGAGGTCACCGGCCCGACCGTCATGTACATCGACGGATCCGCGACGTTCACGGGCGGCGGCATCGTGAACAGCACTCAGGACCCGCGCGACCTGGTCATTTACGTGACCGGTCCGACGGTTCGCCTCCAGGGCGGTGCCGGGTTCTACGGTGCCGTGGTGGCGCCGACGGCCGACGTAATTCTCGAGGGCAATTCCGAGTACTTTGGAGCGGTTCTTGGGCGCACGCTCGATATCGACGGCAATTCGGTCATTCACGTGGATGAGGCCACCATTTTCGATCTGTTCGGTATCCGCAGCGTCGCGCCGATTCTGGTCCAGTGACGCGCACCGGATGCAAAGCCCGGCGTGGACCGTCATCCCGCACCCGAGCGCCTGGGTGAGCCTGGGTGGCCTAAGGCTTTAGCCGTGCGGGACGCGAATCGACGCGCCAAGCGTGTCCCTCACCGCCAAAGACCCGGGGCACCCGACCACCCGACCACCCAACCTGCCGTGCGGCCGACGCCGCGTTCGGCGCTGTCTCGGCCTCCTCACCGCGGATGACATGGTGCTCTCGCCCGCGACGCGCCGCTTCATCGACACCGATCGGGTTTGTCGGTATACCGTCCGCGGTGCGGAACGTGACGTGTGCCGCGCATTCCTACTCGTCTTCGGAGCGGCCGGTTCATGGCGGCGATTCTTTTTGCACGAGCGTCCAAGCCGGGCGTCGATTGCCGCGAGGTCGTGCGCCGCGCCGCCGAGCCGCTCCTGCAAGAGGCGCCGGGGCAATGGGAGGCGGTGATCGATACGCCTGCCGTCGCCGCCGGGATGATTCGGCGCGGCGCTTGCCCGAAAGCCGGCGGTCGCGTCCTGCGGACCGACGACGTTTCGGTGCTCATGGATGGGTTTCTCTCCAACGAAATCCCGCACGATAACGCCGGCACTGCCGCCGACGGGGACCAAGCCGCGTTCGTCGCGCGGACCTTCCAGGAGAAAGGACCAGCCGGGCTGGAATCGCTGAGCGGCTCGTTCGTGCTCGTCATCGTCGATCACGCACACGACCGCGTCGTCGCGCTCACCGACCGGTCGGGGTCGCGCCCGATGTTCGTCGGCGACAACGGCGAGCTCGTTTTGCTCGCGCCCGAGCCCAAGGCCTTTCGTCCCATCGCGGGCATGACCGACGAAATCCTGCCCGGCTCGATCCTGAGCTTGGCTCTGAACGCGTTTCTTTTCGGCGAGAGCAGCTATTGGCGCAAGGTCACGCTGCTCGGGCCCGCTCGCACGTTCGAGATCGACGCCGGCGGCGCAACCTGCCGGCGCTACTGGACACCGACCTTTCGCAAGCGGAGCACACCTTCGCCGGACGAGCTCGAGCACGCCGTCCGCCAGTGCGTGGTCAATCAGCTGCGGCACTTCGAACGCCCGGTGCTGGCGCTCAGCGGCGGTGTGGATTCACGTGTGATCCTGGCCACGGCGCGGCGGGCGGGGCTGAAGCTGCCCACGGTGACGTGGACCTACGACGCGGCCGAGGGGCCGCAAGCCGATTTCGCGGTGGGCCGCCGCATCGCCGAGGTCGCCGGCGTCCCCAACGAGCAGCACCGCCTGAGCGATCGCAAGCTCGCCGAGCAGGCTTCACGCATCGTGTACGGCAGCGACGGTCTGGCCGGCTACCTGGGCGCCTTTGCCGACCGAGAGTGCCTCGCGCAATCGCTGGCCGAGAGATACGACGCGATCGTTTTCGGCGATCAGTGCTATCGCGGGGAGCGGGAGATTCGCACTGCCGCCGATGCGCTGGAGCGGGTCGGCGTGCGGATGGGGCCGCGCGTTTCGCTGGTGAAGTTCCTGATGCGGCCCGACGCGGCCCGGGCGTGCCTGACCGACTACCGCCGGCAGATCGACGCTCTGCTCGCGGACATCGGCGAGAGTGAGCCACCCCACGATCTGCACGATCGCCTGTACTGGCAGGTGCGCGTGCCGCGCTTGTTGACGGGGCCGAAAGCGCTCTGGCGGATGCACCTCGAGGTGCTCACCCCGCTGCTCGACGTGCCGATGCTCAACCTCGCCGAACGGCTCCCGGTCGAACAGCGCGCCGAAAAAACATTCCTGCGCGAGGGGCTGCGCGCCATGGCGCCCGATCTCGCCAGCGCCGAATTCAGCACGGTCCACAGCCGCACGAAATGGAAACGCATCCTGCGCGAGACCGGGGACCTGCCACGCTACATCGTCGAGACGCTGCTCGATCCCCTGCCGGCCTTCGACGAGTGGTTCGACCGCGCGGCGATCGAGATCTGGCTCAAGAGCCGCGTCGCGGAGGCCCGCGCCCGGCGCGATTCGGTGGTCTTGACGGGCGGCCCGTTCGCACGAATGCGCCGCCGCATTCAGAGCACCTGGGTCAATCGCGCCTTCAACGCCCGGGTCGTGATCAATCTTCTGACGCTGCGGCTCTGGTTTCACCACTTCGGCAGCGCTCCCGGGCGCTCGACGGCGGCTGCCGTGCCGACATGAGCAGCGCCGAACGCAGCAGTGCTGCGAAGCCGGAGTCCAAAAGCGGGCGGGTCGCCGTGAAGTGTGAAAAAACACCCGTCGCGCTCGACGGCGGGTGGGCGGGTTTCGTGCTGGCGTCCGGCGTCGCCGAAATTTCACCGCACGAGCGGCGCGACCGTCGGCCCACGGCGGAGGACTGGCGGTCGTTCCTGAACCAACTCGTCACCGACGCCGCGGAGCTGCCGGGTTATGCGCCGCTCAAGTTCTCGCCGAGCGTCGAGGTCATCCGCGGACTCATTTCCTGTGCAGCCGGCGAACCCGTCGCAGTGGTGTGCAAGCGCGCCCGCCACACGAGCGCTCGCCGACGTGTGCTTCGCGCCCTCGGGGCGTCACGGGAACGACGAAACTTCGAGCGCGCCCTGAGGCTGCTCCGTGGCGGGATCAACACGGCACAACCGCTGGCTCTGATCGAGCGACGAGCGCCGCCGGCGACGTGGCTCGTGACGCGCTACATTCCAAATCTCGTCGATCTGGACCAAGTGGCGCTCGCCCGGCTCGCTCGCGTCGAGTCGCGATCCCTGCGGAGCGTCAAGAACGCAATCATCGCGTCGGTCGCCGAGCTTTGCACCCAAATCGAGCGAGAGGGTCTCATTCACCGCGACCTGAAAGCGTCCAACATCCTGCTCGAGCATTGGGACGGCCGCGACGGGCCGGTGCGAACGATCCTCGTGGACCTGGACGGTTTGCGCCCGCCACGGTTTTGGGAGTCCCGGCACAACGAGCGCGCCCTGCTGCGCCTCGCAGCGAGTCTCGCGGAGCACTCCTGGGTGACGCACACCGACCGATGCCGTTTTCTGCGAGCCTACCTGCGCCAGACGTCCGCTCGCCCCCGCGAATGGAAGGGCAGGTTTCGGGCGATGCAAGGGCCGGTGATGGAGTACCTGCGCCGGGCGCGCCGCCGCAAGTCACAAAAACTCGATGGGTATGCGGGCGGGTGAACGGGGATTCGCGGGCCGCGGGCGCCCTGCGAGCGGGGCGTCTCTGCGATCAAGCGCGTCACGTTCTCGGTCGATGTGCAATGCCGGTCCGCCTCGGGTAGAGTAGATCGAACGCTACCGAGAGTGGCGGATGGGTTTCCGAACGTCTCGCGTGTGAGCAAAGGTCGTCGTGCGCATCATTCAGTTCGTGGAGTCGCTCGATTCGCAGGCCGGTTCGCTGGAGTACCTCCTGCGCGGTTTGTTCGAGGCCCTGCGCGCCCGGAATGTCGAAACACCGGTCGTGCGGCTCAGCGACGCCGCTGCCGCGACCGGTGGAGTCGAAGCCGGAAACGGAGCGCCGCGCAGCGCGATCGACGCGATCCCCTTCGAGCGCGCCACCGCGACCCGGCTCGTAAAAAACGCGGACCTGGTCCACGTACACGGCTGGAGCCACCGCAACGCCCGCGACATCGCCGCCGTCGCGCGGGCGACCGGCACACCGTACGTGATTTCGCCGTGCGGCGCCTTCAGCGGCGAACGCTATGTGGAACAGGGTTGGATCACCAAGCTGCGCTCCCGGCTGTTCGAGCGGTCGGCGGTTCGCACAGCCGCAGCGGTCACGGCGGTCAATGACGAAGAAGAACGCGAACTGCGCGACAGAAACTTGAACGACAACATCACACCGCTGCCGTACGGATTGACGTTCGGCGACTACGAGGGCAGCGCGGCGCTCGCCCAGGAGGGCCGCGCGGCGCCGCAGGGCCGGTGCCTGCTTTTACTCGGGCCCATTCACCCCGCCGAGGGATGCGTGCCGCTGTTCAAAGCGTTGGCGGAGATCGGGAGTGATACGCAGGGCTGGAAACTCGTCCTGGCCGGGCCGGCAACGGGCGAATGGCGGCAGATGCTGGAGGCGGCCGTCGAGCGCAAGGACTGGGCCGAGCGGATCACCTTCGCGCCCGCGCCCGACCTGCCCGCGCTGCGGGCCTGGCTGGCCGGCGCGTCGATCCTGGCGTCGCCCAGTCTGCGCATTCACGGGCCGGTGTCGATCTTGCAGGCGATCGCGTCCGGCGTACCGGTGCTGGCGTCGACGTGCGTGGCGCCGCCCGGGCTCGAGCACGTGATTCGCGTCTGCGCGCCACGCCGGGAAGCCTTCAAGCCGGCCCTCGCCACACTGCTTGAGCTGTCCGACCAAGAGCGCGCCGATCTGGCGCGCGAGGCACGAGAGTTGGGGCGGTCGTTGTTCGATTGGTCGGTCCTCGCGGACCGCTACCTCGATTTCTACAAGAAGCTGATCTGAACGCCGATGCCATCGCAGCGCCCCACTCCCGACGAGCGGCCGGCCCCCGCGGGGCCCTTTCAAACTCGCATGTTCCTGCGCATGCTGGGCCTCGTCTGGATGTTCCGCACGACGCTTCTCGCCGGCCTCGCCGCGACGGTCGTCTTCGCCGGTCTGCACACGCTCGGCATCGGCTGGGCCTTTCCGGTCTTCAAGGTTCTGCTCGAGCCCGAGGGCTTGCGCGGCTGGGTGGACCGCTCGGCCGCCGGGCGACGGCTCGACCTCGAGTTCGCTGCGACGACCGAGCGGTCCCAGATTCGGCTGCGCGTTGTGCGCGTGCCGTCCGACGGCGCGCCGTACGCCTTCGGTCTGCGGCCGTTCGACCTGATCTGGGACCCGGATGAACGGCCGGCTGCGGAGCTTCTGCACGATCTGGCTCACGCGCCGCCCGGCGCCGGCGTGGGTGTTCTTGCGGAGCTCGCCAACGACGATTCGGCCGCGGAGCCGCGAACGCTGGTGTTGACACCGGCCGAGTCCGATTTCGTGACTCGCCTGTTGCAACGGACCGCGGGGTTCGCCGTCGCGGACACGCCGCAGGCCAAGTTGCGTACGCTCGTGTACCTGCTGGTCGGGCTGGTCCTCACCGTGTTGATCGCCAACGTCTTCAGCTACTTCGGAAAAATCCTCGTCGCCAAAGCCGTGCTGCGCGCGATGATGAACCTGCGCGGCCGCCTGTACGCACACACGCTGCGCCTGCCAATGTCGTATTTTGCAGGCGAACCCGCGTCGCAGCTCGTGACGCGCTTCGTGCAGGACATTCAGGAGGTCCAGCGCGGCCTGACGACGCTGCTGGGCCGCTTCGTACGCGAGCCGCTACGGGCCCTGTTCACCCTCGGGCTGGCGTTCGCGCTCGATTGGCGGATCACGCTGGGCGTGGTGATCGTCGCGCCCTTCGCCGCCGTCGTGTTCATGGTGGTCGGGCGGCGCGTCAAGCGCGTGAACCGCAAACTGTTGCAAACGTACGGCGTGATGGTGGGCGCGCTGACGAATACGCTGCAAAACCTCCGCATGGTCAAAGCCTATACGGCCGAGGAGCACGAGCGCGTCCGTTTGGCCGCGGTGGACCGGGCCATGCTTCGCCGGCAGATGAAGCTGGTCAAGCTCGAAGCGTTCGTCGGCCCGACGATGGAGACGATCGCGCTGCTGGCCGGCAGCCTGGTCACGGTCTGGCTCGCGAGCCGCGTTCTGAATCAGGAGCTCTCGGTCGCCAAGTTCGTGACCCTGGGCTTCATTCTCGCGGTCCTGTTCGACCCCATTCGCAAGCTGTCGGACGTGTTCGTGCGCGTGCAGCGGGCCACGGCCGGCGCCGAACGCGTCTTCGAGCTCCTCGACCTGCCGCTCGAAGGGTCGCACTACGAAGCGAGTCTGAAGCTCGCGCCGCTTCGAGAGACCATCAAGCTGGAAAACGTCTCCTTCACTTACCCCGGCAGCGAAACGCCGGCGCTGCGCGACGTCAACCTGACGATCCGGCAAGGCGAAACGGTCGCGATTGTCGGGCCGAACGGGTCGGGCAAAACCACGCTCGTGAGCCTGCTGCCGCGGCTCTACGAGATTGACGCGGGGCGGATCCTGTACGACGGAGTCGACATCCGCGACGCGACGCTCGAGAGCCTGCGAGCCCAGATCGGTTTGGTCAGTCAGGAGGCGATCGTCTTCGGCGGCACCCCGATCGAGAACATCGCCTACGGCGAGCAGCCGCCCGACCTGGAGCGGGTCCGCGACGCAGCCCGACGGGCGTCGGCGGACGAGTTCATCCGCGCTTTGCCGGGCCAATATGAGGCTGTGCTGGGCGAGCGCGGCACGACGCTCTCGGGCGGGCAGCGGCAGCGCCTGGCAATCGCCCGCGGCATCTACCGCGACGCCCCGATCCTGATCTTCGACGAAGCGACGAGCAACATCGACTCCGAGTCGGAGCACCAGATCCAGGCGGCGCTGCGCGCGGTCGCCGAAGGCCGCACGATGATCATCATCGCCCATCGTCTCAGCACGATTCAGTTCGCGGACCGCGTGATCGTGATGGACGCCGGGCGGATCGTCGACAGCGGCACACACGCCGAGCTCTTCGAGCGCTGCCCGCTTTATCACGGGCTGTACGAGAAACAGCTTGTACGCCAATTGACCTGAGCATGTGGCACCGGTTTGCAACCGGTGTTCGTGCTTCAGGCGACTAAACCGCGGAGACGCTGCGACCGCACCTGGACGGGCAGCTCTTCCTGAAAGATCGCAATCCCGCCCACCGGCCCGGGCCGCGTGTTCCCGTCGGTGCGAAAGAGCGCGAAGCTGTCCGCCCACGTCAGCCGCGGGTTCGCGACCCAGTTCACGTTGAACGGCTCGGCGCTCGCGTGGGAGCTGCCTTGATTGCTGTTAAGACGATGTTAAGATGCTGGCCATGTCAGATGAAAGTGAATCGGCCGGACTGAAGCAGCAGGAAGTCGATGAGGTTTAGGCCGCCTACCGTGACGAGCGAAACAAGCTCACCGACGGCCAGAATGATCACTCGAAGAGCTATCAGAGTTACCTGGTGACGTTGTCGGGCGGTGCCCTAGGCCTGTCCCTCACGCTCGGGGCCTACATTGCCAAGAATGGGAAGATGGAATCTCCCGGACTGTTCTTGTCAGCGTGGTGTTTTCTCGGCGTTGCGATCGTTACGGTTATGTTGGCGATTCATCAAGCCCAATACGCATTTGAGGACTACCGGCGCGAACTTGACCACGCGGCGCAGGACGGAATCGACCGAGAGTTGTTGACGCGGGCCCGTCAACGGCAAGGCGCGTTACGCCGCCCGACCGTGATCGCTTGTCTCGACTATGCCAGCTTGGTAGCATTCCTCCTTGGACTCATATTCCTCTTCTGGTTTGCGAAGGAAAACTTGTCGTAGAAAGGATCGTTAAATATGGCGGACAAATCGAAGGGCCAATCGAAGAAGATGCGCATCGGCATAATTTGCCCAGAGGTCAGGGGCCCGCCGCTTGCTCCGGTGGCTCGAATCTCTCCGTCGAATTCGCGTGAAGATAGGACTACTCCCGCACGGCCTCCGGTCGACAAGCCGCATGTGAGCGAGCCGCAGAGCCCAGCAGACCCAGACTCAGGCATGACGGAATCCCCCTCGTCGCAACCAGCTCCGTCACAAGACGGCGACTCGCAGAGCGGGGATTCCTCCGACTGAGCCGGGGAAA